>NZ_CP019724.1:310000-620000 GCF_002005225.1 Streptomyces pactum
CGCGCGCACTTCGACCGCAGGCATCCCGCCCTGAGTCGCGGGGTCGGTTTCCTTTCGTCGATCGTGCTCGTCGTCGCCGTGTTCCTCCTCGTTGTTCAGCTCGCCGAACAGCTCACCCGGGCGGACGGCGTCTCTCCCTACGTCGGCGCCTTCTCCTCGCCCGTCGATCTGTCGGCATGGGGCAACTCCGTCGTCGGGCTCATCACTTTGACGGCGAGCACGGAACGAGCTTTGCGGCTGCGCCACAGTTGGCTGCTCGACGGCGCGGCGGGCTGACCCGCTTCCTCGGGCCCGTCCCCTCGAAGGTCCTTCCGTCACCCGGTTCAGCACGGTTTCGTCATCTCCCGATGGAGCTCCGGTCGTGTTGTGCCGCCGATCCCTGGCTGTGTCTGCCGCTGAGGAGCATTGCATGCGCAGGTTTGTCGTTGCCGTTCTCGCCACCGTCATGGTGGCGCTTCCTACCGGGCAGGGGGCTTGTGCCGAAACGGCGTCGCGCGCGTCGCCGGACGTGGTGAGCTGGGGCGAGTGCCCTGGCGGCACCGCGCTGCCGGCACTGGAGTGCGGCACGCTCAAGGTTCCGCTGGACTACCGCGACCCCGACGGCAAGAGCATCGACCTGGCGATCTCGCGCCTGGCCGCCCCCAGCCCTCACAAGCGCCGTGGCGTGCTGCTGACGAACGCCGGCGGGCCGGGCGAACCGGGGCTGTCCTACCCACTGGTGCTGAAGTACTACGGCGTACCGCAGAGTGTGCTGGACGCCTACGACGTGATCGGCTTCGACCCGCGCGGGGTCGGGCACAGCACTCCGGTGACCTGCGATCTGGAGGGTGAGGCGACGGCGACGGCGAACATCCCGGAATACGCGCTGGGCCCGGCCGACGTCGCCAAGCGGGCCGTGTACGCGGCCGACGTCGCCGAGAAGTGCGGCTCCGCGGCGACGGCGCCGATGCTGGCGCACATCAGTACGGCGAACACCGCGCGTGACATGGACCGGATCCGCGCCGCCCTGGGCGAGCCGAAGATCTCCTACCTCGGCATCTCCTACGGCACCTACCTCGGTTCCGTTTACACCACGCTGTTCCCGCAGCGCAGTGCCCAGTTCGTGCTCGACAGTGCGATGGGCCCGGAAGGCAGCGGCCCATCGGCCTCCCGCGGCTTCGGAGAGGGCGTCGAGGACAGGTTCCCGGACTTCGCCAGGTTCCTCTCCGAGCACCCCGAGTACGGCTTCGGCACCTCGGTGGAACGGATCAGGAGGAAGTACTTCGAGATCGCCGCCCGGCTGGACGCCAGGCCGAGGCCGGACGGCTTCGACGGCAAGCGGTTCCGCAAGGTCACGTTCGAGAAGCTGTACTTGGACCAGTGGCTGCCACAACTGGCCGCGATCTGGCGTGCCGTCGACACCGGGCGGCCCCTCCCGCCGGCCCCGCCCTCGGAAGTACCGCCCGGGCAGCCGGCCGACAACCCGGTCGCCGCCCAGCTCGCGGTGTTGTGCAACGACCGCGACTGGCCGGAGTCGGTCGCCGCGTATCAGCGCAACGTCGAGGCGGACCGTTCCCGCTACCCGATGTTCGGCGCCGCCGGGGCGAACATCTGGCCCTGTGCCTTCTGGCCGACGGAACCGAGCGAGCCCCCGGTGAAGATCACCGATCGCGGGCCGTCGAACGTACTGATCGTGCAGAACCTGCGCGACCCGTCCACGCCGCTGTCCGGCGCCCGCGAACTGCGCGAGGCCTTCGGTGAGCGGGCTCGGATGGTCACCGCCGACCAGGGCGGGCACCTCGCCTATCTCTTCCTGAAGAACCGGTGCCTCAACGACGCGACGACCAAGTTCCTGGTCACCGGCGAACGCCCGCGGTCCGACGTCGCCTGCGCGGCCGAACCCGGCCCGGACTGAGCCGGCCGATCCGCGGGAGGGCCGCCTGCCGGACGGAGGCGGCCCTCTTGCTGACGGGCACGGCACTAACAAGCCCTGCCGCGGGCGACGAGGTCACCTCAGGCGACCGCGGTTCCCTCCAACTCGACCATCAGGCCGGGGATCGCCAGCCGTGTCACCCCGAGCATCGTGGTGGTCGGTGCCACCCCGGCGGCGCCCAGCCGCGACGCCAGCACGCCGTAGTGCTCGAAGAGCCGGTCGACGTCGGTGGTGTAGACGTTGAGCCGGACGAGGTCGGCGAGGGACATGCCGGCCTTTCCGAGCACGGACTCCAGGTTGTCGATGGTCAGCGCCAACTGCGCCGCCATGTCACCGGCATGCTGAGGCTTGCCCTCGCCGCTCATCGCGGTCTGTCCGGAGCAGTACAGCGTCCGGGCGTGCCCGGAGACGATCTGGCCCTGGCTGTAACCCATCTCCACCGACCACGTCCACGGGTCGACCGTCATCCGCTCCATCGTCACATCAGCTCCATTCGATTCATCGGCGGCGCGTACGCACGTCGGCTCGGCGGCCACCGCCTTCGACGGCACGTTGGCAAGCCTCCCCGCAAATCACGACACCCTTCGTCATGCATTCCGTTAACGTTCTCGTGTGCGTGCCGACCGGTTGATCTCGCTGGTCCTGCTGCTGCGCCGGCGCGGCCGGCTGACCGCGGCCACGCTGGCCCGCGAGCTGGAGGTCTCCACTCGCACCGTGCTGCGCGACATCGAGGCACTGTCCGCGGCCGGCATCCCGGTCTACGCCGAACGCGGCCGGCGCGGCGGTTTCGCGTTGTTGCCCGGTTTCCAGACCGATCTCACCGGACTGAACCACGACGAGGCCCTCGCCCTCCTGGTCGCCGGGTCGGGGCGCGGTGAGCGGGTGTTCGGCCTCGGCACCGCCCTCGCCGCGGCCATGCGCAAGGTGGTTGACGCACTGCCCGAGACCCACCGGGCAGCCGCGAGCGATGCCGCCCAGCGCTTGCTCATCGATCCGGAGACCGACCTGCTCTCACACCGCCTGCTCACCGACGAGTTGCCCGACGCCACGATGATCGAGGTCCGGCGCGCGGTGCTCACCGGCCGCAAGCTGCGCATCCGCTACGCGGCCAGTGACCAGACACCGCAGTGGCGCACCGTGGACCCGATCGGCCTGGTCACCGTGCGCGACCGGGGTTATCTGCTGGCCACACGGTCCGGCGCGGACCGCACCTACCGGCTGTCGCGGGTGCTGGCCGCCGAGACACTCCCCGAACCGGCCCAGCGACCGGACCGGGTCGACCTGGACCGGATCTGGCGGGAACGCTGCGCGCAGTTCCTCTCCGACGGCGATCAGGTCACGGTGCTGGTGCGGGTGAACCCGGCGCGCCGGGAGGACCTGGTGAGCACCGCGCTGGCCGTCCGAGCCGAGGAACCCGACGCGGACGGGCGGCTGCGGCTGGAGGTGACCTTCCAGGACGCACGGCACGCCGAATGGGCGCTGTGGCAGCTCACTACGGACGCGGAGGCTCTCTCCCCGCAGTGGTTGCGCACCTCGCTGCACAACCGCGCCGCGGCGATCGCCTCCTTCTACGGAGTGTCGTCCTGAGTGATCTGCGAGCGGCGCGGCGTGGCGGAACGGTGCTGCGACCGGGCCCGCGAGGCGCCCCCTCCCGGTCGGACCTTCAGTGGTTCTGAAGGGTCTTCCGGAAGGAGCCGCCACGCTGCAACGCTCGTTCGATGCTCTCCAGGGACCGTCCCCGGGTTTCCGGTACCTTCGCCGCCACGAAGGCGATGCACGCGACGTTCATCAGCGCGTAGACGAAGAAGGTGCCGGAGCGGCCGATTGTCTGGATGGCGGTCAGAGCGGTCACCGCGATCAGCAGGTCGACGCCCCACAGCGTGACGGTGGCGAGACTGGTCGCCGGGCCGCGCACACTCAGCGGGACGATCTCCGGGCCGATGAGCCAGACCACGGCCTGTAGCCCGATCCCGTTGCACAGGATGTAGGCGAACAGTGCGACGATCACCGTCCAGCGCTGCGCCGCCGAGCCCTGAGGACCGAGAAAGGCCAGGGCCATGACCGCCATGGCGAGGCCGGAGCCCGGCAGGAACCACAGCATCGTCCGGCGGCGGCCCACCCGGTCCACGGCGATGGCACCGACCACACCGGCGACCACCAGCATCACGCCGATCCCCACGCCGGTGAGCAGGGCGGCCGAGTCGCCGAACCCCGCGTCGACGAGGATCGTCGGTGCGTAGTAGACGACGGCGTTGATGCCGGTGAGCTGGGAGAAGGCCGCGATTCCGACGGCGATCAGCAGGGCGGGGCGCATCCAGCGCTGTCGCAGGTCGCGCCAGCCGCCCGAGGGAGTGGCGGCGGCGACCTCGGTGATCTCGTCGATCTCCCGGCGGACGTCCGTGCCGGCGGGCCGGAGCCGGGTCAGTACCTTCACGGCCTCCTCCCGGTGGCCGCGCTCGACGAGCCAGCGTGGACTCTCGGGCAGGGCCAGCATGCCGATCCCCAGGGCCACGGCGGGGAGGACCGCCAGGGCGAACATCACGCGCCAGCCGCCACTGCCCGACAACGCCCAGCCGCACAGATAGGCGATGAGCTGTCCGCAGGCGACCATGAGCTGGAACAGCACCATGAGCCGGCCGCGGATCCCGGCGGGAGCCGTCTCGGCGATATAGACCGGCACCATGTTGGAGGCGCCGCCGACGGCCAGTCCGAGTACGAAGCGCGCGGCGACGAGGCTGCCCACCCCCGGGGCCGCGGCGGCGGCCGCGGCCCCGAGGGCGAAGACGACCGCGACCGCGATGACGACCTTGCGGCGTCCGTGCCGTACGGCCAGGCGTCCCGCGAGCAGCGCTCCGGCCATCGCGCCGAGCAGGATCACGCTGACGACGATCTCCTGCTCGCGGGAGGACAGGTCCAGGTCCTCGCGCAGGTGCAGCAGAGCGCCGGAGATGATGCCGGTGTCGTAGCCGAACAGCAGGCCGCCCAGCGCGGACACGCCCGCGACCGCGTACACCATGGCCGGCGCCTTCCGCTGGTCCCCGACGGCCGCCTCGGTGTTCTCGGGCTCCGCGGTGAGCTCAGGCATCGCCCATGACCAGACCCTCGATGGTGTGCTTCTGCGTGATCGGCTCCAGCCTGTCGACGATCGGGCAGTCCAGGTGGCGCCGCACCCGCTCGGGCAGGGACTCCCAGTAGGTACGGGTCACTGCCGTGTCGTGCCGGTCGCCGTTTGTGGCCTCGGGGCCGTCGACTCCCAGCACCAGCACGGGCCGGGACTTCGCCGAGTCGTTCTTGGTGCCGCGGTGGATGGTCAGCGCGGTGCGCGCCGAGATGTCGCCCCGCCGCGGGTACTTGCGCACGGCCCGCTCCTCGAGGCGAGGGTAGTGCGGACGGGGCGGGAACATCCCGTGGCCGAACTCCGGGCTGTCGTCCCACTGGGTGCCCGGCGCGATCTCGAAGGGCCCCATGTCCTCCTCCGTGTCGACGGCGGTCACGTTGAAGGCCAAAGAGGTCAGCCGCCGCTCGGCGCGGGTCTCCTCCGGCATGGGGAAGTCCCGGTGCCAGGGCTGGTTGACGGCGCCCTCAAGCGGCACGTCGAAGCCGAGCTCGACGATGCGGTAGTCCGGGCCGAGCACCGCGGTGCAGACGGACCTCACCCAGGGGTGGTCGACGAGGTCGACGAAGCCGCGTAGCTGCTCGGGGTGGATCTCCACGTAGTAGCGGTGCGGTCCGCGTCCGACGGCGCCGCCGGGCCGTGCCAGCGCTTCCTCGAAGGCCGCGTCGATGTCCTCGCGGAGCCGGTCGGCCCAGTCGGGGGCGAAGGCACCCTTGCGGGCGGTGATGCCGTCCGAGTACAGGGCCGCGACGTCGGCCGTCACGTCCGGATCGAGGCCGGCCGCGGAGACGTCGGGGTGGGTGTGCGGACTCATGGGTGCCTCCTTGCACGTGCAGCAGAACTGTCCGGAACATGTTGCATCGTTGAATTCAACGTGGCAATACCTTTCGGAGGGGATCTTGGTCAACGCCGCCGACGGCATGCCACGATGTGCGGGTGAGCAGCAGCCTGAAAGACGTAGCCGCCCGCGCCGGGGTGTCGGCGCGCACCGTGTCGAACGTGGTCAACGGTTCCGCCAGGGTCTCCACGCAGACCCGGCAGCGGGTCCAGGAGGCGATCGACGAGCTGGGGTACCGCCCCAATCTCGCCGCCCGCAACCTGCGGGCGGGCCGCACCGGAGTCATCGGTCTCGCCATCCCGGAACTGCACTCGCCGTACTTCGGCGAACTCGCCGGCCTCCTGGTCGACGAGGCCCGGCGCCGTTCATGGACGGTGATCATCGACCAGACGCACGGTGACGCGGAGGCGGAGCGGCGGCTGCTGACCGGCGACGGCGGCCGGGCCATGGACGGCCTCATCATCAGCCCCTGGGCACTGGAGGCACAGGAGGTGGCGACCACCGCGCGCCCCCTGCCCGTGGTGCTGCTCGGTGAGCGCAGCCCTCAGGGCCTGGCGGACCGGGTGGCCGTGGACAACGTGGCCGCCGCGGACGAGGCGACCACCCATCTGCTGGCACTCGGACGCCGCCGCGTCGCCGCCATCGGGCTGCAGCCGCACCTGCACAACGGCACCGCGGAGCAGCGCGCCGAGGGCTACCGCAGCGCACTGCGCCGAGCGGGCGTCACGCCGAAGCCGCGGTGGGAACGCTCCGTTACCTCACTGCACCGGCAGGACGGTGCCCGGGCCATGGCGGAACTGCTCGACGGGGACGACGGGGACACCCCGGACGCCGTGTTCGCCTTCACGGACGAACTGGCGCTGGGCGCCCTGCACATGGCGCACGCGCGTGGGCTGCGAGTGCCCGACGACCTCGCGGTCGTCGGCTTCGACGACATCGAAGACAGCCGCTTCAGCCATCCGACGCTGACCACCGTCTCCCCCGACAAGCGGCAGATCGCCGAACGTGCGCTGCAGTGCCTGGCCGACCGCATCTACAGCCCGGAGAACGAGGTGCCGGCCCTGGACCTGACCATCCCGCACCGGCTGGTCGTACGGGGCAGCACCGGTCCAGGGGCCCAGGCGCACTGACGGACTCCCCCCGGGATCACCCGGGGGGAGTCCCGGCCTCGTCGTCGGCGGGCGCGCCCGTGCTCTCCTCCCTTGGACTCCCCTTGGACTCTCCCTCGGACGCCTTACGAGAACGAGCGGAGACCGATCGCCGGGACCTGTGCCGTCACCGCCGGCTGTGGTGCCTGGGCGCCCAGTTGACCGGAGCGTGCCAGCGGCACTCCGCGACCAGGGCGCCCGGGGCACCAGCGCCGGGACCGGACCCGCCGGCCCCGACCGCTGGTGAGGCCCGTCAGCGGCGCCCTCCCTGGCTCACGCCCGGGGCAGGAAGTCGGGCAGGGTGAGGGCCGAATGGGCCGGTCGGCCGTCCGCGGGGGGCAGGACGCTGAGGCCGCGCAGCATGTCGTTGCGCTGCCTCAGAGCCCGCGCGGTGGTCGGGAAGAGTGTGGCACCGCCCGCGCCGACCTGCTCCTGGTTCTCCGTCACGAATCCGCGGGTGTTGGCCTCGTAGGCGGCGAAGCCCGCGGCGTGGTCACGGTCGGCCAGGGAACCGGCGAGCATGTACGCGCCGACGAGGGCGAGGCTGGTGCCCTGTCCGGTGAGGAACGAGGGTGCGTACGCGGCGTCGCCCACCAGCGCGCCCCTGCCGCTGGACCAGCGTGGCATGCGGATCTGGCTGACGCCGTCGAAGAAGAGGTCGTCCGCGTCGCGCATGGCGGCCAGCATCCCCGGAACCTCCCAACGCGCGTCGGCGAAGACCGCGGCGACCAGGTTCCGTTGGGCCTCCGGGTTCCGGAACGCTTCGAACGGCGGTTCCGGGTGGGCGAAGTTCAGGAAAGCGTGCACTTCGTCGTCGTCCCCGACGGCGTAGAGTGCCGCGGCCCTGCCCGGGGTGTTCCACATCAGGGTCTCGTGGGAGAGCCCGAAGGTGTTGCGCATGGTGAACACGGCGAAGCAGTGGCCGAGGTACCGGTGGAACCGCTCCTCGGGGCCGAACAGGAGCTCGCGGGTACGTGAGTGCAGACCGTCCGCACCGACCACCATGTCGAACGTACGCGTGCCGCCCCCGCGGAAGGTGACGTCGGCACCGTGGCCGGACTGGTCGAGGGTCTCGATGGAGTCGTCGAACAGGAACTCCACGTCATCACGGACCGCCGTGTGGAGGGCGTCGGTCAGGTCCCCGCGCCGCACCTCCAGGTCGCGGCCCGCGACACCACCGGTGACGGCGTGGGGGCTGACCGAGGCCACCTCGCCGCCGTCCCCGTCGAGGAAGGTCAGCCGGCGCAGGTCGATGTGCGCGTCCCGCAGTCGCGGCAGGATCCCCATCCTGCGGACGACCTCGAGTGCGGTGCCGCGCACGTCGATGGGATAGCCACCGCTGCGGAGTGTGCCTCCCTTCTCGACCACCGTGACCGCGAATCCGTGGCGGTCCAGCCAGAAGGCGAGGGCGGTCCCGGCGACGCCGGCCCCGGATATCAGGACCGTGCGCTTCCGCGTGGCGGAGGTACTCGCCATCAGGTCGGTGCGGGTCATTCCTTGACTCCTTTGCTCATGGTGCGGGCGACAAGCAGGGCCGGCGCCGTGACGGCGGCGGCGATGACGAAGCCGGTGACGAAGGCCGACTCGGCCGGGACGTCCGTCCCGGAAGGGGTACCGGCGGTGAGGATCGCGCCGCCGATCTGCGCGCCCACGGCGTAGCCGATCACGCGCGTCACCAGGACGAGGCTGGTGGCGATGCCCGTGTCGCTCTGATCGACGGAAGTGGCGGTGTCGGTCACCATCGCGGTGACGCACAGGCCATTCGCCAGCGCGATCATCATCTTGCCGATGACGAGGTGCCAGACCTCGGTGTGCACGGCCGCCAGGCCGATGAGGGCGGCGGCCATGATGACGATCCCGGCGGTGACCACGGCACGCGAGCCGAAGCGCCGCGTCCCCATCGCACTGATCGGCCCGGCCAGTGACGCGGCCACGGCGCCGGGCAGCAGGAAGAAGCCGATCTCGGTGGCGCCGGCCCCGAAGCCGTACCGGTCGGCGGGCACCGCGAACAACTGCGGGACGAGATAGACCGCCACCGAGGTACCGACGCAGATCACCAAGGTCAGCACACTCGACTTCCACATCGCGGGCCGTGCCAGCATGCGCAGATCGATCATCGGCGACGCCGCACGCCGCTCAACGGCCGTCCATCCGGTCGCGAAGGCAGCCAGCACCACGATGAGCGAGCCGAGCACGAGGGGCCGTGAGGCGATGTCGGGCGCCAGCGCGAGCACGAGCATGAGCGTGAGCAGCGTCCCGCTCAGGAGAACCAGCCCGGGCCAGTCGACCCCGGCGTCGCCCGGCCGGCCCGGCGGATCGTGCGGCATCAGCCTGTGCACCAGGACGGTGGCCCCGATGACCGCGATCGTCGGCAGCGCGAACATCCAGTGCCGGGACAGCCCTTCCGCCACGGGTCCGGCCGACAGCGTCCCCGCCATCCCGCCCCCCACGAAGAGCCCGCTGACCACTCCGATGGCCACCTTCGACTCTTCTGCGGGGAGGTGCTTGCGCACCAGGATGAACGACAGGGGCAGCGCGCCCACCATCGCTCCCTGCAGCACCTGGCCGAGCAGCAGCACGGGCAGGTTCGGCGCCAGGGCGGACACCAGGCCACCGGCCGAGACCACCGTCATCAGCCGGATCAGTACGCGTTTTCCGCCATAGCGGTCGCCGAACTTGCCCGCGACCGGTGTGATGAGCGCGCCGGTGATCAGGAGCACGATGCTGAGCAGCGCTCCTTCGGCCGGACTCATGTCCAGCTCGCGTTGGAGGAGCGGGAGCGTCGGCGTCACCACCGACTCCAAGGCACCGGTGGCGACGGCCAGCAGGCCGAGGGCCGCGACAGCGGCCTTCCCGATGCGGCCCGGGGGAGCCTGCGTTGCGGTCATGGAGGTCCTTTCCGTCATTGCCGGGCGGGTCGGTGGGGCGGTGGTACGCGTGGCGCTGCCGCCTCGCGCGGGCACGGCGCGGGCACGGCGCGGGCCCGGCTCCGCAAGGCGGCGCACTGCTCCCGATGCGGCCGCGCCGAACGCCGTCGAGGGCCACCGCGGCACGCTGTGGTCCGCTGCTCGAGGCCCGCGAACCGAGAGGTCGTACGAAACGGGAGTCCGCGAGTGATACCGGCTCCCGCTCCCTGTACACGCGCTACGACCAGCGGCGCAGCGCCGCCCGCGCCGGCAGCGTCACCGCGAGCAGGGCCAGGCCGCCGGTGGCCGCCGCGAAGGATGCGTACACCAGCGGGGGCACGTACGGCGCCTCGCCGGTCATGCCGTGCATCATCGGGATCAGCGTGGCCGCGGCGATCGCGGAGCCGAGGACCACGCCCACCGCGGAGACCAGCAGTCCCTCCCAGCGGAGCATCTGCATCACCTGGCGCCGGGTGGAGCCGACGAGGCGCAGCGTGCCCAGCTCGCGGCGGCGGTCGAGGACCGTCATCACCAGGGTGTTGACGGCGGCGACGGCGGCGAAGCCGCCGAGGACCGCGGCCATGGTGTTGTTGGTCCAGGCGCCCAGGTGCGCGTCGAGGTTCTGCTCGGTGGCGTAACCGGACGCGTCGGTGACCTCGCCCAGGGGGGTGAGCGACTTCTCCGAGCCGCCGCGTACCAGCAACGTGCTGTCGAAGCCCGAGGTGACGTGCCCGGCCAGGGAGGCCCGGTCCATGGTCACCGTGGCCAGGCCGAGGCCGCGGCCGTAGACCGCGACGATCTCGGGGCGGGCGTCGGTGCCGTCGGGGAGGTAGAACGGAAGCCGGTCGCCGACGCCGGCGTCCGCCGAGGCCGCCAGGGTCTTGTCGATGGCGATACGGCCCTTGCCGAGCCGGTCGAGGCTGCCTTCACGTACGTCCAGGTCCTGAACCTTCGCGAGCTCGGCGCCGGAACCGGTGACGCCCTGGGCCGCCGCCCCCCGCAGCGACTTGAACTCGCCGGAGCCGACCGGCACCAGCACCTGCGTGTTCAGCAGGCCGACGGCCGCGGTCACGCCCGGCGCGCGGGCGGCGTGTGCCACCGCGTCCGCCGGGAGCCCGGCCGGGTCCGTGACCACGTGGTCCGCGGTGATGCCCGCGCGCAGTTGCTTGTCGGCGGCGTGGTTCTCGCTCGTGTGCATGAAGACGAGCGTCGAGGCGAAGGCCATGGCGAGCGCGATCGGGGTGATCGCGGAGGCGAGGCGGCGGGCGTTGGCACGGGAGTTGGCGGCCGCGAGTCCGGCGGCCGGGCCCGCCCCGCGCAGGGGTAGGCCGAAGAGCCCCGCGCACACTCGCGCGACCAGCGGGCCGAGCAGTGCGACGGCGAGCATGAAGAGCATCACGACGCCGAGCGCCGCGCCGGCCGCGCCGTCCCCCGTGGAACTGGCCGAGAGGCCGGTGAGGAACCCGCCGCCGACGAGGGCGCCGATGCCCAGCACGGTACGGATCACGCCTGGCCGCAGCCGCTCCACCGACGCATCGGTGAGCGCCTGGCCCGGCTTGGTCTTGGCGGGCCTGCGTCCTGCCGCCCAGCCGGCGCCGAGCGCGGTCAGCAGCCCGGCGGCGACGGCGACGAGGAGGGGGATCCAGGAGACGTGCACCCGCACCGCTTGTGGGATCGCGCCGCGTTCCTGCAACTGCCCGAACCACCAGTGCGCGAGCCCGATGCCGGGCAGGCAGCCGACGATCCCGGCGAGCGGCGCGACGAGCAGCGCCTCGGAGGCGACCGCGCGGCGGATCTGCCGCGGGGTGGCGCCGACGGCGCGCAGCAGCGCGAATTCCCGCGCCCGCTGGGACACGGACAGGGCGACGGTCCCGGCCGCGGTGAAGACCGCGACGATGGCGGCGATGCCGCCGAAGGATCCGCCGATTCCGAAGAGAGTCTCCTTCGCGTAGCCGAGGCCCGGATCCTCGATGGCACCGCGGTCGTCGCCCAGGTACACCTCGGCGACGGAGCCCGCCAGGGCCTTCTGCACGGAGCCGGCGAGGGCGTCGGCATCGGTGCCGTGCCGCGCCAGCACGGCGATGGCGTCCGCCTTGCCGGGGTGGCCGGCGAGCGTGGGGGCCTGGCCGTCGGCGAACCAGGCGAGGGCGCCTGCGGCGCCGGCACTGCGGGCGGTGTCCGCGGGTCCGGCCTCGGCGACGCCCGCGACGCGGAAGTCCCGCCGCCCGGCGGCGGTCTGCAGCACGACGGTGTCGCCGACGGCGGCCTTCGCGGTGCGGGCCGTACCCGCGTCGAGCACGACTTCGCCCTCGCGGGGCGCGGAGCCGGTGGTCAGCGCGGTACCGGTGAACGCGTGCGAGCCCCAGCCGTGCCCCGTCAGCGCACCGCCCGCGACGGGCAGTTCACGGGCGCCGAAGGCCGCACCACCGTCCGCCGCGCGCACCGGGAAGGTGAAGTCCGGGACCGCGGCGGCCACGCCCGGCGCCTCGGCGGCCTTCGCCGCCAGTCCGGCGTCCACCCGTGCGGTGTCCGGCAGCGGGGTCGCCTCCTCCTCGCGGTCCTCGCCGCTGCCCGTGGCCACGCGCACGTACTGGTCCGCCGCCGCGACGACCGGCGCCTTCGCGTACCGCTGGGGCGGCACCGTCGCGCGCAGGCTGGTCTCGAGCAGGATGCCGCAGGCCGTGACGATCAGTGCGGACATCAGCAGCGCGACGAAGGTCCCCGCGAAGGACGCGGGCTTGAAGCGGACGGCCGCACGGGCGAGTCCGTTGGGAAGCCTCATGCCGTCGCACCTGCCATCGCCTCCACGCGGGCGGTACGGGCGGTGAGCACCGTCATCCGCGCCGCGATCCGCTCCGCCGAACCGCGCTCCAGGTCACCGGCGAAGGCGCCGTCGGCGAGGAACCGCACACGGTCGGCCCAGGCGGCCGCGGCGGGGTCGTGGGTGACCATGACGACGGTGGCGCCGAGGGTGTCGACGGCGTCCCGGAGCAGGCCGAGTACCTCGGCGGCGGTGCCGGTGTCGAGGGCGCCGGTGGGCTCGTCGGCGAAGACCACGTCCGGGCTGGTGACCAGGGCGCGGGCGACGGCCACGCGCTGCTGCTGGCCGCCGGAGAGCTCACCGGGCCTGCGCCGCGCCTTGTCGCCGAGCCCGACCTGCGCGAGCACCGCCTGTGCCCGCCCGCGGTCCTGGCGCCGGCCGGCGAGGCGCATCGGGAGCAGCACGTTCTGCTCCACGGTCAGCGACGGCAGCAGGTTGAAGGCCTGGAAGACGAAGCCGACGCGGCTGCGACGCAATTCGGTGAGCTTGTTCTCGCTCATGCCGGTGATCTCCGTACCGCCGAGGCGCACGGAGCCCGCCGACGGCCGGTCGAGCCCGGCGGCGCACTGCAGGAAGGTGGACTTGCCGGACCCGGACGGGCCCATGACCGCGGTGAACGTGCCGCGCGGCAGGGCCAGGTCGACGCCCGCCAGCGCGTGCACGGAGCCCGCGCCGCGGCCGTACTGGCGCCGGACACCGCGCAGTTCGACGGCGAGGCCGGGTGTGGTGGCCGGGGCCTCCGGTCGGTGGTCCGTCTGCTGCCGCTTGCTGCGTAGCCTCATGTTCCGCCCTCTCGCGATCTTTCGTGCCGATGTGTGGAGAGTGCGGGACCGGGTGCGTGCCGGGCGTCATACGCGGGAGCCAATGTGGAGGTGCTACCGCGGTAGGGGGTGGAGGAGGGGCGGGCTCTGCCCGCCGCCGGAGGGCTGCGCCTCCCGGGCCCGGGGCGCGGCCCCGGCCTGCGGCGGAACGGGTCGTCCCCCGCTCGGCGCTTGTCGCAGAGCACGGGAAGGGGCGGCCAGGCTGCCGCCGGCTCGGCGCGCACGGGGGCTTGCCGCCGTTGCCGCGCCGTCCTCGCCGCCCCGTGCCGGGACCCGGACAAGTGCTCGTGGTCGTTGCGAGGAGCCGGCTCGCGGGCCGCCCTGACAAGACCACGTCCCGCCCGACGCGGTTCAGGGCGGCCGGAAACAGCGCCGTGCGAGCGTCGGGGCCCGCGGGCCATCTCCGCCTCCGGTGGCGACGGGCCCGGGGCCCCGGGGACGGCCCCGGGGTGGCGCCGTCCTACTCGCCCGGGGCCACCAGCCCCGATTCGTACGCGAAGACCACCGCCTGGGCGCGATCGCGCAGGTCGAGCTTGGTGAGGACGCGGCTCACGTGTGTCTTCACCGTCTGCTCGGCCAGTACCAGAGTCTGCGCGATCTCCGCGTTGGACCGCCCTCGGGCCACCAGGACGAGGACCTCGGTCTCGCGTGCCGTCAGGGCCTTGAGTCGCAGCGCGGGCTTGCCCCGGGCGGCGGGACGTTGCCGGGCGAAGTCCGCGATGAGGCGGCGCGTCACCGAGGGAGCGAGCAGCGCGTCGCCCGAGGCCACGACGCGTACCGCCGCGATGAGATCGGCCGGCGGCGCGTCCTTCAGCAGGAAGCCGCTCGCGCCCGCCCGCAGCGCCTCGTAGACGTAGTCGTCGACGTCGAACGTGGTGAGCATCAGGACGCGGGGCCGGTGCTCCCGTACTCCCTGAACGTCGTGGGCGGTGCCCCCACCGCCCGGCGGGGGCGCGAGGAGGCGGCGCGCGGCCTCGAGGCCGTCCATCTCGGGCATGCGGACGTCCATCAGCACGACGTCGGGGTGGGTGCGCCGGCTCAGCTCGACGCCCTTCGCACCGTCCGGGGCCTCCCCCACCACGTCGATGTCGCTCTGGGCGGCCAGCAGCGCGGCGAAGCCGGCCCGCACCATGGCCTGGTCGTCGACGATGATGACGCGCGTCGTCACGTGAGGTCCCCTTCGGTCAGCGGAAGTTGTGCGGCGACCCGGAAGCCGCCGTCCGGCAGCGGGCCCGCGTCGAGGGCACCGCCGGCGAGGCGCACCCGCTCACGCATGCCGACGAGGCCGTGCCCGGTGCCGCCCTCCTCGAGCGGCGCGACGGGCGGCTCGGGCGGCGGCGCGTTGACGACGAGGACGGTGAGCCGCGCGCCGCCTGTCGAAACGGACTCGGAGACGGACTCCGACACCGACACCCGCGTCGGAGCACCCGGCGCGTGCCGCACGACGTTCGCGAGGGCCTCCTGGACGATGCGGTACGCGGACAGGCCCACCACCTCGGGCACATCGGCGTCGCAGGGGGTGAACTCCACCGGCACTCCCGCCCGCACCGTCGCCTCCACCAACTGCCCGATCCGCGTCAGGCCCGGCTGGGGCGCGAGCTCGCCGTGCGCCTCTTCGTTGCGCAGCACGCCGAGGAGCCGTCGCATCTCGCCGAGCGACTCGCGCGCGGTCGCCGCGATGGACGTGAACTCCTCCTGCACATCCTGCGGAAGCCCGTCGATGCGGTACGCCGCGGTGCCCGCCTGCACCGTGATGACGGACATGTGGTGCGCCACCACGTCGTGCAGCTCGCGTGCGATGCGAGCGCGCTCCTCCAGCAGGGTCCGCCGCTCGCGCTCGGCCTCGCTGATCGTCTCCTGCTCGGCCAGCCTGCGCTGCACCTCGTACCGCTCGCGGAGTGCGGCGGCGAGCAGGAGTGCCACGCCGCTGAGGATGGTGAGCAGTGCGCTCCTGGCGCTCGTGCCGCCCGGCGCGACGAACCCCAGGCCGATGTTCGCGCCCGCCGTCGCCAGCCACACCACGAGGAGCGTCCGGCGCGGCTCGCGCAGGCCGAGGGCGAGGCAGAGCGCGACGTACCCGACGATCTCCATGGGCGGGAACGGCCACACGTTCTGGTCGTCGAGGTCCACGGCGAGCAGGGCGAGCGCCCCGGCCACGTCCGCGGCGAAGATCACGTACCAGGCCTGCAGCGGGCGGACGACGGCGAGCAGCAGCGGTGCCGACTGCGCGACGGCCAGCGCGCTCGCGATGCCGCCGTTCAGGCCGTAGTCGACGCTGAGCACCTGGATGGTGGTGGGCAGCAGGGCGACGCACAGCACGAACGCCACGCCCCAGGGCAGCAGTCGTACCCACCGACGCGAAGCTCCCGCGAACAGCGCCCGCGCGGGTTCCTGCTCCACTGAGGTCATGGTCCCCAGCTTAGGTGCGGCGAGACGGCGTCAGGGGACGCGCAACCGTCGGGGATCTCGGCGGGACCGTGGACGCCGGTTCCGGCGGCGGCGTCGTTCACCGGGCTGTCCGTGCCGGGCGCCAACAGGCCACTGTGCCCGGACGCGTCATGCCGTGAGCCGGTGTGCGCCGAGCACCCTGGCGCCGGGTCCGGCATCGTGGCCGAGGCCGCGCAGCTCCAGGTGGGGCACGGCCGCGATCCAGTCATCATCGCCCTTGTCTCCCTTGTGTCCTCGAGGCGCGGTCACGACCGGCCTCCGTCCTCCGCTACGCATCAGACGCCGGCGCGCAGCGGTTCTCCCACTTCGTGCAGGTGTCGCAGGGCCTGACGGTAGGAGTCGACGAGGCCGGTCTCCGTGTACGGGACGCCGAGGTCGTGGCAGTGGGCCTTCACCATGGACTGGGCGAGCCTCAAGTGGGGGCGGGGCATGCTGGGGAACAGGTGGTGCTCGATCTGGTAGTTGAGGCCGCCGAGGAACCAGTCGGTGAGGACGCCGCCCCTGATGTTGCGGGACGTGAGGACCTGGCGCCGCAGGTGCCCCCACTTCTGGCCGTCGGGGTCGGGCATGTCCATCCCCTTGTGGTTGGGCGCGAAGGCCATGCCCAGGTGCAGCCCGAACAGGGCTTGATGGAGCGCGGCGAAGACGAGTGCGTGCGCGAGCGGCATCGTCGTCAGGAGCAGCGTGACGTACCCGGTGATGTGGGCGATGAGGAGGGTGCCCTCCACCAGGCGCTCGCGGCCGCTCTGGCGGCGCAGGTACCGGAAGCCGTGAAGCTTCAGGGCGAGGCCTTCGAGGAGGGTGAGGGGGAAGAAGAGCCATGCCTGGTGGCGGGTGAGCCGGCCGCGCAGGCCTGCGCGGGTGGCGGCCTGCTCGCTGGTGAAGACGAGGACGTCGGCGGCGACGTCGGGGTCCTTGGCGATGTGGTTGGGGTTGGCGTGGTGGCGGTTGTGCTTGTCGTTCCACCACGCGTAGCTCATGCCCAGCAGGAGGTTGCCGTGGACGAGTCCGATGCGGCGGTTCGTGACGCGATTGACGCTGATCTGGGCGTGGCCCGCGTCATGGCCGATGAACGCCGTGCGGGCACACAGGACGGCGAGGACGGGGGCGAGGGCGAGGACCCACCACGAATCGCCGAGGAGTGCTATGCCGGTGACGACGGTGGCCAGGCCGAGCGCGTTGGTCACCATGGTGCCCGCGTACCAGCCGGTGCGCCGCTCGAGCAGGTCCTGTCCCTTGACGTCGCGCAGCAGAGGTGTGAACTCGCTTCTCGTCTCGGGTGGGCACTGCCTCGCGTTGGCCTTCTCGGGGTGTGGCAGAGCGGTTTCGCCGGCCGAGGACATGGTTGTACTCCCGTGTTCGGTGGAGGGTGCTGATACGGCGCGTGACTCGTCAGCCCGGGGGGGGTTGTCGTGGTGCACGGTTTCGCCGGCTCGCCGAGGTGCTTCGAGCCCTCGGTGACGAAGCGGCGCAACGTACCGGCCGCGGCCGGTGAACGGCCCGCCGGGCCGGCGGCCCGCCCGGCGGGCCGTCGTGCGCGGGCGGCCGTGCGTGCGGCGGCCGCGGACCGCGGTGAAACGGCGGTGCGGGTACCGTCGCTCACGTCGCCAGCGCGAAGTAGGCGAAGCCCGCCGCCAGCACCCCCGCCGCCGCACGACGGGTCCTGCCGGTTCGGTCCCACGGGGTCTCCAGGGGCTGGGCGACCTTCGCGATCGCCACGAGCAGCCCCGCGAAGAGCGGCACCCAGGCCATCCGCGCCAGGACCCATCCGACCGTGTCCGGCGCGGTGGTCAGGCCGGGGACCTCGCCCGAGAACGAGGCGGGGACCGCGGCGGCGAGCATCGCCGTCTGGTGCCAGCACAGGATCGTCATGGCCGACAGATTGATGATCACCACCGGGGCCCACAGGACGGGGCGCCGGAGCAGACGGGCCAGTCGGTCGCGCAGCAGGGCCGCCGCACCGGACTGGGCCGCCGCGAGCGCCAGGACCAGGAGGGACGGCGGGTGTGAGTTGGTCCGGGACGCGCCGGGCACGCCCACCATCGACGCCGGGTAGTGGAAGGCCAGCAGCAGGACGGCGAACAGGGCCGCACCGCCCGCGAGCAGCAGCCACGCCCCGCGGCGGCCCAGCCGCCCGGCCGCCCAGGACACGCCGAGCTGGTAGGCGAACATCCAGCCGGGAAGCACGTTGAGCAGACTCACCCAGGACGGCATCGCGTCCGCGTACGGTCCGTAGCGCAGGAAGTCGACCACCGCGACCGAGCCGAGCAGCGGGGCCGCGGACCAGGAACCGAGGTGCCGCGAGGCGCGGACGCAGTACGGCGTGAGGGCCGTGATCACGGCGTAGACGCCGACGAACCACAGGGGCTGGACGACCAGTGTCGACGCGGTGTGCAGGGTGGCGGTCGGGACGCCGAGGCCGTAATGGAGGGTGGGAAGCAGCAACGCCCATACGGCGGTGACGCCGAGGACCGGGCGGCCCAGCCGGATGAGCCGGGCGGTGGTCCACTCGCGGACCGATCCCTTGCGGCGCCGGTAGGAGAGGTACGAGGAGTAGCCGCCGACCAGGAAGAAGATGCCCAGCATCTGGAGGACCCAGCCGGCCGGGGCCAGGGCGCCGAACGCGGAAAGCGGGCTGGCGTTGTGCAGGCCGCCGCCGGTGTCGAGGGTGAAGCCGCCGAGCAGCCAGTGGCCGGTCGGGACGGCCAGGAGTGCCAGCGCGCGCAGGCCGTCGATGGCGCGGTCGCGGTGGGCGGGGGTGCGGTCGTCGATCTTGGCGGTGAGCTTCGCGAGCTTCGCGGGGGTCCTCATCACAGGTCTCCGCCGGCGATCGCCGCGAACGCGGCCAGGGTGGAGGTGCCGGTAGCGAAGTACGCGTCGTGCGCGGGGACGTCGTCGGCGGGCAGGACGGTCGCGCCGAACCCGGACGAGGTGGGGTCCGCGCCGTGGCCCAGGCCCAGGACCTCGACATCGGGGACGCGATCGATCCAGTCGTGCGGGGACTTCGCCGCCCAGACGCGGGCCTCGGTGTCGAGTGCGGTGACGTCGTCGGCGCGCATGCCGGGCGATCCCATGACGACGATGTCGCTCGCGTCGGTGTCGGGGGCGGCGAGGCCGCAGACCACGGAGCCGTAGCTGTGGCAGAAGAGGGAGGGGTCGGGGAGGCCTGCCGCCTCCAGCCCGTCGGTGAATCGGGTGAGACGCTCGGCACCGGCCTCGGCGAGCCGGCCCGTCGCCAGGTCCAGGCCGATACCGGAGGGGGTGGTGTAGCCCGCCCAGGCGATGACGGCCGTATCGTCACCCGCCTCTTCCTGCAGGTCGGCGGCCCACCGCGCCGTACGGTCGAACGCCGAGATGTCGATGTCCGAGCCGGGGACGATCACCGCGACGTGGGTGGCCTTCGCCAGGTCGCCGGTGACCTGCGCGATCAGGCCGCGGCCGCGCGGGTCGTACGCCAGGACCTGGTCGCCCGCGGGGGCGTTGGCCTCGTAACGGAGGTTCACGGGGGCTCCGTCGAGGTTGCCCACCACGGTGGGGTGGTCCTCGGCGAGTCGCTGTTGCTGAAGGCCGGTCAGGCCGGCGAAGAAGGCCGCCACCTCGGCCGGGGTGGCCGCGGCGGGATCCGGTAGCTTGCTGCCCAGCCAGTCGTCCGCCAGCCATGCGGCGGTGCCGGGGAGCGGACCGCTCGGCGCGCTCCGGCTGCTCTCCGAGGCCCAGCCCGCCGTGCTGCCGACCAGCAGTGTGGTCAGTGCGGCGATGGTCAGGGTCTTCCTGAAGCGGCGCATCCGTCCGTCTCCCTCTGTCTCGTCCGTGGTGACGGGGAGGAACGTAGGAAGACGGTCGGGCGTGGGGCGTCACGCCGTGGAGCCAAGTCCGCAGTGATACCCCGGTAGGGGGTGGGTTAGCGACTGCTCACGGGCGTGGAGAGCAACGGCACGGGGCCGCCGCCGACCGCTTCAGGAGCACATCGCCGGTGCCTCTCGCACGGGGCGTCCCTCGGACGCCGGCTCAGGTGTCCGCGAGTGAGGCGTGGATCCGGCTGACGGCACCCAGCAGCTCGTCTCGGTGCTCAGCGAGCCCGGTCCAGGCCGGAAGGCGGGCGGCCGTGGTCACTTCTGTCCGGCGTCTTACCAAGCGCTCGCTCTCGCGACCGCCTCCGTGATCGGGGCCGTCGGGCGCTGGGAGGATGAGTGTGCAACTGCGCCATGGCGCGGCGTGAGTGGGCTGTGGCCCCGTCCGTCGGGTGCGTTCAGCGGCTTCGAGCCGGTGCGGTCCTCGCCCGCACGACCCGCGGTCGGCCGGGAGGCGTACCCTCGAGTCGAGGCCGCAACCGTCACGCGATCCGCGGGCAAGTTCCAGTGGCTCGCCGGCCGGGCAGCACGGACGGTCTAGGCTTCGCCGATGCAGTCCTTCCCACCGCCGCGGATACCGGCGAACGAACTCCGGCCCGGTCGCCACTGGTATGCCACGGCGGCTGCGATCGCCGTCCTGCTGAGCGTGCTGGGCGTGGCCATCGGTGTGTACCGGTTCAACAGCGCGATCGACGCGGTGGACACCGACAATCAGTTCGCCAACGGCGACACGGTCACCCTGCGGCTCGAGCCGGAGAGCGAGAAGACGATCTGGGTCAAGTACCCGGGCCGGTCGCCCGGCCCGGAGTGTGACGTCACCGGGCCGGGCGCCCCAGGTCTCACGGATCCCGGACCCGACGTGTTCCTCACCCGTGACGAGACCTGGATGCCGCTCGCCACCATCGACGTGCCGAGGGCAGGCGACTACACGATCACCTGCTCGTCCCAAGCGCTCTCCCGGTACGCCATGGGAGCCCCCGGAGGCCTCGTCGCACTCGCGGGCCGGCTGGTGCTCGCCATCACTCTCCCCGTCCTCGGAATCGGCAT
The DNA here is from genome assembly GCF_002005225.1 of Streptomyces pactum. Lineage (NCBI taxonomy): Bacteria > Bacillati > Actinomycetota > Actinomycetes > Kitasatosporales > Streptomycetaceae > Streptomyces > Streptomyces pactum. The sequence goes on from NZ_CP019724.1 coordinate 330,908, forward strand.
CTGCGCGGTCATCGCTCTCGTCACCGCCGTCCGTCGGCGCGGCCATCGCAAGCGGCTGCTCGCCGAACGCCACGGCTCCCGGGGTGGCCACACCGCCCACCCCGATGCGAGCCTCGCCGCCGGTTGTCGACCCGACGAAACAGGGACGCCGGCGACACCTGTCCGACGAACCGTCCCGGCCCGGACCCAACCTGACGGCGTGACCGGGGACCACATGCCGGACCACGGCTCCTCGCTCCGGCCGGCTGATCGAACCCAGGCGCCGAAGTCCCCGCCCGACGTCCGGTTCTGACGCCCCGTTTCTGCGAGGGCGACGACTCGGCCGACTCAGTGGAGACAGAAACAGAACGGATGGCCCGCCGGGTCCGCGTAGATACGCCAGTTGGTCCCCGGGCGGAGCTGGTCCGTCCGCTCCAGCACCGTCGCGCCGAGGGCAAGCGCCCGCTTCTCCTCGCCGTCGAGGTCGTCCACGTCGAAGTCCAGGTGGAGCTGCTGCGGACTCTCCTGGCCGGGCCATTGGGGCGCTCGGTAGCCGTCCACCCGCTGGCAGGCCAGCGGCGTCCCCTCGAACCCGTGCACCTCGACCCAGTCGGCGTCCTCCGCGTCCTTGACCACCCGCCCGCCGAGCAGCTCCGCGTAGAACTCCGCGAGCCGTACCGGATCGGCGCAGTCCAGCGCGACCGCCTGCAGCTTTCGAATCACTTCCGACACCCCTCGCTCCACGGCCACGGCCGCGACACCCTCGTACGGGAGGGTTCGTACCCGCCGCCGCGGCGGGCATGCGCGGCGGCACGCCCCTCCCTTGCGGCGACGCCCGTCGGGGCCTCGCTCGGCGCGCGGACCACCGCACTCCGCCCCACGAAGACCACCGTGTACAGTGGCATTACCGCCGCGGGGTGGAGCAGCTCGGTAGCTCGCTGGGCTCATAACCCAGAGGTCGCAGGTTCAAATCCTGTCCCCGCTACGAGAAGAGAGGGGCCCGGCGTCAGCCGGGCCCCTCTTCGATTTCCGACCTACGGCCGCGGCCCTCACTGCCGGTGACCGATTGCGGCGGCGACGGTCGCGCCTACCCGGGACAACCGGTCTCCGGGTCGCGTCGCTGCTGGGAGTCGAACAGGTCGCCCTTCATGTACGAGCAGGTGGGCGCGGCGTCCATGTCGTGGATGTCGGAGATCCGCAGGATCGCGAGGTTGCGCTCGTTGCCGATGCGGGAGGCGCGGAAGTCGATCTCTCCGGTCGCCCCCTGGAAGGTGACCTCCCTGAGTCCCTGGGCGATCGCTGCCCGGTGCGGCGCCACTTCCTCCTCCGACGCGGTGTCCAACTGCTGGTGCAGTGCGGAAGTAGTCCTGACGAGCAGTCCCGCCACGTCGTACGTCGTGCCGGTGCGCTCCGCCGGCCACGGCGTCTGGGGCGACTCCTCGTCGGGAAGCGTCTTCGAGAGTTCCGTTCGAAGCTTCTTGTAGCCCGCGCAGAATTCGTCCAGGGGCGTCCCCACTCCCAGCAGAGGTGCGGGTCGCCCTTCCTCGGCGCACGACGGCCCGGCCAGCGTGACGAGGCTGCCCATACCGACGTACGACATCGACCGGTTCGCGAGCGAACTGTGTTCCCGGTTCTCCCTCTGGGCTACGAACCGGGAGACCGCGTCGGCGGCCACGAAGAGGGGGAGCTTGCCCTGACTGGTGCAACCGCTGGTCGCGGACCGCAGAAAATCCCCGAAGTCGTCCTCGCGTCCTATGTAATAGACGATCTCGTCGCTCCTGTCGACGCCGTCTGCGCACAGGGAGTCCACCTCACCGGCTGACTCCCGCCAAGTGGCCTCCGTCACGGGCACCGCCGCGTCGTCCAGCTCGGCGGTGGCCGCCTCGACCAGGGTGCGGAGGTAACTGTCCGTTCTGGCCGGGTGGTACAGGGTCACCCGCCGCGTCTCGAGATGCCGCGCGTACTCGGCGACCAGTTGGGCCTGTTCGGTGTTGTCCGGGACCATCTGGAAGTACAGGGGCGACCGCTCCCCCAGCCCGGAGCCGGTCAGAGTGGTACCGATGGTCGGAACACCGGCCAGGCCGATCTCGGTGATCGCCTGCTCGGTCTCCTCGACCGTGCGGTCCAGCCCGACCACGGCCACCACCGAGGGATCGTCGTCGAACAGGGGCCGGAGCATGTCGCGCACCACCTCGGGCGCCTTGCGCATACCGTCTCCGCCGTTGGCCACGATGACGCGCAACAGCGGCAGGGTCTTGGATTTGACGTTCTGTGCCCGCTGGCGCAGCAGGAGCCCCTCGAGTTCCTCGGCGGCGGCGTGATCGGTGTCCGGCGCAGCCTCACGGTGGGTCAGGCCGACGAAGTGCACGATGCTGAGATAGGGGCGGCCCGGCTGCTGACCGTGCAGCTTCTTCGCCGTCTCGTTCTGCGCGAAGATCGCCTGCTGCGCCCTGACGAGTCGCTTGTTGGAGCCGAAGATCTGCACCGCGTCGTCGCTGTAGCCGACGCACTGGCGGTCGTCCGGGCCCATCTGCGCGGTTCTGACGGAGACACCGTCGTGAACGCCGTCGCGGAAGTACACACAGTCGGCGGCCCACGAGTCGACCACGCTCCGGGTCACGGGGAGCAGTACCAGGACCATCACGAGTGCCAGCAGGGTTTCACCGATGCCCCGGCGGGACAGGAAGGGGGGCGTGGGCGGACGGAAACCCCCTGCCCTCTCCCAGACTTCGTGCCGGCCGTTCCGTTCCACCCGGGCCGGTGGCAGGGCGATCCACAGGTAGCGGGCGTTCTCCGCCAGTCGCTGCCGTTTGCTGGGCAGGTTGTCCAGCCATGCCTTCAGGGCGTCCAGCGCGTCCTGGGGGTCGCGAAGCATGCCGGAGTCCCCTGCCTCCAGCGCCGCCGGGCGCTCATCGCACGCGGCGACCACGAGGAGGGGATCGAGCTCGCCGGTCTCGTTGCGGACCTCGCTGATGAGACGCAGCAGCTCCCAGCCACCGTTGCTTTCGGCGAGGTTGTCGAGCAGAACGATCGTGTAGGCCGTACGGCGCCACCCTGAGCGTTTGGGAAGGAGGCTCCAGCGACGACGGCGGTACGCCCGGCGCAGGTCTTCGAGGAAGGCGTGCACCAGCAACTTCTTGATCTGCTCGGGGTTCTCCGTTTCACGCCCGCGCTCGGTGAGCCGCTCCGCGAATCCACGGAAGCTGGTGGAGTGGCGGGGGACCATGAAGGGTTGCCGGCGCATGAACCAGCGCGCCTCCCGCCCCAGGCCGGGGCTGCGTCGCCCCAGCCAGCGCAGCCCCATACGGCGGCCGGCCTCCACGAGCAGGTAGAGGGTGGACCCGACGAAATTGAGGGGTGAGGGTGTGGCGGCCGTGGCGGTCGTGAGAGCGGCAGGGTCCGACTGGTGCGCCCGGCCGGTCCACTGGCGCAGCAGGTCGGCCAGTTGCTGCTCGTGACGCCCCGGTGTGGGCGACAGATGCTGGCCCGTCAGCCAGTCGGCCAGCCGGTAGTAGTCGAAACGGAAGGGGCGCCCGGGACCGAAGCGGTCGCCGGCGAGTTTGGTTCTCAGCTCGTCCAGGAGCGGGATCAGCGGGAGCGAACGGTCCTGGACGTCGGTCCAGCGGTCCGTCACGGACTCGTTCACCGACTCGGCGTCGACGTAGGCGTGGGGCACCGAGGACCGGTGGTCGGATGCCTCCAGCCGCTCGTTGACCGCGATCAGGAAATCGTTCGGGCCTCGGTCCCGGACGAGACAGACCAGCGGCAGGGGACGTTCGCCTCGTACTTCGTCGTCCGAGGTCTTGGCCAGAAACCGTCGCCGTCGAGTCAACTCTCTTAACATGCAGACCAGTTCGACCATGCCGGTGAAAGACCGCCCCGTTTCTGGCATGTCTGGCAGGTTACCCGCGTCCATCACGTCCGATGCCCGATTTTCGCCAGACGGCGCATGGTGCGCGTGTGGTGATGCCGGGTTTCGGCCGGCCCGTCACAGAGGCGTCCCGAGCTGCCCGACGGGTGAGGTGCGACCGGGCTCGGAACCCGACAACCCCGGTACGTTCGCCGGATTCGGGCCGGCCCGCCCCGTCCGGGGTCACCGCACGGGCGACCCGCCACCCCGGTCGGCACGGCTCCGGCCGTCCGGGCTGGCGGGCTTCGGGGGCCGGTTGTGCCGTTCACCCGCCCGGGGGCCCTTTCGGGGGCTTCACGCCGGTGATCCGGTGGTGGTCAGGAACGCGCGAACGTGCCCGGCCACGGTGTCCAGATGGCTTTCCAGCAGGAAGTGTCCACCTCCCGGAACCAGGTGGATCTCCGCGTCCGGCAGGTCCCTCGTGAAGGCGCGCGCTCCGTCCGGGCCGAAGATCTCGTCGCCGTCGCCCCAGACCGCGAGGAGAGGCACCTGGCGTTCCCGGAAATAGGCCTGCACCTGGGGGTAAAGGGGCGGATTGCCGGCGTAGTCACGGAACAGGGCGAGCTGCACGAGGTCGTTGCCCGGCCGGTTCACGTCGCGGTGGTCAGCGGCCCAGGTGTCGGGATCGACCAGCTCAGGCCGGTCCACTCCGTGCAGGTACTGCCAGCGGATGGCATCGAGCGAGAGGGCGGAACGGACGCCGGGTTCGGTCTGGGGCCCCGGGTTCTCCCAGTACGCCCGTACGGGCTTCCAGAATTCCGGTACGAAGCCGTCCTCGTAGGCGTTGCCGCTCTGCGTGATCACCGCGGTGATCGCGTCCGGGGTGCGCAGCGCCAGCCGCCAGCCGACGGGAGCGCCGTAGTCCTGGACGTACAAGGCGTAGCGAGCGATGCCGAGCTGGGCCAGAAGCGCTTCGGTGATGTCGGTCAGGGCGTCGAAGGTGTAGGTGAACGCGTCCACCGAAGGGGCGTCGGAGTTGCCGAACCCGAGGTGGTCGGGAGCGATGACGTGGAAGCGATCGGCCAGCTCCGGAATGAGATTGCGGAACATGCGTGAGCTGGAGGGGAACCCGTGCAGGAGGACGAGCGTGGGGGCCTCGTGGGCTCCCGCCTCGCGATAGAAGACGCGCTGCCCCCGCACTGTGACGTACCGGTGGAGAACCTCAACCATTACTAACCCCTTTGAAGCTTTTTGGTGGTTACCTCTTGGCGTCCAGTAGACCGCTCCTGAGGTAACCTGTCAAACGACTTGATGGAGTTACCCGGGAGGTGAGGTCCGTGCTGGACGACCAAGCCCTGATGCAGGCGCTGAACAGCACGCCCGTCTCGGGTGGCCGACGCCAGGACCTGTGGCATGACGACCGCGAGGTGGACAGGTGGGCACGGGAGCACGGGGGCCTCGGAGGCGGCCAGGAGCGCGAGTGGCTGCGTACCGCCCGGGACGCGCTCCAGGCGGTGGAGACGGGCGCGACCACGGAGCCCCGGCTCGGCCGAGTCCTCGCAGGCGTCCGCAAAGTCCCGCAGCCCTTCGCGTCGGGCATCGAGTGGCGCTTGGAGGTACCGCCGGAGCGCAGGCTCGCCGTGGAACTCGTGCTCGCGTGGGCCGACGTCAAGGCCCGCATGCCCGGCCGTCTGCGGCCGTGCGAGAACCCTGAATGCCGCCTTTTCCTCCTGGATCGCAGCCGCGCCAACACCGCTCGGTGGTGCTCGATGAAGACCTGCGGGAACCGGCTCAAAGCCCGCCGGCACCAGGCCCGGGCACGGGAGACCCCGCGACCCGAGTAGAGCGTCGGCGAGCGCGGCCCCCGCAGGGGTGGTCCCGTGCCCGCAGGTCTCCGGCCACGGGACCGGCCGGGCCGACGGGCCATCGACTCGGCCGGGCCCTGGCACCGCCGCCGGCATCACCCGGCCCGCCGGACCCCCGCGTCCCCGGGACCCCCGGGACCAGGGACAGGCATCAGTGACCGGCGTCACACCAGGCTCCTGTCAGCAATCGGGACGCCGTCTCGTTCAAGGGGCACGCGAACGAGACAGGAGCACTGCCATGAAGCACCGCATCGTCGTACTCGGCGCCGGATACGCCGGGGCCTTCGCCGCCGGAAACCTGGCCCGTCGGCTCTCGCCCGCCGACACCGAGATAACCGTCGTCAACGCCGTGCCCGACTTCGTCGAGCGGATGCGGCTCCACCAGCTCGCGGCGGGCCGGGACCTCGCGTTCCGCAAGCTCGCCGACGTGTTCGCGGGCACCGGGGTGCGGTTGCGCCTGGCGCGCGTCACCGGTGTGGACCCCGAGCGCCGGACCGTCGCCGTGACCGGCGAGGACGGCGACGCGGAGCTCGCGTACGACACGCTCCTCTACGCGCTCGGCAGCTCCGTGGCCCACCGTGACGTCCCCGGCGTGGCCGAGTACGCCTTCGACGTGACCGGCCGGTCCTCGGCGCTGCGTCTGCGTGAACGCCTGGCCGGCCTGGGCGCGGGCGGCACCGTGCTGGTCGTCGGTGAGGGGCTGACCGGCATTGAGACGGCCACCGAGTTCGCCGAGTCCCGGCCCGATCTCACGGTCGCGCTCGCCGCACGCGGCGAGCTGGGCGCGTGGCTCTCCCCGAAGGCCCGCCGTCACCTGCGCCAGGCCTTCGACCGGCTCGGCATCACCGTCCACGAACACACCGGCATCGAAGCCGTCGAGCCGACCCGGGCGATCGCCACCGGCGGCACGTCCATCCCGGCCGATGTGACCGTGTGGTCGGCCGGGTTCGCCGTGCACCCCATCGCCGCCGCGAGCGGACTGGAGGTCGCCGAGACGGGTCAGATCGTCGTCGACCGCAGCATGCGCTCGGTCTCGCACCCGGACGTCTACGCCGCAGGTGACTGCGCCTACGCGATCGGCGAGAACGGCCGGCCGCTGCCGATGTCCTGCGCGTCGGCCGGCTTCACCAACATGCAGGCGACCGCCGCGATCATCGCGCGCCTGACGGGCGGCGCGGTCCCGACCACCGGGCTGAAGTACCACGGCAACCACATCAGCCTCGGGCGGCGGGACGCGATCTTCCAGATGGTGGACGGGGACGCCCGGTCGAAGTCCTGGTGCCTGTCCGGCCGGACCGCCGCGCGGCTCAAGGCGGGCGTACTCAAGGGGGCCGGGTGGGGCATCGCCCACCCGACCTTCGGCATGCCGAAGCGCAGGCGCCGCCTGGCCACCGCGCCTGACCGGGCCGCGGTGAGGGCCGCCGCATAGGCTGCTCCGCATGGACAGCGCAGCCATCGATCGGTTCGAGGCCAGCCGGGGCCGGCTGGCCTCGCTGGCGTACCGTCTGCTCGGCTCGGCCGCCGACGCCGAGGACGCCGTGCAGGACACGTTCCTGCGCTGGCAGGCCGCGGACCGCGAACGGGTCGAGGCGCCGGAAGCATGGCTGACCAAGGTCGTCACCAATCTCTGCCTCGACCGGCTCCGCTCGGCGCAGGCCCGTCACGAGCGAGCGGCCGGCGCCTGGCTGCCCGAGCCGCTCCTGGAGGGCGACCCGATGCTCGACCCCGCCGACACCTTCGAGCAGCGGGAATCGGTGTCCTTGGCCGTGCTGACCCTCTTGGAACGCCTCTCGCCGGTCGAGCGGGCCGTCTACGTCCTGCGTGAGGCCTTCTCGTACAGCCACGCCGAGATCGCCGGGATCCTCGACATCAGCGAGTCCGCGAGCCAGCAGCATGCCCACCGGGCCCGGGTCCGGGTCACCGCCGAGCGCCGGCGCGGCGTCGAGGCCGACCCCGCGTCCGCGCGCCGGGTCGTCGAGGCGTTCCTCGCCGCCGCAACTTCAGGGCGCACCGAACGGCTGGTGGCCCTGCTCACCGACGACGTGACGGCGGTCTCGGACGGTGCCGGACTGGGCAAGCGGCTGCTGCAGTACAAGACGCGGGAGCGGGTCGCTTCCTACGTACGGGCGGGTTTCAAGCCCACGCCCGCCAAGCGGCGGCTGGCCGGCGGCTCGCCCGCGATGCACATCGCCCGGGTCAACGGCTGCCCGGCCGTCCTGGCCGTGATCGGCGACCGGGTCGTGGGCACCGTGGCCTTCGAAGTACGCGACGGCAAGGTCGCGTCCCTGCGCGGCATCGCCGCCGCGGACCGGCTCGGGCGTCTCAACGCGGCCTGGCGGCAGCACGAACCCGGCGCGCCGGTCATCGAGGCGTGGTGAACACCGCGGTCCGGTGACCTGAACCGGAGCGAGGAGGACGGGCCTTCGGCCCCCTCGCCCCACAGCCCGGGGCCGAAGGCGCGTCGGTGTCCGGAATCGGCGTCGGCCACGCGGCAGGGCAGTGGCGGCACGCCGGTCGGGGCAGTGACGGCACGCTAGCGTTCCGTCCTGTGGAGTGCGGCGCCTTTCTCGCCGCAGTCCAGCAGGTCTCATCGGGGGTGGCCGGCAGATCCGCGGCCGCGCCCCGCCCTCCGAGGGTGATGTCGCATTCCGGCTGACGACGGCCGCCGGCATGATGCCGTGCCCCGCGGTGATGGCCTTGTCCCCGCTCGCACGCTGGGGGCGGACGCTTCCGGCAACGCGGCACGCACCGCCGGCGGCGACCGCTCCGAGGTGGTCCGCGCCCCCTGCTCAACCGTTGTTGTGCGGGTCAGTCGGCATACACGACGATCAGACACAGAGCCACGAACGGCACGACCGACGTGCCGAGCAGCGTCAGCGCTGCCGGGACCGCCGCCGTCAGCCGCTCCGTGCCCCTGCGCCGGCTCCGGCGGAACACGAGGCGGGCCACGAGAACCGGCAACACCACGACGGCGAGGAAGACCACCGTCGCCGAGAGTCCGCTGAACGCGGTGGTGCCGGTGTCGGTGACCAACCGCCAGGCGGTCGCGCCGAAGACGACCGCCGATCCGGCCAGAAGTACACCTGCGAACACGGTCGCCACGGCGACCGTGAGCCCTTCGGTCAGCCGCTCCGCGCGCGTGCGCTTCCGAAGCTCTTCCACTGTCCGGCTCTCCCCCATGCCCGCCCCCGGGCGCCGCACGTCTGTATCGCCGGCGCTTTCGCCGGGACGCTCAGCCTGCCGGCGGCACCGGAGCGCTCAAGGTCCCGGACGCGATGATCTCACGGGGGCGTGCGGTGAACTCGTACCGGGCGCCCGGCACCGCCGCCGCGGGTGTGCGGCTCAGCCGCGCGGACGTGGCCGCCGCGATCGACCGGTTCGGCCGGGAGTTCGGCCGCTATCCGTACGGCGAGACCGACCTCGTGATGACCAGCCGCTTCGGCGGCGGCGTGGAGTACCCGGCCTCGTCCTCCCCGGCACCACCGAGGAGGGCGGCGCCGTCGTCCACGAGGTGGCGCATCAGTGGTGGTACGGCATCCTCGGCAACGACGCGTACGCCTCACCGTGGCTGGACGAGAGCTTCGCCCAGTACGCCAACGCCCGCTTCCACGGCTTCGCACGCACCCTAGGCGCCGAGACCATGGCACGGCTTCTCTCAAGCGGTACATCGAAAATCACCGGTACGGCATCTCCACCACCGCCGACTTCAAGAAGGCCGCCCAGTCCCTGACGGGCGAGGATCTCGGCCCCTTCCGGGAGGCCCACCGCATCCGCTGACGGTCCGTCCCAGGGCGGGCCCCGCCGCACCCCGGTCCACGAAGCCCATGAGATCGGTGGCGCCGGCTCCGTGGAGAAGGCGGCGCTCGGAGTCGGAACAACGGATTGGCGGCCGTGCGCGGCGGGCAGGGAGTCAGTTAGTGTCATGCACACGACTGCCCTTCCCCCACAAGGAGGTCGACCATGCACGTTCGTACCCTGACCGGCGGCCTGGCCGCGGCTCTGCTGATGTCCCTACCCGTACTGAGCGGCCAGGCCGTGGCCGCCGAACCGTCCGGCGGCACCACGCTCCCCCTGTCCGCCGCCCGCGTGCTCACCTACGACGCGAGCGGCTCGGCCGAGTTCAGGTCCGCGGTCGACCGGGGCGCGGCGATCTGGAACGAGAGCGTCGACGGCGTGGAGTTGCGCCCCGTCGCCTCCGGCCGGCGCGCCAACATCCGGGTCCTCGCCGACAACGGCTGGCCGCGCGCCCTGCCCACCTCCCTGGGCAACGGCACCGTCTACATCGGACGCCAGGCCGTGAACCAGGGCTACGACACGGTACGTATCTCATCCCACGAGCTCGGCCACATCCTGGGCCTGCCGGACCGCAAGCCCGGTCCCTGCTCCAGCTTGATGTCGGGCTCCACCGCGGGCGTCTCGTGCACCAATCCCTACCCGGACACCGCCGAGAAGGCCGAGGTCGAGGGCAACTTCCCGGCAGCCTTCAGGGCACCGCTACCGGCGCCGCGGGCCGTTCCTGCCGGGGACTGACCGGCCCCGCGGTCCTCCTGCGCGAACAGCGGTGAGGGTCCTACCGGTGCGCGCCGGCAGGACCCTCACCGCGTGTCGTGCCGTCTCCGGCACGGCGGGCGCCCTTCGGTCAGTGCTCGGAGTAGCTGAAGTCGCCCACGGTCCAGGCGCTGACGTCCTCGATCGCCACGCGGTACATCCCTCCCGTCTCCGGGATCCCCACCGTGCCCTGCAGGATCCGGGCGACATGGAAGTGCAGGTGCGTGGGCGGACCGTCCTTCTTCGCGGGGGTGTCGAAGACAGTGGAGAACGCGTTCAGCCGGGCGGAATCCGTCAGTACCTCCGACACCCGTTGCCGCCACACGGCTTCGGGGGCCAGGCGACCGGTGATGACAGCACCACCCGTGACCACGGTTAGGGACATCTGGCTGCTCTGCCCGGACTCCACAAGGGCAGCGATGTCAGTGATGAGCTCGTCAGGCTTCGGCATGAGACCGAATTCTATGCACCGGCCTGCCGCAGCGGTTCGAGTGGTGGCACACCGCGCAAGGCAACCGCTCGCCGATCCGCCACCGAAGGCGGCGGATCCCACCGCCGGCAACCGCCGTGGACTGCCGTCGGCACCGAGGGGCGGGGCCCGCCCTTGCCCCGGCCCGACGGGCGAACCGGACCGCCCGGCCGTGCGTGAGGGCCGGCGGGCGCCGTGGCCCGGCGGGCGGTTCGGTCACCCTTGGGCGGCCGGGGTGAGCACCACGAAGTCCGCGTTCGACGGATCGAGGCAGACGGCCAGCCGGCCGACGCCCTCCGCGTCCTCCGGGCCCATCTGCACGCTGCCGCCGTTCTCCGTGACCGCGGCGACCGCTGCGTCGCAGTCGGCGACGGCGAAGACCGGATGCCAGTACGCCCGGCCGTTCGCCAGGGCGAGGTCCTGCTCGCGGAGCTGCATGAGACCTCCGTGCATGCGCTCCTCGGGCAGGCCGGCAGGCGTGATCAGGGAGTACGTGCCTCCGCCGCCCGGCAGCTCCATGTCGCCGAACTGCCAGCCGAAGACACCGCCGTAGAACTCCTTGGCCGCCGCGGCGTCACTCGTGTACAGCTCGGTCCAGGAGAGCGAGCCCGGCTGGTCCACCAGTTCGACGCCTTTGTTCGTGCCCGGCTGCCAGACGGCGAACTGGCCACCCGCAGGGTCGTTGTACTGGGCCATCCGGCCCCATTCGTCGAGGTCCATCGGCGCCACCCGCACCGTGCCGCCGGACCGCCGCACGGTCTGGGTCGTGGCGTCCGCGTCGGTGACGCAGTAGTAGATCATCCAGGCGGATCGCGCGCCCTGCTCGGTCAGCTTGCCCAGCCCGGCGACGATCTTGCCGTCCTTGCGGAACATTCCGCCTTCCCCGTCCTCCCCCATGGACTCGTACTCCCAGCCGAGCACGGCGCCGTAGAAGGCCGCGGCGCCGGCGACGTCGGGGGTACCGAGGTCGAGCCAGCAGGGGGAGCCGGGGACGAAGTCGTTGGTGATCACGGCGATTCCCTTTCGCAGTTCCTGTACCGACCTCAGCGTGACATCCCGCACTGACACCCGCCCCTCGTCCTGTTCCGGCACGGCCCCTCGATGGTCCAGGGGCGGCTGTGGATCGGCGATCCTTCGAGGGGCTCGAGGGGATGACGCACCGCCCGGCTCAGGTCACGGGTGATCCGGTCATCACTCACCCGAATCGTGCCGGACCGGCGCGCGGCACCGCCGCCGAGGCCCCCGACACCCAGCGGGCCCGGACCGCGACCTGACCACGGTCCGGGCAAGTGGCCGGGGGGCCGGGCGCGCTGGTCGCCCACCCCGGTCCCCCACGACCGGCAACGAGTCCCAGAACTCTGGGCCGTCGGAGTGACCTGGTGGACATCGTGAGACATGTCCTGGTCTGCCGTACGTGGTCTCGGGATCATGAGCTGTCTGCATAGAGAGCGGAGTCGGTGTGGACGGGAAATCGGACGGCAGTGACGTGACGGCGGGCTCCTCCGCCGAAGGATCCGCTCAGGCGGACGAAGCGGAAGTACTGTGGGACGTGGCGGCAGCGATGCGGCAGCTCGGTCCCGGTGCCAGCATGGCCCAGATCGCCCGTGAGGCAGGACTGACCCCCACGGCGCTCTACAGTCGCTACCCCACGCCCGACGCGCTCCACAGCAGGCTGGCCGCCGCCTTCCACGACCGGCTCCTCGCGCACGTCCAGCAGGTCCGCGGGCTGCCGGTCGACCAGCAACTGGAACGCTTCCTGCGCACCGTGGGGCTGCACCTGGCCCTCAGCCACGCCGTTCTGCCGCACCAGTTCGGCCAGATGGCCACCCTCGGTCAACGCGAGCGCGTCTACTCCCTCACCGCCGAGATGCTGTCGGAGGGCCGGCAAGCCGGCGTGGTGGCTCCGGATGTCACCCTGTCCGACATCGCCGCGGTCGTCTGGGGCCTGCGGGGCGTCATCGAAACCACCGACACCGTCGCACCGGACGCCTGGCAGCGGCACCTCGACGTGGCCGTGGCCGGCCTGCAGAACCCCCGGCTCACCTTCAGCCGCCCGCCCCTCGACGCCGAGCAACTGGACCGCGTGGTCAACAGGATCCCGGGCTGAATCGGCCATCGCCCGCCACCCGCACCCCGATGGGATCCCCCGTACCCGCGCCTCGATGCCCTGGTCGATGGGCCCCGTAGCGGACGGGGAGTCAGCGCAGGGACGGGCTGGGCGCCGGGACGCGCTGTGCGAGCGGGACTATCGCCGGTTCCGCGTCTTGGCCGAGGAAGAAGCGGCGCACGACGCGCTCGGCGGCGTGTCCGTCGTCGTACTGGCAGAAGCGTTCACGGAAGGCTCCGCGCAGCGCGGCGGCATCGGGACCGTGCCAACGGCCGCTGAGGAAGACGTCGATGAGTTCGTCCTCGGTCGTCGCGACGGCTCCGGGGGTGTCGCCGGGGCGGCCGGAGAGAAGGTCGAAGGTGACACCCCGGACCTGGGAGTAGATCTGCCAGTCGTCTGCGTAGATGACGATGGGGCGGTCGAGGTTGGCATAGTCGAAGGTGACGGACGAGTAGTCGGCTATGAGCGCGTCCGCCGCAAGACAGAGGTCCTCGACGGAGGGGTGACGGGACACGTCGATGACGGTGGCCTGCTCGGCCAGGTCGCTCAACTGCGGGGTCCGGTCGTAGAAGTAGTGGGTACGGACGAGCAGCACGAAGTCGTCACCCAGCGCACCGGCCAGACGTGCCAGGTCGAAGGAGGGTGCCCAACCCTGCTGGTAGTCGCGGTGGGTCGGCGCGTACAGCAGCGCGGTCTTGCCCTCGGCGATACCGAGCCGGGCGCGGACGGCGGCGACGTCCTCGGCGCCGGCGGCGTAGTAGCGGTCGTTGCGCGGGTAGCCCGCGTCGAGGGACTCGAAGGCGCCGGGGTAGGCGCGCTCCCACTGCTTGGTGGAGTGCTGGTTGGAGGAGACGCTGAGGTCCCAGCGGTCCACCCGCTCCAGGAGGCGGTCGAAGTCCATGCCTCTGGCGGCGGCCGGGTAGGCCTGCTGGTCCAGGCCCATGCGCTTGAGCGGGGTGCCGTGGTGCGTCTGGAGGTGGACCTGTCCCGGGCGCTTGACGATGCCGTCCGGGAAGTTGACGTTGTTCACGAAGTACTTCGCGCGGGCCATCACCTCCCAGTAGCGGCGCGAGTTGCGCACCACGTGGTCGATGCCGTCGGGCACCTGGTCGGCGAGTTCCTTGCGCACCACCCAGACGCCGTGCACCTGCGGGGCCAGTTCCCTGGCTTTGTCGAAGACGGCGAGCGGGTTGCAGGACGGCAGCCGGTCCCAGTACGAGCTGTAGACGGCGAGGTTCGGATCCAGGGAGCGCCGGCGCTGTGCGGTGTACAGGCCCGCGTAGGCGCGTTTGCCGGCCCTGGTCCTGGCCTTGAGGATCTTGTTCGGTCCCGACTTCCTGACCCGGTCGGCGAGTTCGGCCGCCTGGTAGGCACGGTAGGACCGCTTGGCCAGGGCACGCATGTAGACCCCGGTTCCCCCCTCGGGCAGCGCGAAGCCGGCCGGGAGATGCCGCGTGTAGAAGTCCGCGGTGCGGTGGAAGAACTCCCTGCGGTCGGCGACCGTGACCCGCTCGGGGCGCTTGAGCACGAAAAGCATGTGGAACACGGCACGCTCGAACAACAGGGAGTGGGCCCACGCCAGTTCGGGTCGCGCGGCGAGGAAGGCGAACAACCCCTCGTACTGCTCGAAGATGTCGAAGTGCTTGCGTCCCGGTGTCTTGGTGATCGCTCCCTGACGGCGCTGGCGGTACTCGACACCGATCCTGTTCAGGCAGCCGATGCGCTCGGCCGTCACCATCGCCATGTGGGTGACCGGCGCGTCCTCGTACAGGCCGGGGGCGTACCGGAGGCCCTGTTCGAGGAAGAACTCACGGCGAAACGCCTTGTTCCAGGCCACCAGGAAGAGATGAACGTACTCCGGCCGGTCCTCGAGGCGGAATACGTCCGTGCCCGCCCGCTCGATCAGATCCGCGACCTGGCTTCGGCCGCCCCTCCCCCACCAGTGCGTACGCACATGGTCGAAGGCGAGGATGTCCAGGTCCCCCACCGAGTCCAGCCGGGCGGCCAAGGCCTGCAGCAGTCCAGGGGTGTAGCAGTCGTCGCTGTCGAGGAAGAGGACGTAGTCGCCCCGGGCGAGCTCCAGCCCGGCGTTGCGCGCCCGGCCCAGGCCCACGTTCCGGGGAAGGTGGAGTGCCTTGACGCGCTCGTCACGGGCGGCGTACTCGTCGATGATCGTCCCGCAGGAGTCCGGTGAGCAGTCGTCGACGACGATCACCTCGACGTCCCGGAACGACTGCCCCAGAACCGAGTCCAGGCATTCGCGCAGGTACCCCTGCACCTTGAACACCGGGATGACGACGCTGAAACGAGGCATGGGGCAACTCCAGGTGAATGACAGGTGACCGAGACTCCGACAGGGAGACTCCCGATCCTCCTGAAACGTTGTACACGGAGCCGCGCATCCAAGATCGAGGCGGGACGGCCGGGCGTCCCGCGGGGGGGGCGGTGGTCAGGTCGTTCTCAGGAGGTTGTTGTACAGGCGTCTCAGGTGTTTGGCCGCGGGGCACTTCGCACCGTCCGCCTCGCATTGGCGGCAGTTCCGCAGGTGGTGATCGTAGTCCTCGCGCGCCTGCTCGAGGCGGTCGTACGACGGCTGCATTCGGCTTCCTGACATTGGTTCGGGGTGCCACGACGGCGGCACGGGCGGCCGGGGGCGAGCTGCCTCAACTGTTCGTGTGAGACGCACCCAGCCACAGTGATCTTGTTACTGGAAGTAGAGCAAGCCGAGCCGCCCATCGTGCCCGCGAGGACTGGTCGGCAGTGCTTCCGGCATGGGCCGACCGCACTGCGGCCGCTGCCCGGAGTGACCGGAAGGCACCCGCGACGGGCGCCCGTCCCCGAGCCTCACCGGAGCCGAGTGCGGAACGGCCGGCGGTGCGTCGTCCGGGGCGGGCGGTGCGTCGTCCGGTGCGTGGTGCGTCGTCCGGTGCGTGGTGCGTCAGGAGGGTGCGGTGGCGAGGCTGCGGTTGAGTGCGCTGCCGGGGCGGCCGGTGAGCTCCTCCCAGGTCCCCTCCTCGGCGATGCGGCCTGCTTCGAGGACGGCGATGCGGTCGGCTCGGCGGATGGTGGCCCGGCGGTGTGCGATCACGATCGTGGTGCGGCCCTCCTCCTCCAGTGCGGCGGCGAGCCGGGCGTCACTGGCGTTGTCCAGGTGGGCGGTGGACTCGTCCAGTACGAGGACTCGCGGCCGTGCCGACAGCGCGCGGGCGAGGGCGATGCGGGCTCGCTGGCCTCCGGAGAGGGTGGCGCCACGCTCGCCGACCAGGGTGTCCATCGGTGCGATTCCGTCGACGCCGCACAGGCGTGCCGTCACGGCGAGCAGATCGTCGTCCGCCTCGGGAGCGGCGAGCCGCAGGTTCTCGGCGAGCGTGCCGTGGAAGAGGGGGGTGTCCTGTCCCACCACCGCGACGGCGCGCCGCAGTTCCGCGTCACTCACGTCCCGTACGTCGACGGGGGCGCCGTCGGCGGGGATCAGTTGGACCGCTCCCTCGGACGGGTCCCAGAACCGGGCCAGCAGGTGGGCGCAGGTCGACTTGCCGGCCCCCGAGGCACCGACGAGGGCGAGTGTCTGCCCGGCGCGGACGGTCAGCTCGACACCGTCCAGCACGGGCCCGCCACCGTAGTCGAACCTCACCCGGTGCAACCGGACCCCCAGCGGACCGGCGGGCAGCGGGCGGGGTACCGCGGGCGGCGGGGCGAGGGTGGGGGCCCGCACGGCCGCGTCGACCCGGGCGGCGGCGGCGCGCAGTGCCACGGCCTGGCTCAGCGCCCGGGCCGACTCCGCGACGGGGCCGAGGACGGACAGGGCGAGCGTCATCGCCGCCGGCGCCCATGCTCCGTGCAGCCGTCCGGCGGTGACGGACTGTGCCGCCGCGGCCACCACGCCGAGCACCGCTGCCACGATGAGGAGGTCGCGGACCGCGGCGGCGCCGGCCTCCCAGGTGGCCTCGGCGCGCTGGGCGTCGCCCACCTGACGCCCCCGCTCGGCCAGTCGGCGGCGCCGCTGGGGCAGGGCGCCGAAGGCGAGCAGCTCGCGCAGTCCGTCGACGGTCTCCACCGTGTCGGCCGACAGCCGCGCGGTGGCCGTCCGGGTGCGGCTCCCGCGCGCCGTGCGCCCGCGTGCGTCGGCGAAGGGCGCCGCGGCGAGCAGCGCCGCGACCGGCAGCACCGCCGCGAGCAGCCACGGCTCCACCGCGGCGAGGACCGCCGTGCCGCCGGTGAGGACCGTTCCCGCCGCGAGGAGCTGGGCGGTGGTGTGGGCGTAGAAGAACTCCAGGGCCTCCACGTCGGCCATGGCGGTGGCGGCGAGGTCTCCGCTGCGCCGGCCGCCGACGCGGGCGGGCGCGCTGCGGGCGAGCCCGTCGAAGACCCGTACGCGCAAAGCGGCCAGCACCCGGTAGGCCAGGTCGTGCGAGAGGTCCATCTCGCGCCAGGTCGTCAGGGCGCGTACGAGGACGAGGGCGACGAGCGCGGTGACGACGGCGGCCGAGGGGGCGCATCCTTCGATGACGGCCGTTCCCACGGTGTGGGCGGCCAGCGTCAGCAGGGTGACGAGGGAGCCTTGCTCGAGGAGTGCGGCGGCGCAGGTGCGGGCCGTCATGGTGCGGTGTCCGGCGAGGGCGGGCAGCAGGGCGCGCAGTGAGCCCCTCGCGGGCACGCCTGCTTCGGTGCTGACGGTGTCGGTGGCGCTGCTCATGCCGCGAGTTCTCCTCGGTGTGCGTGTCCGGCCGCGGCGAGTTGGGCGTACACGCCCCCGGCCTCGACCAGGCCGGTGTGCTCACCGACGGCGTCGAGCCGTCCCGCGTCGAGGACGACGATGCGGTCGGCGTGCCGGACGGCGGCGAGCCGGTGGGCGACCACCAGGACGGTGCGGCCGCCGGCGGCGTTCAGCAGCTCACGGACGATGTCCGCCTCGCGGCGTTCGTCGACCGAGCTGGTGGCCTCGTCGAGAACGAGTACCGGGGCGTCGGCGAGCAGGGCCCTGGCGAGGGCGAGGCGCTGGCGCTGGCCACCGGACAGGGTGGCGCCGCGTTCGCCGAGGACGGTGGCGTAGCCGTCGGGGAGGGCGGCGATCTCGTCGTGGATGCCGGCGGCCCGTGCCGCGGCCGTGAGTGCGTCGTCCGTCGCGTCCGGCCGGGCCAGGCGCAGGTTGTCGGCGATGGTGGCGGGGAAGAGGTATGTCTCCTGGGAGACCACGGCGATGCCCTGGCGCAGCGAGTCGAGCGCGAACTCGGTCGTGCGGCGCCCGTCGAGGCTGATCCGGCCTTCCTGCGGGTCGTGGTGGCGCAGGAGCAGGGCGATGAGGGTGGACTTGCCCGCGCCGGACGGACCGACGATCGCGGTGGTGCGTCCCGCCCGCGCGGCGAAGGACACTCCGTGCAGGGCGGGCGTGTCCGCGTCGCCGTAGGTGAACCCGACGTTCTCGAAGCGCACTTCGGGCGGCCCCGGCCAGTGAGCGGGTGCCGTTCCGGTGTCGCGGACGGCGGGCTCGGCGGTACGCAGTGCCGCGAGCCCGTCCGCGGCCGACGCTCCCAGGTATCCGGCGTGCCATTCGCGCGCGAGGTCGCGGACGGGACGGAAGCACTCCGAGGCCAGCAACAGTACGAGATAGGTGCCGGTCGCCGTGGTGGATCCGGTGACGGCCGACCAGCACGCCAGGAGCGCGGCGGCGGCGGTGCCGCCCTGGATGGCGAGGTCGGTGATGCCGGTGTCGATCAGGGACACGCGCAGCTTGGCGACGGTCGCCCGGTGCAGTGCCGCCGAGCGCTCCTCAAGGCGCCCGCGGGTGCGGCCGACCGCGCCGGCGGCCCGTAGGGCGGGCATGCCCTGCAGGGCCTCCAGGTAGTCGGCGCCCAGTCCTTCGTAGGTGTCCCAGTGCTCCTTGCCCCGGGCCGCGAGGAGCCGGTCCCAGGCACGCGGGCCGCACAGGGCGAGCAGCAGGGCGGGAACGAGACCGAGGAGGGCCACCGGTTCCACCGCTGCCAGGACGGCGAGCACCGGGAGCGGCACGGTGAGGGTGACCAGGAGCTGGGGGAGGTAGCGCGAGACGTACACGTCGACGCCCTCCACCCCGTCGACGAGGGTGGTGCGTACGGCCCCGGCACGCGCGGTGCTCAGGTGTGCGGGCCCCAGGCGCCCGAGGTGGGCGAGGAGTTCGTCACGCAGGGCCACCCTCACCCCGGCTCCGGCTCGGGTCGCGGTGCGCCGCTGCCACGTGCCGAGCAGGGCGCGCGCGGCGACGACGGCGAGGACGGCGGCTAGCAGCCACGGGAGCCGGCCGGTGTCGGCGCGGGCCAGGTCGGCGAGCGCGACGGCCAGCAGTACGGCCTGCGCGAGGTGGGTCAGGGTGGCGGCGCCCTGCAGGAGGGTGGCCGCGAGCAGGGGGCGCCGTGCGTGCCGGGCGGCACGGCGCAGCTCGGGGTGGACGATCACGTGGTGTTCTCCTCGTCGGCGTGGCGGGTGCCGAGCGCCAGTGCGTGGACGATCCAGTCCCGGCCCGGTGCGGCGCCGAGCGCGGCACCGAGGTCGGCCTGCTGCCAGGAGCCGACGGGCCGGGCGGCCAGTCCGTGGCGCAGGGCGGTGACGTGGGCCAGGTGGACGGCGAAGCCGGCGTGCAGGTGGGTGCGGCGGATGTGCGGCGCGTCGGCGTCCGCGGGGCAGCCGTGGGCGAGCAGGACGGCGCCCGCGTCCGCGATCCACGCCTGGCCCGCGGCCCAGACCGCGAGCGTCGGGCGGGCCTCTCCCGCCGCACGCTGTCGCAGTGCCCCGCCGTCGGCGGTCAGCTCGACCAGGCCGGGGCGGGGCTCGCCGACGGCGGCGCACCAGCGCAGGTCGCCGCCGCCCGCCCGTGCGGCGGTGGCCAGAACCGCCCGCAGCGCGTCCGGCGGCGGAGTGCCCGGCAGCGGCGGCGGGGTGCTGCGGCGGGCCTGCAACTCGCCGGGCGTGGGCACGTGCGTCGACGACCGCGGTCCGTGTACGCCGCCGCACGGGCGTACCGGGTGCCTCGGGTCGGGCGGGGCGACACGGACGGCGGCCAGTGGACTCGCGGCGGTTCCGTCCAGTCGGACCTCGGGCTCGTCCGCGCCCAGTGCGCGGGCCGCCAGGAAGAGCGCCGCGGTGGCGTGCCCGGTGTCCAGGAGCAGCAACGGCCAGGCGCGGTGGCCGTAGTGGGAGACGGTGCGCCGGGCGGTGACGGTCAGTTCGGCGGTCACACCCGGCGGCGTGCGGCCGGGCGGCGGACCGAGGTGGTGGACGCGGTGCCGCAGCGGGTCGTAGCCGTAGCGGCCGGACGGCAGGGGGCAGCCGGTCCCCACGAGCAGCTCGGTGTCGACCGGGTGCAGGGCTCCGGCGGAGGCAGCGGGCCGCAGCCGCCCGGAGCCGTCCGAGGCCGCCAGGGAGAGGCGCAGCAGGGCCCGCAGATCGAGGTCCGCCGGGCCGGCCGCCGGGACCGCGCGCGGCGGACGCGGCCAGTCCCGCACGGGGGACCCGGCGGGCGTGCCGTGGCCGGGGCGCTCCGGGGAACGGGCGCGGGCCAGCACGGCGGAGAGGCCCACCGGGTGGTCCTCATGGGTGTGTTCCATGGATGCGGGCCCTCACATGTGCGGCGGGGGCGCGAGCGTGAAGTGCTCCGGCGCGCCCGGCTCGGTCGTGCGCCAGCCCCGCCGGACGGCTGCTTCGGCGAGGCGTGGGCAGCCGAAGTAGCCGAAGGCGGCGGGGGCGTTGGGGAGCAGCCCGGAGACGAGGACGCGGGCGACGCGCAGGGACGTCTCGGCCACGTCCTCGGTGGTGAGGTGGAAGGTCATGACCCGGTGGCCGCCCGCGTGCAGCGCGCTGCGCAGCCGCTCGGGGCTGCCGGGCTCGACCGCTTCGACGGACACGGTTCCGTGGGCGGGATCGGTGAACCGCCGGGCCTCGGGCGTCATCCGCTCGTCCAGCCACACCTGCACGTGCGCGCCCAGGTCCCGGACGTGCTCGAACTGTTGCCCGCACGCGTCGAGATAGCGGCCGTCGGCGCGGTGCTCCAGGTACAGACCACGGGCGAGCAGCCCGGCCTCGACGGCCTGGAACACCCAGCCGTCGGGGTCCGTGAGCCCCTGGGTGAAGACCCAGGTGTGGACCGCTTCGAGGACGGCCTTGCGAGCGGCCTCGGCCGGGTCGTACTTGCATGCGAACCCGGCGGCGTACAGGCCCAGACGCGGGTCGTGGACGAGGGCGGCCATACAGGGGGCGAACTCGGAGGGCATCTCCACGATGTGGACGTCGAGCGCGGATCCGGCGAGGTCGTCGGTGAGGCCGGGCACGCTGGCCGGGTCGATGCCTCGGGCCGGGCCGTCGAGGTGCCACCACAGTTCGAGGGCGTCGCGTTCCACGATCTCCAGCAGGGCGCGTTCGGCGGCGTCGTCGAGGCCCTGCCCGGTGGCTATGCCCGCGTAGTTGAGGTGGTGGGTCCGGGGCAGCTCGCGCAGGGCGCCCTGGCGCCAGTTGAGGTGGGTGAGGGCGACGGGTGCCCAGACCTCGGCTGTCCGTCCGTCGGGCAGCCGCTCGGTTCCGCGCGTCCACAGGGACGGGGTGTCGGCGGTGAGGCGCTGGTAGGGGAACTTCTCCCGGGCGTACTGCCACGGCGCGTACGCGGGCAGGTCGCCGGGGCCGTAGAGCCGCATGCCCTTTTCGGCCAGTTCCGCGGCGGTGGCGCGCAGGGGTGCGCCGGGGTGGCCGGGCGGTGGGACCCGGTTGCCGCAGTACCGCTCCACCCCCTCGGCTATCGCGGCGACCCGGGCCTGCTCGGGGTCGCCGAAGGTGGTGCCGAGGGACACCCGGTCGGCGGGCCACAGACCGAGCCTGCGGGCGTCGGACACCTCGGCGGTGAGCGCGGTGTAGCGAGGCGGGGCGCCCGCGGGGTGTTCGACGGGCTTGACCTTGCGGACGATGCCGCAGACGGGATCGACGAGGGCTTCCAGCGGCAGTGCCGTCATCGCAGGATCTCCTTGGCGAAATCGGTGGGCGCGGGACGGGACGGGAGCACGTGCAGCGTCAGCGCCACGCTCTCCGGGTCGACCTCCCGCCGGGAGGCGAGCAGCCGGTCGGCCGTCACGGGGTCTTCCCCGGTGTGGGGATTGCGGGCGTGGACCGGGAAGTGGTGTCCGGCGATCTCCAGGCGGAGCCGCGTGCCGGCCCGCAGGCGGCGCGCGAGCCGGCCGAGTTCGATGGTGAACCCGGTCTCCCGGCCCGCCGGTTCCTCGCGCCGCAGGACGCCCACGGCGAGTCGCTCGGCGGCCCCGGCCGGGGTGAGGGCGACGAGCCGTGCGGCCCAGTCGGCGGACGGCGTGTGCGCGGTGGCCCGCAGACGCACCTGTACGGGTCCGACCACGTCGAGCGGTCGCGGCAACGGAGGGGTGACCATCAGGCAGCGGTCGGGCGGTCCGCCGGTGAGGACGGTGAGATCGTCGGAGCGCACGGGACGGTCGGGGTCGGCGGTGAAGGCGGTACCCCGCAGCGGCCGCAGCCGCCGCGTGCGCGGCTCGCCGTCGGCGCCGGCGGCCGACCACAAATCGCCGCCGCCCAGCGCAAGCGCGCCGCGGCGGCCGGCGGCGAGCCCGCCGGTCAGGGCCCGGCGGGCCCAGCGCACGTACAGCTCGCCCAGGCGCACCCCGTGGGCGGGACCGGCGTCGGGGCCGGGTGCGGCGACGAGGCCGTGGCCCCAGGGACCCAGCAGCAGTCGTGCCGAGGGTCCGCCCCAGGTGTGCCACAGCGCGAAGGTGTCCTCGGTGAAGTGGTCGTGGTGGCCGCCCACCGCGAGCAGGGGCATGCCGGCGCGCACCGCCCGCGACGCGAGCCGGCCGCGGTCGCGGTGGCGCCACAGGCCCGCCCAGGAAGGCAGCCTTCGGCCCAGCCGCTCGGGGAGACCGGTGATCGGCAGGTGGGTGAGCAGACCGGGGTCCGCGGCGAGAGCCCTGTCCAGCACGCTCTCGTCGGAGTCCCGCCGGTCGCCGTGCGCGGCCCACCACCCGGCGCGGGCCAGCAGCCGTTCCACACCGGAGGGTTCGCGCGCCGTCTCCGCGGCGCCGAGCGCGGGTACCGCGGCGATGACGGCGTCGGGCCGGGCGTCTTCGGGCGTTTCGAGGGCGAGGACGAGGGCGCAGTGGGCGGCGTAGGAGGCACCGGCGGCGACGAACCGTCCGTCGCTCCACGGCTGTCGCCGGAGCCACCGGGCCGTCACCGCCCCGTCGGTCACCTCGTTCTCGTACGGGCGCCAGTCCCCCGCCGACGCGAACCGGCCCCGCACGTCCTGGACCACGGCGGCGAACCCGTGCCGCGCCCAGCCGCGCGCCTCGGCGTGGTGCCGGGCACGGTCGTAGGGGGTGCGGATGAGGACGGCGGGGAAGGGGCCGTCGCCGTCGGGGAGCAGGACGTCCGTGGCGAGACCTTCGACGACCGTGCTGAAGGGCGTCATCCGTCCTGCTTCGGCATCGGGGCGACCGCGGGCACCGGGAGGACGGGGTGTTCGGTGACGGTCAGGTTGCGCAGGTCCACGCACCGGAGCCGGCGCCGTGCCGGAAGGCCGGCCGTTTCGGGGGCGCCGGTGGCCCACCGGCCGAGGTCGTCGGCGAGCAGGGCCGCGAGCAACCCGGCGGCGGGGGCGGTGAGCCGGACCGGTGCGCCGGACGTGCGGGGCCCGCTCCAGTAGGCGGCCAGCTCGCGGTGCGCGGGGGTGGCGGCCAGCCGGCGGGCCCGGACATGCGCCGCGGTGACGTCGCCGGGGACGGCGGCGAGCGGCTCGACGTACGCCTGCCAGCCCTCGCGGTGGCAGCGCAGCCAGGCGACCCCGTGCTCGGGCAGCCGGTCGGCCGCGTCCCACAGCCCGTCGGGCACGGGCCCGTCGAGGCACCACACGACGGCGGCGGGGTTTCCGTCGAGCAGGTCCCCGGTCTTTGTCGACGACGTGTCGGGAGCGGTCCGGACGGGAGTCGTTCGCGGCTCGGCGCCCAGGGCGGCCAGGTGCAGGGCCAGCGGTTCGGTCAGTACCGGTTCGCCGAGCAGCCGGACGTCCCGGCGGGCGGCGGGCCACTTGGGGTGCTGTTGTCCGTCCGTCAGGTAGCCGGCCCCGTGGAAGGCCCTTACGACGCGGCCCAGTTCCCCGTCCGCCGGGGCCGCG
Source organism: Streptomyces pactum (assembly GCF_002005225.1). Classification (NCBI taxonomy): domain Bacteria; kingdom Bacillati; phylum Actinomycetota; class Actinomycetes; order Kitasatosporales; family Streptomycetaceae; genus Streptomyces; species Streptomyces pactum. The sequence goes on from NZ_CP019724.1 coordinate 354,878, forward strand.
GCGGCGCCGGAGAGCAGGGAGAGCAGGGCGTCCTCGTCCGCGTCCCGTGCCCTGATACCGAGGAACTCCCCGTCGGCGGTGCGGACGGCGAGACCCCGCCCTGGTACGGCGACGACTTCGACACCGGGTACGAGCCGGCTGCGGGACAAGGCGATCCTCCTGACGACGGGCCTGGGATGGGCGTGGGCCCGCCCGGAAGGCAACGGGCGGGCCCACGGTCGAGGGCGGTCGGGCCCTCGCTTACTCCTCGGTGTCCTCGAAGGGGTTCTCGACGAGCGCGTTGGAGTGGGAGGCCGAGTCGTGGGCGAGCTGACCCGGGTCGGTGATGGGCGCGAACACCTGCTCGTTGTCCATGAACTCTCCTTGTTCGTATGGGAGACACGTCGTTCGGACGAACGCCGTGACGGCAGCCTAATGAATCTGATTTTCATATTCTAGTTGTGGGAGAGGGTGATCTGGATAACACACCGGCCAGCCCCCTTCGGGGTCCCGGCCCACCCGGCCGGCCACCTTCAGCACGTCCGCCAGCAACCCCGGCGTGACGACCTCCCCCGGCGGCCCGTCGGCCATCACACGGCCGTCGCGCAGCGCGACGATGCGCTCGGCGAACCGGGCAGCGTGGGCCAGGTCGTGCAGCACCATCACCACGGTGAGCCCGTGCTCCTCACGCAGACGCACCACCGTCCGCAGCACGTCGAGCTGGTGGTGCAGGTCCAGGTAGGTGGTCGGCTCGTCCAGCAACAGGACCCGGGTGTCCTGGGCGAGCGCCATCGCGAGCCGCACCCGCTGCCGCTCTCCCCCGGACAGCGCGTCCACGTCACGGTCGGCCCACTGCTCCACACCGACGTCCCGCAGCGCCCGGTCCACGACGGGGTCGTCGCCCTCGCGCAGCATGCCCAGCGGGCCACGTACCGCGTAACGGCCCTGCCGCACCAGGTGACGCACCGTCATCCCCGGCACGGCGGGCGCGGACTGGTGCAGCAGCGCCACCTTCCGGGCCGTGGCGCGCCTGGTGAGCCGGGCGAGGTCGTCCTCACCGAGCAGCACCCGCCCCCGGTCCGGCCGCAGCAGCCCCGCGGCCAGGCGCAGCAGGGTCGACTTGCCGCAGCCGTTCAGGCCGATCAGGGCGGTCAGTTCGCCCGGCCGGACGGTCAGGTCGACGCCCCGCAGCACGGCTCGCGCGGGGTAGCCGAAGTGGACCCCCTCGACGCGGATCCCCACGGACTCGGTCATGCTCTGTCCTTAAGTCGACTTCAGAACGTACGGCTCGGCGTGCGGCGCACGACGACCAGCAGCAGCGCGGCACCGAGGCAGGCGGTGAGCGCCCCGACCGGCAGCGTGAGCCGTCCGGAGTCCAGCGTCTGGGCCAGCAGCCGCGAGGAGAGCTGTGCCGCCGCATCCGCCCCGCACACCACGACCGCGCCCAACAGGGCGGCACCGGGAAGGCTCGCCCGCAGGTCCGCGCCGAAGACGGACACCGCCAGGTGCGGGACGAGCAGGCCCACGAAGCCCAGCGCTCCGACCGCGGCCACCGCGCCCGCCGTCAGCGCCACCGCGCACAGCAGGGCGAGGGTCCGGGCCCGTCGGGCGGACAGACCCGCGGCCAGGGCGATGTCGTCCCCGCAGCGCAGCAGGGTCAGCGGCCCGGCCAGCAGCCAGGCCACGGCCCCCCAGGCGAGCGCCCACGGCCACAGCAGGTGCCAGTGCTGCCACACCCGGCCCTCGGTGGTGCCCACCAGCCACTGGACGACGCTGCCGAGTTCGCCCGGCTCGACGAGAAGCACCATGGCGGTGAGCCCGCCGAGCACGGCCGACACCAGCACCCCGTGCACGGCGGTCTGCGCGGGATCCCCACCGCCGCGGCCGGCGAGCAGCCACAGCAGCGCCGCTCCGGCGCATCCGCCCAGGCAGGCCGCGAGGACCACGGCCAGGGGCGAGTCCCACCCGGCGAACCCCAGGGCTGTCGCCGTGACCGCTCCGAGGACCGCCCCCGGCGTCACGCCGGTCACCTCGGGTCCGGCGAGGGGGTTGCGCAGCGCGGACTGCAGGACCAGTCCGGCCACGGCGAGGCACGCGCCCGCGCCAAGGGCCACCAGCAGTCTGGGCAGGCGGAGTTGCCAGAGGATGTGGCGTTCCGTCGCATCTCCGCCACCACCCAGCACGCCCCAGACCACGCCCGGGGACATGCCGCGACCCGCCACCAGTTCCACCCCGGCGCAGACCACGGCCAGTGCGGCGAGCACCGCGAAACGCCGGCTCATCGCACGTCCTCCGTTCCAGTCGCCCGGACGGGCGGAGAAGAGGCATCACCCGCAACCTCGGCGCCCGACTCGTCTCGGCGCGCGCTCCGTGACGGCGCCGTGCGGGAGGCCTCCTCCGCGGCGCCCGAGGTCAGGGCCCCCGGCCCGTGCGGCACGCGGGTGGCACCGGAAGCCGCCGATCCGCGCCCGGTCGTCCGGCCCCGGCGGCCCGACCGCATCAGAGCGATCCCGGCCGGCACTCCCAGCAAGGCCGTCCAGGCACCGGCCGGTGTCTCCACGGGCGCCAGCGCCAGCCGGGCCGGAACGTCGGCGACCGTCACGACGACGGCGCCCCACGCCGCGGACCAGGGAAGCCAACGCACCGCTCCCGCTGCGGGATCGAACCACCGGGCCAGGTGCGGGGCGAGGAAGCCCACCCACGCGACGGGCCCGCACACGGCCGTGACAGGCGCGATCAGCACGACGGCGATGGCCAGCGCGGCCAACCGCGCCCGCTGGGCGCGCACGCCCAGTGCCGCCGCGTCCTCGTCACCCAGCCGCATCACCGAGAGCACCGGCGCGCACAGCACGAGGGCGGGTGCCGCGACAAGCAGCCACGGCCACAGCCCCGAAACGTCGTCCCAGGTCCGGGCGGACAGGGAGCCCAGCAGGTACCGGTAGATGAGCTGGAGGTCGAGCTGGTCGGCCATGACCATCAAAACCAGCAGCGCGGCCTGCAACGCCGCCGCGACCGCGGCGCCGGTCAGCAGCACGGCGGAGGGGCTGCGCCCCAGCCCGGCGGCGAGCAGCGTCAGCCCGCCGCCGAGCGCGGCCCCGCCCAGGGCCAGCACGGGCTGGACGGCGGCGGGCAGTGACAGCGTCAGCACCAGCGGGGCGGCCACGCCCAACGCGGCTCCGGACGAGACACCCAGCATCTCCGGCACGGCCAGGGGATTGCGCAGCGCCTCCTGGAGGACGAGCCCGGCCGCCCCGAGACAGGCTCCGGCGATCAGCGCCAGCACGAGCCGGGGTACGCGCAGTTCGGTGACGACGATCCCGGCGAACGTGGTGTCCCCCTCCAGCACCGCACCGGCGAGACGGTGCGGTGGGACGTTTGGGGTGCCGAGGCTCAGCGCGCACATCGACGCGACGGTCAACAGCGCGATCACGAGGAGGGGTTGCCGCCACCGCGCACGAGGCGAGGGACGCCCGGCCGTCGCCGCCAGGTGGTCTGGCGCGGTGGACGCCGAGAAGGGCGCCCTCACCGCAGCGCGGCCGTGGCCTCGTCGAGGACGAGGCCCAGGGAACGAGTACCGCGCCCCTTCGCCCACACCTCCGAGTTCACCTCGTGCACGTCCCCGTTCCGCACTGCCGGGATCTTGCCCCACAGGGGGTTCTCCGCCAGCTTCTCCGAGAGCTTGCCGTCCGTGTCGCCGAAGCTCATCGTCTCGACGAAGAGGACGTCCACGTCCCGGGCGAGAATCTGCTCGAGGCTGTAACTCCCCTCGATTCCGCCGGACTTCCACGGGTAGTCGGCGATCTTGGGGAACAGGCTGGCGGCCACGTCGCCCTCCGGGGTGGCGACGCCGAAGTTCTCGTCACTGCCGTAGATGACGAGGGCGGTCTTCCCGCTCGGGGACTTCTCGGCCTCGGCGAGCTTGGTCCGGAAGGTCTTCTCGGCCTTCTCCCCCTCGGCGGTGCGGCCGGTGAGCGCGGCCAGGTCGCGCAGGTACCCCACGCTGTCCTCCCACGTCTCGGGCTGCATGGCCCAGAAGGTGGTGGCACCCTTCAGCGCGGGAGCCAGCTTGCCGTGGGTGTCCCCCAGTCCGATCACCAGATCCGGCTTGTGGGAGAGGATCGCCTCCACCTCCGGGGCGATGAACCCGCCGGGGACGACGTCGACTTCCTTGGCCTTCTCCTCGCCGAGGAAGCCGGAGTGGGCCAGCAGCGTGCTGTTGGTGGCCGTCGGAACGATGCCCAGTTCCGTCAGGATGTCGTCGCAGAGCGCGAACAGGCACACGATGCGCTCCGGCTCCTTGTCGAGGGAGACCTTCACACCGTTCGTGTCGGTCAACCGTGTCGCGGCCTTGATGGGTTCGACGGTGACGTCGGTCCTCGCCGCGGGCTTGGCCTCGGCGCTCGTGGCGTCGCCGGACGACGCGCCGCAGCCGGTCAGGACGGAACCGACGACCGCTGCGGTGATCCAACCGCGGGCGAGTCTCGACGGTGAGCGCAGCATGAAGCCCTCGCTTCTTCTCAGGAACCTGGAACGCCTAGAAGATACATGATAATCGTTTTCAGCAACCGCTCTTCTGGAGGACTTCATGCCCGCCGCCACCCCCGTTCTGGTCGTGTCCGACCACGTCGCCGGGTCCGTACACGTGCTGACCGTGCCGGACGGCACCGTCGCGGGGCGCCTCACGGGCCGCCATCTCTCCGAGCACGCCGGTTTCCTCGCCCTGCCGGAAGGACGGGTGGCCTGCGTCGACGACCGCCGGGGAGAACTCCTGGTGCTCGATCCCTTCGGCGAGCGACTCGTGCAACTCGCGGTTCCGGTCGCCGTGCCGGCCGAGCACCTCGCCTGCGCCCCGTCGGGTCGCCGACTGGCCGTGACGACCGGCCTGGGCAAGAACACCGAGCCGTGGTCGGACCTGTTGACGGTCCTCGAACTGGACACGGGGGACGTCGCGCGGGTGCGCACGCGCGTCGGCGAACCGGGCGTGACGGTGCTGGGCGGCGACGATTCCCTGCTGGTGCTGCGGCACCGGGAACCCGGCGCGCTGGCCGTGCACCGCTTCGCGGACCTCCTGACGGCGCCGCCCGGCTGTCCTCCGGTCGCGCCTCACGCGTCCCTGCCGTTGCCGGACGACGGGCACGGCGACGCTCAGGACCCCCTCTCGGGACAGGTGTTCACGGCCACGGGCGAAGGAGTGCACCGGGCGCGGAGGAAGGGCGCAGCACTCGTGGCCGAGGCGGTGATTCCGTGGGAAGCGCCTGCCAGGGGCTGGTACCTGCGCCTCGACACCCGTCGGCGGGCACTGTGGACCACGTTGCGCGGCGGCGTTCCGGACCCGCTGCGGTGGCCGGAATGGACCAACCAGGCATGGCGCCACGATCTGGAGACAGGCCACACCGTCCGCACGGAACTGGGTCCGGGTCTCGTCTTCCGCCTGGCCCTCGCCCGGCGCCACGCCGCCTTCACCCGTATTCACCCCGACGGCGACGAGTTGCTGCTGCTGGGCGACGACGACACCGTCCGACGCTTCCCCCTGCCCTCCATGGACGGCGCTCCGCGCCGCGGCGGCACTCCGTGGGAGGGTGTCCAACGCCGCGCGGTGGCCGCCTCACCGGGCTCCGACTGGGTCGCCGTCACCCGCGGCGGCCACGGCGAAGTGCACATCGTCGACGCGGCGACCGGCCTTGAGGCGACCCGTTGGCGGTCGAGTACGCCCCTGCACCACGGCGGCCACATGACGCTGCGCGCCTGGAGTGACGGTGCCGACGGCGATCTCGTGGGCCGGTGACAACACGCGGGCGGGCACTGCCTGCCCCTGCGGCACTCCCGGCGCCGCGTTCCCCGGCCGCCGTCGGCGGCGGAATCCGCGGCGTACTCGACGTACTCGGCGACACAGCCGCAGGCTCCGACTCGCCAGTGCGCAATGGCGCCGCGAAGGCACCATGGGGAACGCGGAAGCGGAACCGCGGAAGCGCGGAAGCCGTACCCGAGCTCTGCCGTGCCCCTCCCTGCGGCCCGCGCATCCCTGCGGCCCGCGCGCCGTTAGCATGGCGTGCCATGATCGTATGGCTCAACGGCACCCACGGCGCCGGCAAGACGACGACCAGCCCACTCGTGCAGCGACTGATTCCGGATTCACGGGTGTTCGACGCCGAGAAGGTCGGCGAGACCCTCATGGACATCACGCCGGGACTGCCCGAGACGGACAACTTCCAGCACTGGCCGCCGTGGCGACCCCTCGTCGTCGAGACCGCCCGCCGCGTACTCGACTACACCGGCGGCACTCTGGTGATCCCCATGACCGTCCTGGTCGAGCGGTACTGGCGCGAGATCAGCACGGGCCTGGCGCAGCACGCCATCCCGGTGCGGCACTTCGTCCTCCACGCCGACCAGGACACCCTGCGGGGACGCATCGAGGGGGACACGGTTCTCGGCCCCTCCTCGTTCCGCCTCGCCTACCTCGAGCCCTATGCCGAGGCGGCCCGCACGTGGCTGCACGGCGAGGCGGAGGTCATCGACACCACGCACCTCGAACCCGCCGAGGCCGCCCTGCGCATCGCGAAGGCCGTCCAGAGCTGACGCCCACCCACCACGCCGAAATCAGCAGCCGCAGGTGCCGGCATGATGCTCTGCTCTCCTCGAGGGCGGTCGATGGCCTGTCGTGGATACAGACCGGCCGCCTCGGTGAAACTCATCGCCTTCGGCGAACCCCGGAACTCCTCGTCGGGAGGCACTGCCCACCCGCCTGTGTGTCGGGTCCGTGGTGAAACCGCAGACTGCCGGTGAACGTCTCGGCCTTCCGTGCTCTTCACCACAGCACTGCTGCAAAAGAGCGAAGTCGAGGTGTGCCGATTTGCCCCGCCGTTGTACTGATTTGCGACCCCACATCCACGGTCAGAGGCATACGACGGCTGGGACACCGGGGTGAACGACCTGAACGTGGGCGACTTTATGATCGTCAACGAACTACTGTCGTCTCGCCCGCCTTCCTGCCGCCGACGGTTCTTGGCGACCGCGAACACTACCGGCCGAGCGGGCCGTGCGACGGTGACGCATGTGAGGAAAGGTGAGATCCATGGCCCTCGGGCTGCTCCGACGTCGGCTTTCTCGCGGCACTTCCGGTGCCGGACCGAGCATCTCGGTCCCTCTGCCGCCCGATGCCGGGGCGTTCGGTTTCGAGGTCGTCGACCCCATGGGACAACCCATGGGCGGAGCCGAGGTCACCGTGACCGCGCTGGACAGTCACCGGGTGGTGACACGTGGCACCACGGACCCCCACGGCTACTTCATAGCGACGCTGCCACCGGGCTCGTACAGCGTGATGACCGTGGCCGACGGCCTGGCACCCGCCCGCGAGAACCTCGACATCGCCGCCGGGGTGGCACTGCCCCCGGCACGCATCGCGCTCGAGCCCACCCGCCAGATGGAACTTCCGACAGCCGGAACCTGGCTGTTCGACCCTCCGCACACCGCGATCCGGTTCATCGCCAAGCACGTGGGCATGGCCCACGTCCACGGCCGGTTCACCCGCTTCCAGGGCGGCATCCGCGTCGCACCGAACATGGCCGACTCGCACGTCTCGGTGCGCATCGACGCGGCCAGCATCACCACGGGCAACAACACCCGTGACAATCACCTGCGGTCCGCTGACTTCCTGGACGTCGAACGCTTCCCGCACATCGACTTCAACAGCACCCGGTTCGCCTACCGCGGCGGCTCCAAGTGGACGCTGCACGGCACCCTCACCATGCACGGCACCAGCCGCTCCGTCGGCCTCGACACGACCTACCTGGGGACGGTGAACGGGGGCTACGACCAGGAACTGCGCTGCGCGGCTCTCGCGAAGGCGGAACTCCACCGGGAGGACTTCACCCTGAACTGGCGCTCGATGCTGGCCCGCGGCATCGCGGTCGTCGGTCCGACCGTCCAACTGGAGCTGGACGTCCAGGCGATGTACCGCACCCACGACACGCCCACGCCCCCGGAGTAGGCCCTCGCGGGGAGGCGCCTGGCGAGCCGCGGCCCGCCGGGCGCCTCCCGCTCGTTCGCGCGGTACGGATCGGGCCCCGCGCGCCGGCGCACCACCACATTATGTTGATCTTGTGCAGCTTCGCAGTCGACCGCATGGAACCCGGACGAGGCCACCCATCTCGCTGGGCGGTGTCCGGCGACACCGTGATAGCACGGAGTATCAGATGGGAAAGGGCTCACGATCATGGGTATCTTCAGCCGTCGCCAGAGCTCCGTCATCGAACGGAACCCGGCCCTGGACACCGGCACCTCAGGCGCGGACACCTCGTCCCGGAGTGTCGCGCTCGACCCGGCGCTTCGCGCGCTGACCGGGCGTTGGACCATCGACCGCCCGCACAGTCGCATCGGGTTCTCCGTGCGGCACGCGATGGTCACCACGGTACGAGGAGCTTTCGCCGACTACGACAGCGCTTTGTACTTCGACGGAGCCCGGCCCTCCGAGTCGCGGGCCGACCTCGTGATCCGGGTCGCGAGCGTCGACACGGGCGTGGAACAACGCGACGCGCACCTCGTCGGACCCGACTTCTTCGACGTGCGCCGCTTCCCGGAGATGGCCTTCCGCAGCACCTCCACCGTCCACGAGGGCGGGGAGAGCTTCCGCATGACCGGGGACCTGACCATCCGCGACGTCACGCGGCCCGTCGACCTGCAGCTCGACTACCTCGGCTCCGTCCTGGACCCGTTCGGCGCCGAGCGAGCCGGCTTCGACGGCACCACCACCATCGACCGCACGGAGTGGGGCCTGGTCTACAACCAGCGTCTGAAGGCGGGCGGCACCATGGTGAGCGAGAAGGTCCGGCTGCAGTTCGACATCTCCGCGGTCCGGTTGGCGCCGTAGGTGGCGTTGCTGGACCACGCCCTCGGGACGGGAACCGACTCGACCGACGAGAGGACCGAGACGAGAGCACCGGGACCCGAGGGTTCCTGAACACGTTCCGGATCCTCGACCAGGACGCTACTACGTGGACCGGCAACAACTGGTTCGCCGGCTGTGACCCGACGAAGGCGACGCTCGTCCGCACGACGGCGAAGCCCTGACGGGTTCCGTCTGAGCCCTTGAGGCGTCGTGGCCCCGCAGCGGCCCGGCCTCGTCGCCGGTCAGCCAGGGCACCACGCGGGCGCCGCCCCAGGTGCCGTGGCCGCCCGGCGCGGGGAGCCGGGGCCCAGCGTCTGCTCGGGGCTGAAGATGATGCCTCGTGGAGGAAACGCGCCGGAGCTGATCTCGCCCAGGTGCGCGTCCTCCTCGACATGCAGGTGTTCCACGTCGCCCCAAAGGCGCCACAACTGCCGCAGTTCGGAGGGAAGCGCGAAGCCGAGGCGTTCGCGGAGGAGGGCATCGGCGCGTTCGATCCCGCCCTCGGGCGCGGGTGGCAGGGGCGGGGCGTGCGAGACGAGTGCGTGCTCGGCGAACCACGCGATGATGCCCCGCCGGGGCGCCTCGACGCGGCCGGTGTTGCTCCGGAGCAGGGGATACGACGCCCCGAAGTCCGGCACGGCGCGTCTCGGTGTCTCAGTCCTCCGCGATCAGGGCGGGGGTCGACCGGGTGAGCACCTCGCCGCGGAAGAAGGCGGGGCTGCGCCGACGCAGGTTCGGACGATGCGCATGACCTGCGTCACACTTCCCGACCAAGGCACGGACGAACGGGAGCCGGACGCGGGACGCCGGGGACCTTCTCCCGCAGGGCCCGGGTCACTTCGATGCCGAAGACGCTCCCGAAACGTTGCGCTCCGGCCGAATCAATAGCTGTGCCCGCGAGCTGAGATTTAAACGGAACACGCAGACAGATTGTCTGCGGCAATAAGTGGAGTGGGATTCCGCACCGTACACGGGCCGCTGCGACGTGCTACTGTCGATCTCAGTTGCAGTTGTGGTTCCCGAAACTTCAAGTGCCCTCCGGCCGGCTCCTTGCCGCTGGAAGCGCTTTTACATATCCGGTCTTTTTCCGGACGGGGTGATCATCGCGGCGACACGGGGTCCGCGCAGTGCGGGCCCCGAGGCACTGCCCCAAAGGAGAAATGACATGGCTGCTGGTACCGTGAAGTGGTTCAATGCGGAAAAGGGCTTCGGCTTCATCGAGCAGGACGGTGGCGGCGCCGACGTGTTCGCCCACTACTCGAACATCGCCGCCCAGGGCTTCCGCGAGCTGCTCGAAGGCCAGAAGGTGAACTTCGACATCGCGCAGGGCCAGAAGGGCCCGACGGCCGAGAACATCGTTCTCGCCTGACACCGGCGCACACTTCGTAGCTGGGGCCCGCATCCTTCGGGGTGCGGGCCCCAGCTACTCGCATTTCCCGCAGTGGTTCCGCCTATGGACGACAATCAAGCCATGCGCGCGAACCAAGCCATGGGCGAGAACCGGTAAATCCGTGGACGCACCGGACACGGATCGCCCACCACGGGTGCGGACGCATTCCTTCACGGCCCATCTCCGTGGGCGCCCGAATATCGCCTCCGCATCGCGCCACTCTTTCCAGCACCTGCGCCCTCACGAGTTTTTCTCCGGCCAGATCCGCTGCCGCGTTCCACCGGCCCATTCTTGCGATTCTCCGTGCCGCTCATCGCTGCGGGAATTCCTTGATATGTGCCGCATCGAGGAAGGTTCCGCATGAACAACCGCACACGCACGAACGACCGCTTCGCCCGCAGCCGTAACGGCAGTGCCGACTCCGGAAAGGGTGGCAGCCGATTCGGTTCGTCGGCCCCTCGCCGGTCCGGCGGCCCGAGCCGGTCCGGCGGCTACGGCCGCCGCCCCGCCGCGGCGCAGGGCGAGTTCGCCCTCCCGGAGACGATCACCCCGGCACTGCCCGCCGCGGAGAGCTTCGCCGCTCTCGACATGCCCGCGGAGCTGCTGGCCGCGCTCGGCGCGCAGGGCGTGACCGTGCCGTTCCCGATCCAGGCCGCCACGCTGCCGAACTCCCTCGCCGGCCGTGACGTCCTCGGCCGGGGGCGCACCGGTTCCGGCAAGACCCTGGCCTTCGGACTGGCCCTGCTGGCCCGTACGGCCGGGCAGCGTGCCGAGGCCCGGCAGCCGCTGGGGCTGGTCCTCGTCCCGACGCGTGAGCTGGCGCAGCAGGTCACCGACGCGCTCACCCCGTACGCCCGGTCGGTGAGGCTGCGCCTGGCCACGGTCGTCGGCGGAATGCCGATCGGCAGGCAGGCGAGCGCGCTGCGCGGCGGCGCGGAGATCGTCGTCGCCACTCCCGGACGCCTCAAGGACCTCATCGAGCGCGGCGACTGCCGTCTGGACCGGGTCCGCGTCACCGTCCTCGACGAAGCGGACCAGATGGCCGACATGGGCTTCATGCCGCAGGTCACCGAGCTGCTCGACCAGGTGCGTCCCGACGGCCAGCGCATGCTGTTCTCCGCCACTCTCGACCGCAACGTCGATCTGCTCGTACGCCGCTACCTGAGCGACCCGGTCGTGCACTCCGTCGATCCGTCGGCCGGCGCGGTCACGACGATGGAGCACCACGTGCTGCACGTCCACGGCGCCGACAAGCACGCGGCCACCACCGAGATCGCCGCACGCGAGGGCCGGGTGATCATGTTCCTGGACACCAAGCACGCCGTCGACCGCCTCACCGAGCACCTCCTGAACAGCGGGGTGCGCGCCGCCGCCCTGCACGGGGGCAAGTCGCAGCCGCAGCGCACCCGTACGCTGACGCAGTTCAAGACGGGGCACGTCACGGTACTGGTGGCGACCAACGTCGCGGCGCGCGGCATCCACGTCGACAGCCTCGACCTCGTCGTCAACGTCGACCCCCCGACCGACCACAAGGACTACCTCCACCGCGGCGGCCGCACGGCCCGCGCCGGCGAGTCCGGCAGCGTCGTCACCCTGGTCACCCCCAGTCAGCGCCGCGGTATGACCCGCCTCATGACGATGGCCGGCGTCGTCCCGCAGACCACCCAGGTCCGCGCCGGTGCGGAGGCCCTGCACCGCATCACCGGTGCCCAGGCCCCCTCCGGCATCCCGGTCGTCATCACCGCACCAGTGGTCGAACGCCCCAAGAAGCGCGGCGCCACCTCACGCGGCCGGCGCCGCCCCGCTTCGGCGACCCGACGCGCGCCCGTACGGCAGTCCGGCGTCGGTACGGCGGCATAGAACCGTCGTGATCAGGAAGCCGGCCCATCTCCGCAGGAGGCACACTTTGACACTGGTCCAGACGCAGAGCCGCACGGCGAGTGCCCATCCCGTTCACGGCATGGTGGCCGACACCATGGACGCCGCCGGACCTCAGGTCTGGGAAGACATGACCGTCGAGGTGGCACTGTCCGTGATGGCCGCCGCCCGCACCGGTCATCTGATCGTCTGCGACGACGACGGCCTGTGCACCGGCCTGGTCACCCGGGCCCGGCTCACGGCTGTTCGTGACAGCTCCGGATACACGGACCGGACCCGTCTGCGTGACATCGCCGACGTCATCGGTCCCTTCGCCCCACCGCTGGCCACCAGGGCCGAAACCGAGCGTGCGATGCGGCACCGGCGACTCGGGGCGCTGCCCGTGGTCGACGAACACGGCAACGCGCTGGGCGTCCTCACCCTCTCCCGCTGAACCGCCTCACGGCGGTCCGCCCCGTCTCTCCTTCTCCCCTGTGAGGCATCATGCGCTGTGTCATCGCCCGCTTCCCGTTCGACCTGACCAAGAGCGGCGTGCTGGAATCGATGAAGGGCGTCAAGCCCGAACCGGTCACCGGCGAGTCCGTGATCATCGGACGACGCCGCTACCCCGTCAAGCAGGTCGGCCAGGTCATCACGCACCAGGACCGCCGCGATTTCAGCGGCGGTGAAGTCCTCCGGGCCATGGCTCGGCTCGGCTTCACCTGCCGCGCACTCCCCGAGGACGCGCCCGCCCGCGTCGAGAGCCCGATGCAGCGGGCTTCCGCGATGCTCGGCACCCCCGTCTCCGTCTGACCGACGGGACAGGCGCGAGCCGGTCACTGCGTTGAGGGCCCTACCGGTGCGCGCCGGTAGGGCCCATCTCGTCGAGCTGCGCCGTGTTCACGGTGCTCGGGTCTGGGCGCTGAACGACCAGCCCGTCGGATCGTCTACATCATCGGAAGGTCCGCGCCGCCGCACCAGTTGTACGGGCGCGACGCCGGAACCTGCATCAGGTTGCCCGTGGCGGTGCCGGTCGCGTTCGTCGCCGCGCCGGTCGCGCGGTTGTCGCCGTGGTTGATGCAGGTGCTGCCCTCGGACGGCCCGAGCCCAGCTCCGATACCGCCCGCCTGGGCGGACCCCGCAGTAGCGGCCAGTGCAGCAACGCTGATCGCCGTGGTGGCGAGCGTCGTTCGTGCAAATGAGTGCATGCGCATCTCCTGCTGATCGGCTTCGAGCCGTCCAACGACGTCGACGCCTGGCGGTCACACCATGCGGATTTCGGGTTGACGCACAAGCCGTCAAGGCCGGGCCTACTACCCGGTCGCCGCACTTCTGCGGCGAACCGGGCACGCCTGGAACGGGACGGCTGGTACCAGGGCGCCACACCGAAGGTGACCTTCCCGTCCCCCTTGCCGCTGCTTGCGGAGCTCCGGCTGCAGCTCAAGTCCGGCCCCCTCGTTGCCGGACGAATCGCTGGTCTGCCCCCAGGCCCTGCGCCCGATAGAGCCCCTGCCGCGGTTCCTCGATCGCTGCGGCAGGACCGGTCCCCGCCATCCGCGCCCCCAGCGCGCACCGTGCCTGCGGAGGAGTCCGCCGAGGATTCAGGGCCGGTGCACTCCCGCTGAACCGACGCGGGCCCGTCGTTCCCCCGCGCCGCCCAGCCTCTCCTGGCCGGCCGCCGAGCCGGTCAGGAGGTCCTGGCCAGGGCAAGGACGACGTTGTGTCCGCCGAAGCCGAAGGAGTGGCTGACGGCGATACGGACGTCCTGGCGGCGGGGCTCCTTGGTGACGCAGTCGATGTCGAACCCCGCAGCCGGGGAGTCCAGGTTCGCGACCGGGGGGCACCGTGCCGTGCTGGAGGGTCAGCACGGTCAGCGCGGCCTCCACGGCGCCCGCCGCGCCCAGGCTGTGGCCCAGCACGCCCTTGGGCGCGGTGACACTGGGGCGGTGCGGCAGCACCCGGGCGGTCAGGGCCGACTCGGCGGCGTCGTTGGCCGGTGTGGAGGTGCCGTGGGCGTTCACGTGGTCGACGTCCCGCGGAGCCGGACCCGCGTCCGCCAAGGCGGTGCGCAGGGCCTCCTCCGCGCCCCGGCCGTCCGGGGCGGGCGCGGTGGGGTGGTGGGCGTCCGAGGTGCTGCCGCAGCCCACCAGCAGGGCGCGGACGCGGGCACCACGGGCGGCCGCGTCCGCGCTCCGCTCCAGTACGAGGACGCCGGCGCCTTCCGCCATGAGGAAGCCGTCACGGTCGGCGGCGAAGGGCCGGGACGCGCCGGTGACCGCGTCGGTGCGCCGGGACAGCGCCCCGGCGCGCCAGAAGCCCGCGATGGCCAGCGGGGTGACGGCGGCCTCGGTGGCCCCGGCCACTGCGACATCGCACCGGCCGGCGGTGAGGAGGTCACGGGCGACGGCGGTGGCGCCGGAGGCGCAGGCGGTGGCCGGGGCGAGGCCGGGGCCGCGGGCCCCGAGGTCGATGGAGACCTCCCCGGCCGCCATGTTCGGGATGATCTGGGGGATGGTGAGCGCGGAGGCCATGTCTGCGCCCCGTTCCGTCAGCCGTCTGGCCTGCTCCTCGCGCACCGCGTCCGCTCCCAGCCCGCAGCCGATGACGACGGCGACCCGGTCGCCGTCCCACGTCCGGGCATCGAGGCCGGCGTCGTGCACCGCCTCACGGGCGGCGAGCACCGCCAGCACGGCGTTGTGCGACATGCGCCAGGCGGTGCGGCCGACGCGCCGGTCCAGGTCGTCGCGGCACAGCGGGACGCGGCAGGAGAAGTCCACGGGAAGGCCGGCCAGCGCCGGATCGTGCGCGGCCGTGGTGCCCGCACCGCGACGGACCGTGTCCCAGGTGGCACCGGTGTTCTCCCCGGCGGGGGTGATCAGGCCGAGGCCGGTGACGGCGACGGGCTCGGTCACGAGGAGGCCACCGCCCCGGTGCCATCCGCGCGCAACGTGTCGAGGTGGTCGGCGACCTGCTCGACGGTCGTGGTCCGGGAGGCGTACGCGCTGTCGATCTTCACCCCGAACCGCTCGTGCACGATGAGCACCAGCTCCGTCAGGGCCAGCGAGTCCAGGTCCAGTTGCTCCAGCGTGAGCTCGGGCCGGATCTCCTCCTCGGGGACGCGGAAGGCGCTGTTCAGGATGGAGCGGAGGGTGTCGTAGGTGTCCGGCACGGTGTCTCCTCGCTGTCGTTCGGGGTGGCAAGGGTGAGCTCCGCGACACCGGCGTCGAATCCGACCGGCGGTGCGAAGTCCAGGTCGCGGCGGGCCGCGGTGAGGTCGAAGTAGTGCGGATGCAGCAGCTCCGCGACCAGGAAGCGGCTCAGGGCGTGGGTGCGGGTGCTGCGTGCCGCGCGCAGGAGCGTGTCGCCGACCGCGGCCCCGGCGGTGGCGAGTCGGGGCGGTACGGCGCACCAGCGGGCGTCGATGCCTGCGGCCCGCAGGAAGTGCCGGGTGATCTCGCGCAGCGGACGCGGGTCGCCCTGACCGATGAAGTAGGCGCGGCCGCCCGCCGTCTTCGGCGACTGCCGCAGGCTGTCCAGGGCGAGCAGATGGGCGTGGGCGGCGGTACGGACATGGGTGGTGTCGACGAGGTTGCCGCCGTCACCGGGCATCAGCAGGCGGCCGGCCCGCACGGCGCGCGCGAGAGCGGGGGCGAAATGGGGGTCGCCGGGCCCCCAGACGATGTGCGGGCGCAGCGAGACGGTGGCCAGCTCCGGGCCGTGGGCCGCCAGCACCAGGGCCTCGGCGCGGGCCTTGGTGGCGGGGTAGGCGGCCAGGTGACGGGGAGCGACGGGCAGGCTCTCGGTGACACCCTCCAGGCCGCCGGGCCGGAAGACGACACTGGCGGTCGAGGTGTAGAGGAGCGTGCGCACGCCGTGGGCGCGGCACTGCTCGATCACATGGCGGGTGCCGACGACATTGGTGGCCCAGTAGGGCCGCGGCGGGCCGCTGACTCCGGCCAGGGCGGCGTTGTGGATGACGGCGTCGCACCCGGCGACGGCACGGGAGACCGCGGCGGCATCGGCGAGGTCGCCCAGGTGCTGGTGGACACCCAGCCGTTGCAGCGCGCTGCTCGGGCGACGGCTGAGGGAGGAGGTGACGGCACCGCGTGCGCTCAGTTGACGGCAGATCTCCAGACCCAGGAAGCCGCTTCCTCCGGTGACCAGTACCTTCATCGAATCCTCCCGCGCAGCCGCTTGGCGGCCCAGCCGGCCAGTCGCATGCGGTCGATCTTGGAGTTGTGCCGGGGGTCGGTGGGGAAGGCGGTACGGATCAGCACGGCGCCGACGCGGTGCCCGTCCGGGTGGTCCTTCAGAACGGCGCGAACAGCCTCCAGGGCGGAGGCGCGGGGGGTGGAGGGCAGGGGTTCCACGCAGAGCACGGGCAGTTGGCACACGGCCGTGCCGACACCGACGAGGGCGGTGCGCCGGATGCCGGGGGCGGTGTCCGCCACGGCCTCGATGTCCTCGGTGGTCAGGGTGAATCCGGTGCCGGTGACCAGGTGGGCCTTGCGGCCCAGGAACCACAGTCGGCCCTCGTCGTCGAGCCGGCCCAGGTCCCCGGTGCGGTGCAGCACGCCGTGGTCGGTGTCGCTCTTGGTGGTGGCGTCGGCGTCGGGACGCGCGTGGTAGGCGGGGCTGACGGTGGGGCCGGTGACGGCGATCTCGCCGAGCCCGGTGGCGTCGGCGTCCAGGATCCGCGCGCGGATGCCGGGCATCGGCCGGCCCAGGCAGGTGCCCGAGTGCCCGGCGGGCGGCGCGGTGCGCGAGGCCCGCAGGTCGTGGTCACCGATCGCGGACACGGGCAGGCACTCCGTGGCGCCGTACACGCTGAGGATCTCGGCGTCGTCCGGCACGGCCTCGCGCAGGGCGTCGGCGAGACCGATGCGCAGCGGGGCTCCGAAGGACAGGATCTGCCGGACCGAGGGCAGGGTGACGCCGTGGCGGGCGCAGTGACGGGCGATCAGGGTGAGGACGGCTGGGGAGGCCAGGACGATGGTCGCCCGGTGTTCCCGAATGGGCCCGGCGACTTCCTCCGGCGAGGTGCGGGCCGGGGCCAGGTGGTTCACCGCCGGGGCGACGGTGGCCAGGCCCAGCAGCGGACCGAGCAGCGCGACCGGCAGGAATCCGGCGAGGAGTACGTCGTCGGGCCGGGGGTCCATCAGCGTCGTCAGGGCGTCGAGTTGACCGGCGAGGGTGGAGTGGCGGTACTGAGCGCCCTTCGGCCGCCCCGTGGAGCCGGACGTGAAGGCGATGAGGGCCGGTCCGTCGCCGTCGGACTCACGCGCGTGCGGGTGCGACGTACCGTCGGCCGCCGCCCGGGTGACCAGTCGCCGTCCCATGGGGAGCGGTGCGGATCCGGTGACCAGGGGGATCCGGACGTGGGGACGGCCCCACCCCAGCGCCCGGCGGCCCAGGTGGGCCAGCGGCTCCCCGATGAAGACGTCCGGGGTGATGTCCTGAAGGCAGCGGCCCACTTCGGCGCGCGGTTCGATCAGTACGGGTACGGCGCCGAGCAGAACCAGCGCGTACGAGACGGCGGTGAGGTCGTGGGCGTCGCGGGTCATCACGACGGCCTTGTGGCCGGGCCGGACCCCCGCGTCGCGCAGGCCCTGGGCGATGTGACGGCAGTGGCGCACCAGTTCGCCGCGGCGGGTCGTCCGAGAGGTTCCCTTACGGCTTTCGACGAGGGCGACGGCGTCGGGCCGCTCGGCCAGACGCCCGGCGATGTCCGCGGCGGTCGTGGTCATGGGGCTCCCTGGAGGAAGTCACGGATGTGGTCGCCCAGTTCGGCCGCGGCGTCCTCCATGACGAAGTGCCCGGCGCCGGGGAAGCGGTGGATGACGGCCTGCGGGCACCGGCGCGCCCACTCCTGAAGCAGGTCCGGGGTGAACACGGGATCGCGCATGCCCCACCCGACGAGCAGGGGCAGGTCCCCCAGGCCGGCCCCGGTGCCGGAGGGTTCGAGCCGGTGCCACGCGGGGTCCGCGGGGCCGTGGGGAATCGCGCGCACGGCGTCGGTGACCGCCCGGCGCTCCGCGCGACGGGCGTAGGGCCGCAGGTAGGCCCGCCGCTCGGCCGGGAGCAGCGGGCGGTGGACTCCGGCCCGTACGGCGACGCGGGCGAAGGCGTTGGTGGCGTGGACGAACGCGGCGACAGGCCGGTGATCACGGATCCAGCGCAGGTAGAACGGCAGCCGGAAACCGTCCGGGAAGGGGAAGGCCACGGTGTTGCAGACGACCAGCCGGGCCACGACGCCCGGGTTGCGCAGCGCCCAGGCGCATCCGAGCGGGCCGCCCCAGTCGTGCAGGACGAACGTCCAGCCCCGCTCGGGCAGGCCCTCGTTCCGCACCAGGTGGCGGTGGAGGCTGTCCAGGCCTTCCAACTGGGCCTCGTAGGGGTCGGGCACCCCGTCCGCCGGCCGCAGGTGCCGGGACAGCCCGAAGCCCGGCAGGTCGGGGGCCAGACAGCGGGCGTGCGGGGCGAGCCGGTGCAGCAGCTTGCGCCAGACGTAGCTCCACGACGGGTTGCCGTGCAGGAACAGCACGGGCCGGCCGGAGCCGAGGTCGAGGTAGTGCTGGCCGGTGACCGGCACCCGCCGCCAGTGCCGGGGTGCGGGGTAGCCTGGCATCAGCCGTTCCAGTGCGGCGGGATCCGGTGCCGGGGCCTGTCCGGCTCGTGCGGTCACCACCGGACGAGCGCCAGACCGAAGCTGAAGCCACTGGCCAGACCGATCATCGCCACCAGGTCCCCGCTCTCGATGCGGTCGGCCTCCCGCGCCTTGACCAGTTGCAAGGGCAGGGAGGCCGCCGCGCAGTTCCCGTGCTCGGCCACCGCGGGCATGCACCGGTCCTCGGGCAGGGAGAAGGTGTCGATCACCTCGCGGTACTGCGGCATGGCGATCTGGTGGAAGGCGATGAAGGAGAAGGTGCCGGCCTGCGCGGCCCGGAGTTCGTCCCCGGCGGTGTCCAGGATCCGGGGGAGCACGTCGAGCGCGCTCTGCCGCAGGTCCCCGTTCAGCCGCAGGGTGGTGTGGTCGTCGTGGACGGAGAGGTGGTGCATGCTTCCGCCGCCGGCCACCGTGCAGGCCTCCCAGGCGGGAGAGTTGCTGACGAACCGGAGGGACAGGATGCCGGGATCGCCGTCACCCGCGGGGCCGGCGGTGAGCACCATCGCGGCACCGGCGTCGGAGGCTGTGTAGCCGGGCAGTGCCCTGAGCAGGTCCTCACGGTCGGGGAGGTGCCAGCGGGTGGCCAGGGTGGAGGGTTCACCGCAGGCGATGAGGACCGTGCGGTAGCGGCCGGTCTCGATGAACGACGCGGCCACCTCCATGCCGTTGAGGAAGCTGTTGCAGGCGTTCTTGACGTCGAACACCGGGCAGGAGGCGCCCAGTTTGGTGGCCACGAGGTGGGCGGTCGCGGGTTCGATCAGGTCCTGCGAGGTCGAGGCGAACAGCAGCAGGTCCACGTCGCCGATCTTCAGACCGGCTTCGTCGAGCGCGCTGCGGGCGGCTGCCACGGCGAGGTCGGAGGAGTCCTCGCCGTCCTCGTGGACGTGGACCCCGCGCACACCGGTGAGATCCTCCAGCAGACCGGGCGGCGGGGAGTAACCCCCCGTCTCGGTGATCTTGGCGCGGGTTTCGTCCAAGGTCCGGTACCGGGACGGAAGATGAGCGGAGACGGCGGCGATACGGGCACGGATGGCTTCGGGCACCGGGTCACCGTAGCCGTTGCGGAACCGGTATGACGTATATGTAGTTACATTCACTACAACGGGTGCTATGCAGCGAATCCTTCCACTCGCCGCCCGCTTCATCCTCTTCAATCCGCACGAAGGCCAGTGATCGGCGTGAAGGGGCGGGAACTTGGCGATGCAGCAGCTTGAACGGGCCGTGGCGGTGGTGGGCGTGGGGTGCCGGCTTCCCGGAGGCATCACCGACCTGGACGGCCTGTGGGCCGTGTTGCGCGACGGGCGCGACGTGGTCGGCGAGATGCCCGCCGACCGGCTGCCCCGCGACCGGATCGTCGACCCGGGAGGCGTGCGGCCTGGCCGCAGCTACACCGCCGCCGGCGGTTTCCTCGAGGACGTCGCCTCGTTCGACGCCGCCTACTTCGGCATGTCCCCCGCGGAGGCCCGGCACACCGACCCGCAACAGCGGCTGCTGCTGGAGATGGCCGCCGAGGCACTGGACGACGCCGCCATCCCCGCCGAGTCACTGGCCGGGTCGGACACCTGCGTGTACGTGGGCGTCTCCGACCCCGGTTACGGCGTGAACCTGTCGATGATGCAGGACCACACCAGCCCGCACACCATGCCCGGCGCCACCCTGTCCATCACGGCGAACCGGATGTCGTACGCCTTCGACCTGCGCGGGCCGAGCATGGCCGTGGACACGGCCTGCTCCTCCGCCCTGGTCGCCCTGGACCGGGCCTGCCGCACCCTGCGCGAGGGCCCGGGCCGCGTCGCCCTGGTCGGCGGCGTCAACGTGCTGTCCAACCCCTACTCCTTCGCCGGATTCTCCTACGCGGGCATGCTGTCGCGGCGCGGACGCTGCGCGGCGTTCTCCGCCGACGCCGACGGGTTCGTCCGCGCGGAGGGCGGCGCAGTGCTCGTCCTCAAGCGCCTCGCGGACGCGGTGGCGGACGGCGACCGCGTCCACGCCGTACTGGCCGCCACCGGCAACAACACCGACGGCCGCAGCACCGGAATGATCGTGCCCAGCGCCGAGACCCAGGAGGCGCTGCTGCACACGGTCTACGCGGAGGCCGGGATCGACGCGGACGACCTGGTGTACGTCGAGGCCCACGGCACCGGCACCCAGGCCGGCGACCCGGCGGAGGCCGAGGCCATCGGCCGGGCCCTGGGCCGGCGCCGCAACCGCGGGCCGCTGCCGATCGGCTCGGTGAAGACGAACATCGGCCACCTGGAACCCGCCGCCGGAATGGCCGGCCTGCTCAAGGCGATCCTGGTCCTGCGCCACCGGCTGGTACCGGCGTCCCTGCACGCCCTTCCCCTCAACCCCCGCATCGACTTCGACGGCCTGGGACTGGCCCCCGCCGTCGACCCCGTACCGCTGGCCCCGGGACAGCGGGCGGCCGTCGGAGTGAGCGCCTTCGGATTCGGCGGAGCCAACGCCCACGCCGTCGTCGTCCAGCCGCCCGCCGCCCGGCGGCCCGAGCCGGGCCCGGTGCCGGACGGTCGCCCGCTGCCCCTCGTCGTCTCCGCCCGGTCCGCCAAGGCGCTGAAGCGGATGATCGCCCGTATGGCGGAGCGACTGCGGAACACCGAGCCGGCGGACTTCTACGACGTGGCCCACACCAGCACCGTACGGCGCACAGCGCACCCGCACCGTGCCGCCGTACTGGCCGCCGACCCGCGAGAGGCCGCCCGGCAGTTGGACCGGCTGACGGCCGCGGAGCCCGCGAACGGGGCCATGGTGCGCGCCGGCGAGCGGGACGGGATCGCGTTCGCGTTCTCCGGCAACGCCTCCCAGTGGCCGGGCATGGCCGCCGACCTGCTGCGGAGCGAACCGGTCTTCCGAAGGGCCGTCCAGGACGCCGACGCGGCCCTCGCACCCCACCTGGGCTGGTCGGTGGCCAAGGAACTGGCCCACCCCTCACCCCGGAAATGGCAGCGCACCGAGGTGGCCCAGCCCGCCCTCTTCGCCGTGCAGGTGGGCCTCACCGCGCTGCTGGCCTCGCACGGGGTGCGCCCGCGGGCGGTGACCGGACACAGCGTCGGCGAGGTCGCCGCCGCCCTCGCCGCCGGGGTCCTCACCCTGGACCAGGCCGCGTTGGTGATCGCCGAACGCAGCCGCGCCCAGGGTGCCACGGCGGGCCGGGGCCGGATGGCCGCCGTCGGCCTGCCCGAGGCCGAGGCACGCGAGGAACTGCTCCGCCACGACGGCGCGCTGGAGATCGCGGGGATCAACAGCGACCGGGACGTGACCGTCGCCGGGGACGCCGACGCGCTCGCGGCCTGGGGAGCCGAAATGACCGGCCGCGGCGTCTTCTTCCGCGAACTGGACCTCGACTACGCCTTCCACAGCCGGGCCATGGACCCCATCAGGAAGCCGCTGCTCGACGCCCTCGACGGACTCGAACCCGCCCCGGCCCGCGTCCCGTTCGTCTCCACCGTCACCGGCACCCCGCTGGACGGGCCCGAACTCGACGCCGCGTACTGGTGGCGCAACGTCCGTGAACCCGTACGGTTCGCCGAGGCCGCCGCCCACCTCGCCACCGAGCACGCCGGCGTCCTGGTCGAGATCGGACCGCACCCGGTGCTGCGCCCCTACCTGCGCCACACCGGCGCCCTCTGCGTCACCACCCTGCACCGCGACGGGGACGGCCTGCGCGAGACCGCGGCGGCCGTCGCCGCCGCACTCGCCGCCGACACCGCGACCGACTGGCGGCACCACTTCCCCCGCCCCGGCCGGGTGGCCGACCTGCCCGCCTACGCATGGCAGCACGAACGGCACTGGCACGGCACCGCGCAGGACCTGGTCGCCCACACCAGCGGCAGCGGCCTGCTGGACCATCCGCTGGTGGGCGAACGGATGCCCGCCCCGCACCCCGTGTGGCACGGCACCGTCGAGCCGCAACTGGTGCCCTGGCTGGGCGACCACAGGATCGGCAGCGACGTCCTCATGCCGGCCGCCGCCTACGTGGAGATGGCCCTGAGCGCCGGTCGCCGCGCCATGGACCGCCCGGTCGAGGTACGGCACCTGGAGATCGGCCGTCCACTCTCCCTGCGGTGGCCGGACCCGACGCCGGTCGCCCTGCAGACCGCGGTCGCCCTCGACGACGGCGCCGTGACCATCAGCGTCCGTGAGGAACACGGCGGTGAGTGCCTGCCCGTGGTACGCGCACAGGTCCGTAGCCTGCTCGGTACGGCACCGGCCCCGCTCGACGTCGGCACGCTCCGGGCCCGCTGCGACCGGAGCGTCGACGGCACGGGCTTCTACCGCATGTGCCACGGCATCGGTCTGCACTGCGGGCCGGACTTCCAGCTCATCGACCGCGTCGACACCGGCGACGGCGAGGCACTGGTCAGCTACCGGCTGGAGCACCCCGCCGACGCCTACACCGCCCATCCGGTCCTGATCGACGCACCATTGCAGGCCACCGTGGCCCTCGCCGAGGCGCAGGGGGAATCCGCCGCGTTCCTCCCGACCGTGTTCGGAGCCGTACGCGTGTGGCGCACCCCGGCGCCCACCGGTGTCGTACATCTGCGCCGCCGCAGCCGCAGCGCCAACGAGATGTGCTGGGACATCACCTACGCCGACACCGACGGCACGGTGACCGTCGAGATCGACGGCTGCCGCACCCGCCGGGCACACCTGGCCGAACACACCCCGCTGACCGTCCAGCGCACCGTCCTCAGGGCCGCCCCCCACCCGGGGGCCGCCGCCCCGCCCTCCCCGCTCCCCACGCCCATCGAGGTGGCATCCGCGGCCGAGCCGCGCATCGCCGCCGCACGCGCCGCCCTGGACGACAGCGGCCACCCCCGGTTCACCGCGGCCGCCGAGCAGACCGGCGCCCATTGCTGGGCCGGGACGCTGCGCGGTCTTCTCGCCGACCCGGCGGCCCCGTTCTCGATGGACGACCTGGTGGCCGGGGGCCTCCAGCCCCGGCACCGACGGCTCGCCCGGCTGATGCTGCCCCTGCTGGCCGAGCACGGTCTCGCCCGGCCGACAGGGGAGACCTGGCAGCTCACCGGCGCACAGATGCAGGCCGAGGCCCTGCTGCGCGCCCTGGTCGAGGACCATCCCGCCTACGGCGCCGAGACACTGCTCCTCAACCGGCACCTGCGCCGACTGCCCGACGTGGTGCGGGGACACGCCGACGCACGTGAACTTCTGCCGGCCGGGGACAGCGCCTACGAGCAACTCCACGAGTCCGGCCCCGCCCACCGCTTCGCCCACCGAGCCGTGCAGGCCCTGCTCGGTGACATCGTCGCCCGCTGGCCCGCCGACCGCCCGCTGCGCGTCCTGGAGTTCGGCGCGACCACCACCGCCCTGGCGGCCGCGGTCCTGCCCGTGCTGCCGGCCGACCGGACCCGCTACACGTGCACCGCACCCGCCGGCAGTACCCTCACCCGCGCCGAGCACCGCTTCGCGGCCCACGACTTCGTCGACTACCGGACTCTCAACACGGACGCCGACCCGGCCGACCAGGGTCTGCCCCGAGGCGGATACGACCTCGTCCTGACGGGGGACGCCCTGCACACCACCACCGACCTGGCCGCGACCCTGCGCCGGCTGCACGGCGTGCTGGCCCCCGGCGGACACCTGCTGGCCACCGAACCGCACCACGCCCCGCTCCAGGCCCTGCTGTACGGCACGCTGAACGACTTCTGGGAGCGTGGGGACCACACCCTGCGTCCGGTGTCCCGCGTTCTCGCCCGGGACCGGTGGACACCGCTGCTGCACCGGTGCGGCTTCTCCGGTGTGGCGCAGACCGGGCCCGAGGACCGCTCCGTCCTCCTCGCCGCGGCGGACCACAGCCAGGCGGTGGCCACCACCGGGACGGCGCGGCCGGTTCCGGGCACCACCTGGGTGATCGCCGTCGAGGACGGCACCGAGACGGCGACCGCGCGAGCTCTCGCCGCCCGCCTCGGGAAGGCCACCGTGATCACCGCCCCCGACGAGGCCGCCACCTGGAGTGCGGCCCTGCCCACGGACCCCGATCCGCGCGTCGTCCTGCTGCTCGCCGCACCCGGCCCGCACGAGACCGTCACGCGGACCACCCGCCGCGCGGCCCTCCTGCGCTCCCTGGCCACCGCCTGCGACGGCCTGAAGGGCGGAACCAGCCCTCAGGTATGGCTCGTCACACGCCCGACCGGCCTCTTCCCGGCCCCGGAGCAGCCGGCGCACCCGGTGGACGCGGCCGTCTGGGCGGCCTGCCGCACCCTCGCCAACGAGCGCCCGGACCTGTTCCTGTGCCGCCTGTCCTGCCACCGCACCGGTGACGCCGACACCGACGCCCGCCGCCTGGCCGGCGAACTTCTCGCACCCGGTGACGACGACCGGAGCGCTCGGGAGGACGAGATCATTCTGACCGCACGGGGCAGGTTCGTGCCCCGGCAGGTACAGCACCCGGTGAACGAGCCCCCGGGCGTCCCCGCCGGCACGCCGTTCATCCTGGAAGCCCGTGACCCGGGCCTGCACCGGCGGCTTGTCTGGCGGCAGACGCAGGAGCCCGAGCCCGGACCGGGCGAGGTGGTACTGGAGATGCGGGCCGTGGCCCTGAACTACCGCGACCCCATGCGGGCCAACGGCCTGCTTCCGCCCGAAGCGGTGGAGAACAGTCCGCTCGGCCGCGGACTGGGCACCGACGGCGCCGGCGTCGTGCGTGCCGTGGGAGCGGGGGTACGGGACCTGAAGCCCGGCGACCGGGTCTGCGGCCTCGTGCCCGCCGCACTCGCCTCGCACGCGACGACCCCCGCCCTCGCCGTCGTCCGCGTTCCCGACGAGATGAGCTTCACGGAGGCGGCGACCTTCCCCGTCGCCTTCCTGACCGTCCACCAGACCCTGGTCCACCAGGCCCGTCTCGGTGCCGGGGAGACCGTGCTCGTCCACGGCGGAGCCGGGGCGGTGGGTCTGGCCGTCCTGCAGTGCGCCCGCCGGCAGGGCGCCCGCGTCATCGCCACCGCCGGCACGGAGACCAAGCGGGACCTGCTGCGCACGCTCGGCGTCGAGCACGTACTCGACTCCCGCAGTCTGGACTTCGTCCCCCGGGTGCGAGAGCTGACCGATGGTCAGGGCGTGGACGTCGTGGTGAACTCCCTCAGCGGCGAGGCCATCGCCCAGGGCCTCGGCCTGCTGCGCCCCAACGGCCGCTTCGTCGAGCTCGGCAAGAGGGACGTCTTCCTCAACAATCCGATCACGCTGCGCCCCTTCCACCGCAGTCTCACCTTCATCGGTTTCAACCTCGACGCCGTCGTGGACGACCCGGCCCTGCGAGCCCGGCTCGTCGAGGACTTCGACGCGGCGATCGGTTCCCGCACCTACCGGCCCCTGCCCCACACGGCCTATCCCGCCGCCCGTGTCGACGAGGCCTTCCACCTCCTGCAGCACTCCCGGCACACCGGCAAGGTCGTCGTCACCTTCGACCCCCTGGACGAACCCGTCCCCGTCGAACCCGCACTCGGCTCCCTCCGTCTCGACGGCGAGGGCACCTACCTGATCACCGGTGGACTGAGCGGGCTCGGCGCCGCCACCGCCCACCTGCTGGCCGACCGCGGGGCCCGGCACCTGGCCCTGCTCTCCCGCGGCGGACCCGACGCCCCCGGCGCGCACACCCTGCTCCGAGAACTCACCGACCGCGGTGTGCGGGCCACCGCACACGCTGCCGACGTCACCGAGGAAGCGGCGCTGCGCCAGGTGATCGACGCCGTGGACGCCACCGGTCACCCCCTGAGGGGCATCGTGCACGCGGCGATGCACATGGACGACACGGTGCTGTCCGACCTCACCGACGACCGGTTCGCCGCCGTACTGGCGCCCAAGGCGGCGGGCGCGGCCCTGCTGGACCGCCTCACCGCCGACCGCGACCTGGACCTGTTCCTCACGTACTCGTCCGTCTCCGCCAGTATCGGAAACCCGGGACAGTCCGCCTACGCGGCGGCCAACGCCTACCTGGAGGCCCTCACCCGGGCCCGGCGCGGCACCGGCCGGACGGGTACGGCACTGGCCTGGGGGCCGATCGGCGAAACCGGCTACGTCGCCCGCAGCGGCATGGAGGCCGCCATGGCCGGACGCGGCCTCGAACTGCTCACCCCCGCCGAGGTCCTGACCACCGCCGACCACCTCTTGGCCGCCGGCACCGATGTCGCCGGTGCGGGCCGCTACCGCTGGGGGACCGCACGCCATCTGCTGCATGCCCTGGCCACCCCCCGGTTCGCCCCGCTGGCTCCGGCCTCCTCCGCGGCATCCCCGGACGCCCGCAACGAGCTTCTGAACGCGCTGGCGGACCTCCCGGCGGACGAGGCGGTGCACAAGATCACCGACGCGATCACCCAGCTCCTCGCCGGTGTCCTGCAGGCCGACCCGGCCGACCTCGACCCCACGCTCAACGTCACCGACTTCGGACTGGACTCGCTGCTGGGGATGCAGTTCCTGGTGCAGGCCCGGGATCTGTTCGACATCCGCCTCGGACCGGCCGACCTGGCCACCGGACGCACCCTGACCCACTTCGCCCGTCTGGTCCACCAGCGGCTGGACCTGAGCGCCGACGAGCGGCAATAGACGCAAGGCGGGCGTCCGCCGTGCCGGGCACCCCGGTACGGCGGAGGCCGCAGCCGGGGACCGGCCCCGCGGTCACCGCGGGCCCGGGCGCGGCACGGAGCGCGGGCCGGTGACGTCCGCGCCCAGGGCGGGCCGGCATACGGCGCGGTTCGCGTCCGTTTCCGGATCAGGAACTCGGAGACGCCGAGCGCGGTCACCGGCTGCCCGGTCAGCGCGCCGAACGCGGGCGTGCCCCGGTCGGTGCCGAGCAGGTCGCGCGCCATGTAGTCGTGCGCCTTGTTCGGGCGCCGCTGCGACCACACGTCGTCGATGAACTCCAGCACCATCTGCGCTCGGGACGGAACCGAAGTCGAGGCGCCTCGCCGGCCCGCTCGTGCCCCGGGGTCAGAACGGCAAGCGGCCCCTGGCCCGGCGTCCTGCGGAACCACTGCGTCCCAGAGCACGCGAACTGGACCGGAAAGGCTTGCTGAACAGCCGTCCCAACGGGCCTGGGGCCTTGGACCCGGCCCGGGAACCGACACCCATGGTGCGCTGCGCACCGCTCTGGGGACGTCGTGACAGACGGGGCAGCAGAAAGGCGAGTACCGCCAGTACGACGCAGAGGACGATGATGCCTGCGATGACCATGTCGTGTCTCCTCACTCCGGGCCTCGGATCCTGTCCGTGCACTTCCTCGTGCCCCCGGAGAGACGGCGCACGCGCCTGACTCGTCCGACCACCGACCACCGACGCCGGCAGCCGGCGGTGCGCCGAGGTCGTGCCGCCCCGCGCCGCGACCCGCACGCTCTGGTCGCACGCCTCACCTCTGCCGCCGGAGCCCGGGACTCGGACTCACGGCGACGAGCCGGGTCAGGCCGACAAGTCCCGTGCGATGGAGCGGGCTTCCTCTACTCCCTCGCCGTCGTCGCGATGGTCCGGACCCTCGACCAGCCGCCACACCAGCATGTCGACGCTGAGGCAGCGCATCGTCCCGTAGGCCCCTGGGCCCCACCGGTTTCCGGGTCCGGCCCAGGGCGGCGGTTTTCGAGGGCCACCACGGGGTGTCATGCGTGTCCTCTCGGCGAAGTGGACAGCCGGCACCGGTACACGCTCAGGGACGAGCGTGCTGCGCCCTGCCCACCGTGCGGGGCGCGGCGTGGTGGACGGGTCGCTTCGTACCGGCGTGTTCCAGGCGGCGCACCCACAGGGAGGTCGTGAGCAGCAGGCCGCTGAAGACACTCAGCAGAAGGACGGACGCCCACATCTGCCTGCTTCCGGGAGACTCCCACCAGGTCCAGGCCGCCGTCACGGCCCACAGGAAGCTACCTCCTGCATAGAAGGCCCGGATCCGGAGCAGTTGACGTAGCCGCGGCGCGACCGCGACGGGCGTGTGGTGGTCGGTGCTCGATGCCATGCCGACCCGTGTACCCCGCGCACGGCACGACACGTACCACCGTCTGGTGATTCGCATCGCGGACGCGCGGTCCCCTCCCGAATGAGACGTACACCGCTGCGTTCCGCCGGTGTGCTCGTCGCGCGCGGCAGCGCCCACCGGGTCGGCGCGCCGCGGTCACTCGAAGAACTTCAGGCTGAAGCCCACGTCGGTGGGGGCTCCGGGCACGTTGGCCCGGCGGTAGGTGGAGCTGCCCCACCAGACGGCCGTGCCCGTGTACCAGTAGCGGTTGGACCACGAGTACGGTGTCCCCTTCTCGACCGCGTGGAACATGGTCGGGAACCGGTTGCCCGGGACAGGGGCGGCACCGGCATCGCCCCGGGGCAGGACGAAGGTGTGGTGCCCCGGGCCGTCGACGTTCACCGTGGTGTGCCACCCCGCCATCATCGACGGCACGTGCGAGCCGAACAGGCACCCGTTGCTCTTGTACCAGTCCCAGACGTAGGTGGGGTCACCGCCGGCACGCAGTCTCAGGTCGGCGACGCAGTACTTGCTGCTCCAGCTCCCGTTCGCGGAGTAGGTGATGTGCAGGCGCCCACTCGGGTCCACGATCGGCTGCGGCGCCTCGTTGATGTAGGGGTTCCCGACCACACGCTCCCACGGCTCGCGGGGCTGCGAGATGACGTAGCGGCCGCCCGTGGCCGAGGTCGGACTGCTCATCCGCGCTATGTACAGGTTCTGTTCGACGTTCGTGTCCCCGGACCAGCCGGACCACACGAACCAGCGCTGACCGTCGAAGGTGAACGGCACTCCGTCGATCGCCCACTTGTCGTCGGGCAGAGCTACCTTGGTGGCGGCGGAGTAGCCGGTGTCCGCGAAGGGCGAACTGATGTGGTACATCCGGTGAGTGGCGCCGCGGCCGGCGGCGAAGTAGATGCGGTACTGGCCGTCGTGGTGCACGATCTCCGGAGCCCAGACCTCGCCGAGTCCGCCGGTGTCGCGCCACACCTGCCGCTTGGGAGCTTCGGCGACGCCCTCCAGGGTCGTCGCCGACCTGACGGCGATGCCCCCGTCCACGGACTTGGCGGACACGTACAGGTCACCGACCTTGATGACGCTCGGGTCGGCCCCTCCGAGACTGGTGCGGCCGCTGGCGGAGGACAGGCCGTCCCCGGCCGCGTGCGCGGTTCCGGCGGGCGTCGCGACCTGGCCGACCACGAGTGCTCCGGCGAGTCCGAGCGGTACGAGGCCGACAAGCCGTCGGCGAGAGGGGGACATTCCATACCTCCTGGTCATGCTCGCGTCAGAGAGCGCTCTCGCATAGTCTCCGCGCGACGAAGGGGCGTCAATACTTTGTGCGGCCACCACCGCCTTCACCTGCGGCGATGGAGCAAGTTCGGGTGCGCGGCGGGCGGCCACAGCGCGTCGTCCGGCCGACCGGCGCAGCGCCCTTGTCCGGGCGGCGGGTCCGTCACCGGGTCCCGCCGTGTGCAGCCTGCGCGATCGGTCAGACGGACGAGTTCTCCGCGGCGCCCCGCTGGGCGAGGAAGCGACGCGCGATCCTCGACTCCGGCAGGAAGGTGCCGGCGATGAAGACGAGGAACACTTCGGGAACTCGTAGGCCACGATGTCCAGTCCGCGCCCGATCGCCGCTCCGGCGAGGGCCCGCCGGTCAGGGAGGGAGAGGTCGGGCGTCCCGTTGAGGATGGTGATCGGGCACTGCGGGGCACGGACCGTACAGCGGGCTCACCGCCGGCCGACGATCGGACCGGTCTGCCGCGGGACTCGTGGGCGAGGGGATGCTGGACAGGCTCGCTCCCCGAGCATCCCGCTCAGCGACCCGGCGCGGGCGCCGGCCGGCCTTTCGCGGGACAGCCCTTGGTCAGTGCCGTACCGCGAGATCCTCCTGAGCCTCGCGGACAGTGTGGTCGGTCGTGAGGGCGGCCAGGCGATCGCGGCGGCGGGGAGTGTCTCGCTCGCGGAATGCAATACGAGGCCGGTCAGGGCGTCCGGGGTCAGGTGCGGCGGGCGGCCCAGACGGTTCGCTCGGTGCGTACGGTCAGGTCGTCACGGCGCAGGATGCTGCGCGGGCCGCTGGTGTCGAGGAGCTGGTCGAGTGCGGCGAGGTCATCGGGGGTGAGCCGGTCGGCGATGGCGCCGCGAACGCGTTGCAGGACGCCGACGGCGTAGCGGCCGACTGCTTCCCTGCGGTCCCCTCCGATGTTGACGACGATGGTCCGCTCGCCCTCTGTGGTGAAGCCGGCGGCGGTCAGCATCGGGCCCCAGTCGGCGCCGCGGTGCGGCATGTGTTCGGCTTGGCGACGGTCGGCCGCGGCGTGAACGCGCTCTTCCAGGCCCGGGCGGCCCTCGGGGGCGTGCTCGGGCAGAAAACGGGGATGGCCGGCCAGTTCCACGACGGCGAACAGGCCGCCGGGCGCGAGGGCGTCGTGGACGTTGCGCAGCGCCCTGTCGGGGTGGGCCATGTGGTGCATCGAGGCCGACGCCCACACCAGGTCGGGTGAGCCGAGGTCCGGCCAGGCGGCTTCGTCGAGGTCGGCCTGCACCGTGCGCACGCGGTCCTCGACGCCGCGGGCGCATGCCTTGGTGCGCAGGCGCTGAAGGTGTTCGGCGGAG
The DNA here is from genome assembly GCF_002005225.1 of Streptomyces pactum. Taxonomy (NCBI): domain Bacteria; kingdom Bacillati; phylum Actinomycetota; class Actinomycetes; order Kitasatosporales; family Streptomycetaceae; genus Streptomyces; species Streptomyces pactum. The sequence continues at coordinate 386,238 of NZ_CP019724.1, forward strand.
GCGTCGACGGCGACGACGTGCGCGTCGGGGAAGCGCTCGAGGAGGGCGAAGGTGCCCGCCCCGGTGCCGCACCCCAGGTCCACGATGTGGTGTGGGCCGGTCGTCAGTGGCAGCCATGCGGTGATGGAGGCGGTGTGCTCGGCCAGGACCTCGGCGTCAAGATCGAGGATCTCCGCCTGGCCGTCGCTCTCGGTGCCGTGAGCGTGGTGGTGGCCGTGGGAGGTGCCGTGGTGGGGGGTGTGGGTGTGTGCGTGGCTCATGCTTTTCACCCTAGGGCGGCTATGCGCCTGTGACACTGCATCTCCCGGTCTACGCAAGACGATAGTCGGGTGTGCTGCCCGACACGCAATGCCCGCCGCTGCGCGGCCGCGGACCTGACCGTCACCCGGCAGGGCTCTCGCCGTCGATGTCGTCGCGCTGGTGGCCGCGGCGGGCGTCGCGGTCGAACATGCCCAGGATCTCGCAGGGTCCGCCTTCGGTGCCGATCGCGTGCGGCATCATCGTGGGGAACTCGGCCGCCTGGTTGGTCTCCAGGCGGAAGCGTCGGTGGCCGAGCATGAGGATGGCAGTGCCGGACAGGACGACGAGCCATTCGCGCCCCGGATGAGCGCGCATGCGCGCCTGGTTCTCGGGGGGCGGTTCGGTCAGTCGCTGGCGCACCACACTCATCCCGGGGTCGGCCTTTACGGTCCAGCGCATCCGGCCGCGGGCAGCATCGATCGTCGGGCTGGTGATGACGTCGTCGGTGGCGGTCTCCACGAGCTGGTCGAGTGTGGTGTCGAGCGCGCGCGCGAGGGTGACGAGCTGGTCCAGGGCGAGGCGGCGCTGGCCGTTCTCGATGCGGCTCAGTGAGGACTGGCTGAGGTTGGCCCGCTTCGCCAGCTCTTCCAGGGAGCAGCCTTGCGCCACCCGCAGCGCACGGAGGCGTTTGCGTACGAGGCTGTCCAGATCTCCATCTTCTTGCGTCATGAGCAACATCGTATGCCCAGAGTGCATGTCTGGAACAGCGTCGTGTGCGGATGGCCCGCGACCAGTGGGCCGCGCACAAGAAAGGCGGGAGGACATGGCCGTGGCGACTTCTCCGTCCACGGGCGACGCACTGCCCGAGCACGCCGTCGATGCGGTGGCGATCGGTGGAGGCGCCGCGGGGCTGAACGGTGCACTGATCCTCGCCCGCTCCCACCGGCCCGTGCTCGTGATCGACAGCGGCTCCCCGCGCAACGCGCCCGCGAAGGCCGTGCACGGCTTCCTCGCCCTGGACGGCACCCCGCCCCCGAGAGCCTACGGCACCCGCCGCCGCCCGACCGCCTGGCGATGCGAGCGGCCCGGCGCCCCACCTCCCTTGCGGGACCGTCTTCCGTCCCCGAACAGCCCTGCACCGATTGCCCGGAAGGCCGGGAGTCCTCAAGCTGGAACCGCTGGGCTGGTGAGAAGGAGCGATCATGGCAGGCCTCTTCGCGGCACGTGGCCGGTGTGTCCTCGCGGCGACCGCGCTTACCGTCACGCTGACCGTGAGTGGATGCGGCGGAGACGAGGACTTCTCTCTCCCGGACTGGGAGGCACCGGGCCAGAACGGCCGTGTCGGCGACATCATGATCCGTTACGCGCACGTGGCGGAGCCGCGGGGCGAGCCGTGGCAGCCGGGAGACGACGTTCCCGCGTATGCATGGCTCTACAACAAGGGCGGCGAGGACGACAGGCTCGTGGGTGCCAGCACGCCGAACGCGGCCTCGGTGGACATCGTCGGCTCGGACGGCAAGCGGCTGTCAGCCGGGGTGGATCTGCCGGCGAACAAGCTCGTGGAGCTGGAGTCGGGCAGGGCTCATCTGGTGCTGCGCGACGTGCGCGAGGAGATCAGGGGCGGCGACTTCATGAAGTTCACCCTGCGCTTCGAGGACGCCGGAACAGCCAACTTCAACATCCAGTCACAGGTTCCCGTGTACGACGAAAGCCCATCTCCGACCGGGTGACTTGGTCGGCCCGCTTCTCGCAATCGTCTGCCACGCCCGGTCGTCGTACATCCTTCCCCGCCCTGGGCCCTCTTCGTTCCGCCACGACGGCAAGCAGCGCCTTCAGGGTTTCCTTCGCGTCGCTGACGAGGTGGGCGTCAGGGCGGCGCGGGAAGTCCCGGCGAACAGCGCACCGGCCAGAAGGGAGCCCGCGACGCCCACGGCCAGGTCGGCGACGGTGTCGCCGTAGCCGACCCGCATGGTTCCCGGCGTGGCCTGCTCCGCAACCCATTCGTAAAGCTCCCACAGAGTGGCAGCACTGGTCCCGGCCATGCCGACCAGAACGGTCAGTGTCCAGCGCGGAATGTTCGCAGCGGCCTGGCCCAGCGCCGGTCCCGCACCCCTGAGCAGGGCGAGGAAGACGACTACGGAGCCGGTTCCGGTGAGCAGGAAATGCACGACCGTGTCCAATTCCGGGGCCCGGCGGTACCAGCTACCGACATCGCACCAGAAGGCGACCGTAACGACGACCGAGAAGACCGCCTCAAAGGGTGGCGGCACGCGGAGCCTCGTCACGACGACGAGGAGGACGACACCTGAAAGGAAGCGGAGGGCGGCGAACCCCTCGCCCAGTGCTCCCACCACGACGGCGCTGCAGGCCAGAACCATGACAGCCAGCCATGTCACGTTCCGAGTCACCGTGCTCCCTCATTCTGTGCAGGCCAAGGAAGGCGTTCAGCGGCGTGCGGCCGGCCCGGCGGCGTACGGCGGTGGGTGCGCGACGCGTCCCGGATCGGTTCGCCGGAGCGAAGCACCCCGTCCCGTTTCCTGGCTCATAGGACCTGTGTACGGTGCGGGCGGCGATGGCGCGACCGCACTTAGCCGCGGGGCGGGCTGCATGTCCTGCGGATGGGCCGGTGGCGGGGACGGGACGACAGCCGGATGTTTCGCCGTCGCTTCGAGCGGTACCCCGGCACCCTCACGCAGTTGCTGGACGACCCGGCATTGGAAAGGGTGACGTCTTGCTGGCCCGACTCGAGCGGTATCTGCTCCAGGACTTCCCGTTCATCCACTTGGTGATTGGCGGCTTCGGCAACGCAACGTTCCTGGTCGGCAGCGTGTTCTTTCTCTTTCCCAGCCTGGAACGGATCGCCCTGTGGCTGTTCGTCATCGGCTCGCTCGGCATGCTCACGGGCACCATCGGTGAGGCGTTCGTCCGGCACAAGCGCAGGTCACGGCAGCGGGCCACCACCTCGCAGAGGTAGTCCGTCGGCACTCGCGGTGTGCTGCCGACGTCGTAACCCCGGCTGCTGTGCCGGAGAGACGATGCATGAGAGGCGACGGCGGGACATCGGTGAGCGTGCTGTCGGCCACATGCGCCCCGCGCTCGCGTCAGGCCGGGTGGCGGTCGAGGATCTCGCCGGTTTTCGCGTCCACCACGTGGACCATCGCGAGATCATCGCCTACTCCGAGGACGCTGACCAACCAGACCGGGCCGCCGTCCTGCCGTTCCAGCTCGATGGCGGTGACGACCTCGCTGTTCGGCGTATCGGCCGCTTCACGGGCTGCCGTGTCCGGCAGGACCTGAGCCTGATCCAGCAGCCGCACGAGGTCCTGCCGCTCGGAATCCGTGAGGTCGGGACCGGCACCGGCACCCAGTGACTCGCCCCGGGTGGCGTCCAGCCGGACCGTCTGCACATGTCCGTCCTGATCCGCGACCCGGCTTTCCCATACTGGCGACACCGACTCGGGCTTCTTGAGTTCCAGAGCCACCAGCTCTCCCCCGGTCACCTCGGCCGTCGCCAGGCGAACGGCGCGCTCATGATCGACCTCCACCATCTCGAACCGCTCGGCGGATTCGTTCAGTGGATCGTCCCGGCCGCAGCCCGCGAGCAGCGACAACGCCAAGACTGGCACGCTCAGGACCACGGCGATCCGTCGCCACACCCATCCGTCCTCGTTCCGGATCTCACCCGTCATTCTCATGCAGGCCGACTGACCCGACGGAAGGGAACAAAACACCCAACCGATAAACAAGCAGACTTACGTGCGAAACGTCCACACTGTGCGGAGACCGGGAAACGCGTGGCCATCACCAGCACGGAAACTCCACGACGCCCGGGTACACGGCACTCGGCAGCGGCTTCAGCGTTGCACCACTTGGCACGATATGTACCGTGAGACCGTGCTGACACCCACGTACTCGCTCGCCCTTCCCGCATCAACGGCCCTCCCTGCCGGTCTGCCGCCACGCCCCCTCCGCGCTGATGCGTGACACGCTCCGGGCACAGCTTTGGCCCCTGCCGACGCTGGGCATCGTGCTCGCCGTCGTCGCGGGCGTGGGCCTGCCGCGGATGGACAAACGGATCCAGCACGACGTCCCGGCATGGCTGAGGGACTACCTGTTCGGTGGCAACGCGGACGCCGCGCGTTCCGTGCTGGAGGCGATCGCCGGCTCCCTGGTCACAGTCACGGCGCTGACTTTCTCGCTCACGGTGCTGACGCTGCAACTGGCCAGCAGTCAGTTCTCCCCGCGCCTGTTGCGTACCTTCACCGCCGACCGGTATGTCCAGACGACGCTGGCACTGTTCCTCGCCACGTTCACCTACGCCCTGACCGTACTGCGCACCGTACGCACTGGCGAGGACGAGCGGACCGGCTTCGTCCCCCAGGTGTCGGTCACGGTGGCCTTCCTGCTCACGCTGGCCAGCGTGCTCGGCCTCGTGCTCTTCCTGTCCCACCTGGCCCGCGAGATCCGCGTCGAGACGATGATGAGCAGAGTCCACTGGGCCGCTGACCGGACCATCCAGCGACTCCTGCCCCGACAGGAGGACACGCCACCCGGGGGCTCCGCCGCAGGGAACCACCGTGGTGCGTCCCCGGAACCGCCCCCGAACGCCCTGACCTTGACCACCCGCACCTCCGGCTTCCTGACCTCCGTGGACGAGGAAGCCCTGCTCAACGCAGCCGTGGAAGCGGACGCCATCCTGCTTATCGACCGCCACCCCGGTAGTTCCCTGGTCACCGGCACGCCCATGGGCGCCGCCTGGCCACACACCAGCGAGCCATTCACCTCCGAGACGCGGGCGCGTCTGGCCGGAGCAGTCGCCGAGGCCGTGACCACCGGCGCCGAACGCACCGACCACCAGGACATCGCCTTCGGACTGCGGCAGCTCACCGACATCGCCGCCAAAGCACTCTCCCCAGCAGTCAACGACCCCACAACCGCTGTCCACGCCCTGTCTCACTCCTCCGCACTGCTGTGCGAGCTGGCCCAACGCCACCTCGACCCCCATCTCCTGCTCGACGACGACCAGCAGGTCAGAGTCGTCCTACGACGCCCGGACCTGGAAGACCTGCTCGACCTGGCAGTAGCCCAGCCGATGCGCTACGGCGCCACCGAACCCGCAGTCCTCGCCCGCATCGCCATGCTGCTGCGCGAACTGGCCTGGAACGGCACGCCCGCCCACCAGCCTCCGGTCCAGTCCGCCCTCACCCGGCTGCGCGCCACCATCGACGCCCAGGACTTCCACCCCACCGAACGTCTCCGGCTGACCGAGCTGACCCACCTCGTCGAACGGGCGCTGGCCGGGCGATGGACCCACGGCCCCGTCCCCTGACCACGAAGCCGGGCACCGCCATCCGCCGGCCGGCCTCGCCTGTGGGGTTCGCCTACTCCCCGCGCCCGCGAGGACGGCCCCGTGGCCCGCAACCGACCCAGCTCAAAAGGGGTGGTCCAGAACGTCCGGACACCGGAGCGGGCCGGCCGGGTGGCCAGAGCCGTTGCGGACGCCCTCATCGACGACTGAGGAGGGGCGATGCGCATCGGTGGAATGACCGATGTGCGGGAGGCGTGGGTGCCGTCATAGTCCTCGGGAGATCGTTCGCGGGTGCCCGCTGTGCGCCCGGTTTTCGAAAGGGACCCTCCATGGACATGTACGCGGACCTGGTGTTTCTCGGCGGGCAGGTGGTCACGGTCGACGCGGGGTTCTCCGTCGCCTCGGCCCTGGCGGTGACCGGTGGGACCATCAGCGCCGTCGGTGGCCGGGACGACGTCGCGCCGCTCGTCGGGCCGGGCACCCGGGTGATCGACCTTCGGGGGGCGACGCTGCTCCCTGGTATCAACGATTCCCATCTGCACGGCTGTGCGTTCGGCATGGCCACGCCGCCGCTCTCCCTGGACCTCGGCCATCCCGCCGTGTCCTCCCTCGCGGACGTGGCCGAAGCGGTACGGGTGGCCGTCGGGCGAGCTCCGGCCGGGCAGTGGATCACGGGGCACGGCTGGGACACCGGTTATCTCGCAGAGTGCGTGTCCGCTCCGTCGCGGCTGCCCTCGCGGCGCGACCTGGACGCCGTGAGCCCGGACCACCCCGTCGTCCTGTACTCCTTCTCCGGGCACGCCACCTGGGTCAACTCCCAGGCGCTGGAGCTCATCGGGATCGACCGGCACACCGCGGCGCCGCCCGGCGGGGCCATCGTCGTGGACACGGCCGGCGAACCGACCGGGCTGCTCCACGAGGGGGCCCAGGACCTCGTCCAGAACGCGCTGCCGCCGCTCAGCCGGCAGGAGCGGACCGACGCGATCAGGGCGGCCCTCGCCACGCTCGCCCGGCTCGGCGTGACCAGCTACACCGAGCCCGGGCTCGGCCCCGGTGGCGACGGCATCATGCGCGGCGCACTCGGCTCGCAGACCCTCGACGCCTACCGCCGGCTACTGGCCGACGGCGAACTGACGGCCCGCGTAGGCGTCCTGCTCGTGCCCACCGGCATGGCCGGCACCGCCGAGGAGTTCGCCCGCGTCCTCACCTCCCTCGGCGAATCCGGAGGGTCCGCAGGCTCCGGACGGTCTGGACGGTCCGGAGAGTCCGGCGGCTCCGACCCGCGCCGCCTCGCCATCCACGGGGTCAAGGTCTTCGCCGACGGCATCGTCCCCAACAGGACCGCCTGGATGAACGAGCCGTACGTCGGCGGGGGTTGCGGTTCCCTGTGCGTCGGCGGCGAGACCGACACCGAGCGGACCGCGGAGATCGGGGCCATGATCCGGCATGCCCACACCGCCGGGTACCAAGTGGGCGTCCACGTCACCGGCGACCGGGCCATCGACACCGTCACGGACGCCTTCGCCGCGGCCGTGTCGGAGCACCCGCGACCCGACGCCCGTCACTACGTCATCCACGGCGACTTCCTCACCGCCCGCAGCATGAAGGTGCTGGCCGCGCACGGCTTCGGCGTCAACATGAACCCGACCATCAAGTGGACCGTCGCCGACATGGAAGAGGAGTTCGTCGGCGCCGAACGGGCCGCGTACGCGTGGCCGTACCGCGACGCCATCGACGCCGGCGTACGGGTCGTCAGCGGGTCCGACGCCCCCGTCACCCACCCGGACTGGCGCCAGGGCGTCGCCACCATGGTGCTGCGCGAGTCCAAGGCCACCGGCCGGGTCAGCGGCCCCGAGCAGCGCATCGGCCTGGCGGAGGCGATCCGTACCTACACGATCGACGCGGCCTGGCAGGACTTCGCCGACGACTGGAAGGGCTCACTGGAGCCGGGAAAGGTCGCCGACCTCTGCGTACTCGACGGGGATCTGCTCGCTGCCGACCCCCACGACATCCCGGACATGCCCGTCGTGCTCACCGTCGTGGACGGGAGAATCGTGCACGACGCCCTTCGCGATTGACGTATTCCGGGCGCATGATCATCCTTGGGGGATGGCAGCGGGACGGAACACGGCGGACATCCTGGACGCGGCCGTCCACGTGCGTGAGGCCGCCAGGAACGCCACGAGCGGCGCGGCCGGCGTCGGCACGGTCCTCGCGGCGCTGTCGGAGGTCATGGCGTACGACCACGCCTCCCTGGCCCGGTGGGATCCGCTGCGCCGGCGCCACACCACACTGGCGGGGAGCTACCCGGACGACGCCACGGCCTACATAGAGAACCGCCTCCACCGTGACCCGGTGTTCGCCGTGCTCCGCGGCCCGGCCCGGGACGGCCTCTGGCTCAGGGACGTCCCCGGGCAGCTCCTGGCAGCGTCCCCCGGCTTCCAGGAGGTGCTGCGCCCCCTCGGCGTCGAGGACGGTGTGGCGCAGTGCCTGTTCGCCGTCGACGGCCGGTATGTCGGCATGCTGAACGTCAGCACCCGCCGGCCACGGCGCACGCCCGATCCGGCGCGCGCCGTGGTCACCCTGCTCACGGAGGCCCTCGCCGCGGCCCTCGACTCCCCCGCAGGTGCACCGTCCGGGCGGGACGCCCCCCACCCGCGGCGACCCGGCGGCCTCTCGCCACGGGAGCTCCAGGTGCTGGCCGAACTGACCACTGGCCGTACCAACCGTGAGATCGCCGAGCGGCTCCACGTCACGCCCCGCACCGTGGGGACCCACATCGAGCACATCCTCGCCAAGCTCGACCTCCCCAACCGCGCGGCCGCCGCCGCCCGGGCCGCCGCCTGGGGCATCGAAGCGCGCCACTGAGGCATCTCCGGCCCGGGGAACCGGGGCCGGGGCCGCATACGGACGGGGGCGGGTGCCCCTAGGTGATCAATTCCAAGGGATGCCTGCGGAGGGTGTGGGGTGGGCGGCGGCCGAAGCCACCGCGAGACGGTCGGGCGGCGGGCTGCCGGCCCTGGTTGCCGCGGTGGCAGCGGGCGGTCAGGCGTCAGGGTCGACTTCGGGGTGCGTGCACCGCACGGGCTTGCCCAGCGACCGGGCGTAGGCGATTTCGGCTCGGGTGCTGTCTCCGATGTAGTCGCCGACTACGAGCACCTCATCAGCGAGCCGGATCTTCGCCCGGTGCAGATCGTCGAGTCGAGCCTTCAGCGCCTCGGCCTCGACAGGATCGGACCAGAGTTCGTGCGGCGACTTCATGTCACAGCCCGGTTTGACGACGATCTTTCCGGCTTTGGTCTCCCGCAGATCGGCCTCGTTCATCTCGGTCATGAAGCGGGTGGAGCCGCAGATCGCGACGATACGCGGGAGGCTCAACAGTTTCTTCGCGTCGGCGAGCTTCTCCTCGGGGGTGAGCAGTTGCGGGTATGACACTGGTTCCTCCTGAGCGGTGTGGTCCAAGGGGTGCCTGCGGAGACGAGAACGAGGGTGCCCAAGATCTCCGGGACGCGAACTGTCCGAGCATCGAGTCCAGTTGCTGCGGCCTGCCCGTAACGGTGAGTAGCTGTTGTCGTACCGAACCTGAGGGCGGTGTTTTCGCAGGCCAGGCATAGGATCGGTGACTTCTTGGGAGTTGTGGCCTGTCGTGTCGTTGCTCCCTGGGAGGTTATGGATGCCGTCGGTTGTCGGACTGCTGGAACAGCACGAGCTCGCCGCTCGCCGTCGAGTTGACGGGCTGCGGGAGGAGGCCGACCGTATTCAGGCCGAGCTGGCCGCGGCCGAGCAGGAATGGCAGGAGTGGGCTATCGCCCGCAGGCGGGTCGATGTGGTGCTGGCTCCGGACGGCGGAAACACCGCCGACACGACCACCCCGGACCTGCGGGATACGGACGCGCAGTCGGCGCCCCGGGATGCGGCGAAGCCGAAGTCGCAGGTGCCCGTGTGGCGTGAGGGGCTGGCCTGGTCGGTGCTGTCGGTGGACTACCAGCGCCTCCTCACAGTGCTCGCGGACCGGTCCCGGCTCGGTCAAGGGCCACTGACCTGCCAGGAGATGGCCGCCGCGTTCGGTATGGAGGTGGTGCCGGCGCGGGTGGAGACGCTGCGGTCGAAGGCGAAACGACTGGTGGCTCGCGGCTGGCTGGCCGAGCAGCAGCCGGGCCGCTTCACGCTTGCGGCGGGCGTGGCCGAGCCAGGCGGCGAGTCATGAGCAGGATCATCGACCAGTAGGTCATCGCTTCGGCGCTGGTAGTGCGGCGCTCGTAGTCGCGTGCCAGGCGGCGGGTGCGCATCAGGTGGGCGAAGAACCGCTCGGCGATCCACCGCTTGGGCAGCACCACGAACCCCTTCTGGTCGTCGCTGCGTTTGACGATCGCCAGGACCAGGGCGAACGTGGCCAGGCAGTACTCGACGAGGCTGCCGGTGTAGCCGCCGTCAGCCCAGACCAGGGCCAGCAGGTGGTGCGCGTCAGCGACTTGTCGCAGCAAGACCTGGGCGGCTGCGCGGTCGCCGGTGTCCGCGGCGGTGACCATCACCGCGAGCAACAGGCCGAGGGTGTCGACCACGACGTGCCGCTTGCGCCCGTTGATCAGCTTGCCGCCGTCAAAGCCGCGGCTGTCGGAGCCGACGACGGCGTCCGCCTTGACCGACTGCGAGTCGATCACCCCAGCCGTCGGCTCCGTGTCCCGCCCCAGCCTTTCGCGGACCTGACCGCGTAGCCGGTCGTGGAACTCCTTGATCAGGCCGTGGTCGCGCCACCGGCGGAAGAAGGCGTAAACGCGGTCCCACGGCGGGAAGTCGGCCGGCATCGCCCGCCACTTGATGCCGTTGTCGACCAGGTAGCGGATCGCATCGAGTATCGCCCGGTGGCAGTACGCCTCGGGCTGCCCGCCCCGGCCGCGCAGCCAGCCCGGCACCGGCAGCAGCGGCCGGACAGCCGCCCACTCCGCGTCCGTCATGTCCGTCGGGTAACGCGGCCGCCGCGTCCCATTGTCGGCGGCGTTTCCGAACCGGTGAGCCAGGCAGTCACACTCCCAGGTGACCGAGCTGGACTGCCCGGCCATCGGCACGGAAGACTGCTGCACCAGGGCCTCCTGCTGCTCGGTGATTCGACACCAACGAGCTGTTCAGGAGGCCCTGTCCATATGCGTCCAGCCCTCCGCGACCACTCAATCGAGACTCCCGTTCGACGCGCATCTCTCAAGATCGGAACAACAACAGCCACTGAACGGGAACGGCCTGGCGCAGCCCTGTTCGAGCCGCTGCGACAGGTCGGACTGGTCGAGCCGAGCAGCGCGGGCGCGAGGTCGTCCACATCGCCGTCGGCGCCCGGCTCGGCGCGCTGGCCCGCGAACTCGACCGGATCGGCCACTCCTGGGAGACCCGACTGCTGCGGATCAAGGCCCAGGCGGAACACCCTGGAACGGATGTCTCCGGCTGACGGATCGCGAGCTAGGAGCTACGAGCCGGCCGAGCTCTCAAGTCGGGTCCACGTCGGTGTGCAGCATGTGGTGATCCGAGTACCGGGTGGGTCGCACCCGGTGCTCGAGTGGGGCGATGCCTCGCAGGAAGACGTAGTCGAACTTGCTGTACCAGTCGGTGGTCGGCTCGCAGGAGCCGGCGGGTGCGGGGCGGCACTGGGGATCCGCATCGGTGGCCAGAGCCCACATCCGGGCGAGTTCCGGAGCGTCCGGTACGGCGTTGAAGTCGCCGAGAACGATCGCGCGGTCGTGCCGGGCGACGTCCGCGGCGAGTACCCGGAGCTGGTCTGCCCGGAACGACTCCTGGCGTCGTTGGGCGAGGTGTGTGTTGAAGACCCGGACGGGCTCACCGCCCACCAGGGTGGTGACTGCCATGTACCCGCGGTCTTCGGATCCGCCGTCGGGATACTCGACGTTGACGTGGTCCGTCATCGGCGCTGCCGAGAGGACCGCCTGACCGAAGGCCCCCGGGCTCCACGGCAGTCCCCCGCACCGGCCCCGGTGCCCGAGAACCGTCCCGTACTCGACGTGGTACACCAGTCCGTAGACGCGCTCCAGATAATCCCGGATGCTCTCGACGTCGCGCACGCACGCCTCCTGGAGGCCTACGACCTGGGGCGCGTACGTGGCGATCTCCGCCGCCCGGTCGACGTTGCTCTCCTTGCAGGGGTTGCAGATGTTCCACGTCATGACCCGGTTCGATACGACGTCCTCGACCGCGTCGACGGGCAGTGACCTGGCGAAAAGGGCACCGCTCGGTGCACTGGGGCCGACGAGCACCACGCAGACCACCACCATGGCGCCCGCCAGCAACCACGTGCCCCTTCCCAGCACCATCGCCTCCTCGATGTGGATACCCACGGCATCTGGCGTCTTCGCACACAAGGGTATGGGACCGGATCACCCTCGACTCAGCTTCTCACCTCTCACCGGGCCCGCGGCTCCACCCAGCACCCGGTGCCCACACGGCGGTTGCTCCGCTGCGTGCCGCAGCGCGCCCGTCGTGCCATGGCCGGCGCCTGCCCGGCGTGCCGTCAGGGAGCGGGGTCCACCACGCCGCTGATCTGCACTCGGTCGAAGGGATCGGCGGCGTCCGCGTGCGAGAGGTAGACGCGGGGGTCGTGGCGCGGGTTCTCCTCCTTCACCCGGCCCACCGAGGTGTTGAACGTCAGCTCCCCCTCGCCCTCCAGGGCCACCCACATCGGGCTGACCTGCGGCGCTCCGTCGGGGAACACGGTGCCGACGTACCAGGCCCTCGGTGGACCGTCGGTCGGCATGCTCCACTCGGACTCGGCGCCGAAGCTGCCCGACGGCTCCCGGCCCGCGTAGTTCCCCGGCTTCCCGGGGAGGCCGCGACGGTCCGCCCGGCCTGCCCGCGGGCTGTTCCTGCGTCCGTCGGCGGGTTCGTCGCAGCCGGTGTCCACGGGTACGACGAAGACGGCGCAGCGCGTGCGCGGACCGCGTCGATCGCCTCCGCGCCGTCCGCGCACAGTGCTACTTCTCCTGGAGCACCGCGGTCTGCCGTCACGCGGCGGAAGAAGCTTCGCGGGCGTACGCCGTCGGCCGCGGCGCCGGGGCCGGCTGCCTCAGTCCTCGACCCAGCCGTGGCTCTCGGCGAACTTGACCAGCTCGTCGCGGATCTCCAGGAGCTGCGCCGCGGTGATCCCGGGGCCGGACTTCAGCAGCACCTCGGTCACCTCCCTGGTGAACTCCGCCTTGCTGAGGACGTCGCACATCGGCTCCTCCCCGCCGGCGGCGCGTACGGGCGCCGGGGCGGCGGGTGCGGACACGACGGCCGAGGCGACCGAGTGCGGGGTCTGGAACCGGGGCGCCTGGGCATCGGGGGCCGGCGTCGGGGAGGCCTGTGCCTCCTGCGTGAGCCGCACGTTCGAGGCCTTCAGGCCCCGGCCGCCGTCCTCGATCTCGAACTCGACCTCGAGCCCGGGGCGTAGATACGACTCTGGGATCAGCAGGTCGTTCACATGCAGGAAGATGTCCTCCCCGCCCTTTGCGGGGGCGATGAACCCATAGCCCCGCGCACTGTCGAAACGAATCACCCGGCCAACAGCCACTGACACAACCCCCACACCGCCGGGCCCTTTGCCCAGCCAACTTCGGCCGATCATAATACTCCCGTGAGCCGACGCGCACGCGGGTGTGCTCCCGCGGGGGCCGTCACAAGGCCGATCGTGGTGGCCGGCCAGTCCGAGGTCGGCCGTTGGTGTCCCTACGCCTGTTCGCCGGTGCGGCCGCCGCTGCCCTCGCCATCCCCTCGGCGGCTCACCGACCGCGGTGACCGCGCTCCCCGACCGCGGCTCGGTGCGCCCATGCACCAGTCGGCGCCGAGACGCCGTCGGCCGCGTTCGGTTCGTTCGCATCGGCCCGCGCTTCAGGACAGCACGCGGTAGGTCACGTGCGTGACCAGTTTCGCCGCTCGCGATTTCACCTGCTCGAGTTCGAGCGGCGGGACGCCCTCGAAGAGCCGCGTGCCGGCGCCGAGCGTGAGCGGCGCGATGTGCAGCCGCAACTCGTCGATCAGGCCGGCGGCCAGGTACTGGTTGATGGTGGTCGCGCCGCCCTGGACCGCCACGTCGCCGTCGCCGGCCGCCGCGCGCGCCTGTGCCAGTGCGGACTCGATTCCGTCGGTGACGAAGTGGTAAGTGGTGCCGCCGTCCATCGGCTGCGGCGCACGCGCGTGGTGGGTGAGTACGAAGACCGGGGCGTGGAACGGTGGATCCTCGCCCCACCAGCCGTTCCACGGCCGATCCCACTCGCCGCGGACCGGGCCGAACATGTTGCGCCCCATGACGAAGGCCCTGGCGGCGGCCAACTGATCGACCTCGGTCCGGTTCTCCTCGGGAGTCTCGACGAGCCAGGCGTGCAGCTTGGCTCCCCAGCCGTCGCCGGCGTCGTCGCCGAACGGACGTTCCTCGGTCTGGTTGAGACCGGCCGAGAACCCGTCGGCCGAGATCGTGATGTCGCAGGTCACCCTGCCCAGACGCGCAGTCATCGTTCGCTCCTCCTGGTAGCCGGAAGCGGTACACCCGCCAACCACGCTGGACGGAATCGACAGCTACCCAGCCGCCTGCCCCACTCGGTTGGGAGACATCCAGCAGTGTGGCCCGGACCGGGGCCTTCCGCCTCTCCGGCGGACCAGTCGGCCCGACGAGCCCGCGGAGCCCGGGGAGCCCGCGGAGCCCGGGGAGGACGACTGACCCTCCTGGGCCGGCCAGACCCGGTCCACGCACCGCGGTCACACCTCTCCGGCCGGAACAGTTCGCCGCCGATCTGCCCGATGAGTCCGTGCTCGTAGAGCATCAGCTCGGGGGCGATCCCGCCCTCCACCGGGTTCTTCGGCACCCGTACTCCGCCGCGGCGTCGAAGAGCAGTTCCCGCATCGTGGGGTCGCCCGACTCCTCGCGCAGCTTCAGCCCGAGGTCGCGCGACCAAAGCCGCTTCCCGTCGTCGGCCGAGTAGGCATCCTCCGGCGGCGCCGCGAAGGTCACCTCTCGGTGCGGACGACGCAGCCGTCAGCGGCTGATCTGCTGGCGGTACATCACCTTGCGTACGTAACCGTCCGGGTCCTCGACGTGCCGCCGGCGGCCAAGCGCCTTCATCAGAGCGATCTCTACCAGGTCCTCGGCCTCGTGCCGGTCGCCGCCCGTCAGCAGGTTCGCCAGGCGCAGCAGGGCGCTCCACCGGGCGTCGACGTAGTCCCGGAATCTCTCTTGGTCCTGCGGGTCCATCGGCCCTCCCGTTCCCTGAACGCATGCCGGCCCCGCTGGAAACCACTCGCGTGAACGCCCCGCAGAACGGGAGAATCGACAACCGGTGTCCAACGCGCGCTGGAGGGGACCAACGTGGTCGGCGAAGTGGTGCTGCGGCAGGTGGACGAGGTGAGCCTCGAAGGACTCCTCACCGTGGCCGTCGAGGATGCGGAACCCGAGGAGGTCATGCCTCCGGTGGCCGGTCCACCGGGGTGGACGCCGTTACGGCGGGAAGCCTTCCGGGCGTGGCACCGCGCTCGGCGCCCGGGGCTGGCCGGCCCGCTCAGGGAATCCACCTTCGTGATCCACCACGAGGGAAGAATAGTGGGGTCGGCCCGGCTGGCCGTCCGTGGCAGCCTCGAGGTCCTCGAGACGGGCATGTGGCTCGCCCGTTCCCGACGCGGCCGCGGGATAGGCGGCGCCGCACTGCGCGTACTGCTCGGCGAAGCCGCCGAAGCCGGTGCCCGGACCGTGGTCGCGGACACCAAAACGCACAACGCGGCGGCACTCGCGGCGCTGCGCGGCATTGGCGCGACGCTCGTCCCAAGTGGGGAAACCGACGACGTCCACGCCGAGTTGCGGTCGAGGACGATGCCGTCGCCCCGGCCTGCCGCCGAGCACCCGTGACCGCCCGGCTCCTGGTGAACTCCGTCCGGCCGAACCGCCGCTCAGCGCCTCCTCGTGGCAGCCGCTCCCGGGCTGTGTGCCGTCGTCCGGGATGAGCCGGAGGCGGGGTCGTGCCGGTCCAGGATTCCCTCGACGACTCTCATCAGCCGGTCCCCCGCCTGATCGATGCTTCCGTTCTGTGTGCTGACCTGAGCGCCTTCGAGTACGAAAGTGATCTCGGCCGCGGTCTGCTCGGGGTCGGGCAGACCGGCCTCGGCACACATCCCGACCAGCCTGCGGGTCTGGCGGGCCTTGTGCTCCTCGATCACCTGCCGTGCGGGATGCGAACGGTCGGGCAGTTCGGCGATGGAGTTGATGAACGGACAGCCCCGGTGCGAGATCGCCGGCAGTCCTTCGGCGATGAAGCGGGCCAGGGCCAGGATCTGCTCCCCGGGCCGGCCGGGATGCTCGTCCTCGGCCCGGTCGAAGGCCGCCTGGTAGTCGGCGGCGACGATCCGCAGCCACTCCGCGACCAGCGCGTCCTTGGTTTCGAAGTGCCGGTAGATCGCCATTTTGGTGGTTTCGGCCCTCTCGGCGATCGCCTGGACCCCCACCCGTCGGATCCCCTCGCTCTGGAAGAGCTCTTCCGCCGCGTCGAGGATGCGCTCACGTGGCGGCAGCTTCGCCACCCTGCCCGGTCTTCTGCCGGCCGATGCCATGACCACTCCGTGACGTCCCGTCGGTTGCGCGCCCTCGTCCCCTGCTACGGTACCAGCCCGTCCCACGCGATACCGTTCGGTATCATCCGGTACCCGATGGTCTCGTTCATGCCTTCGACTGGGAGTGACAGTGAGAGTTGCCGAGTACGTGAATTTCGACGCCGTCGGGCTCGCGGAGCTCGTGGCCAAGGGCGAGGTGACCCCCGCCGAACTGGCGGCAGCCGCACTAGAGGCCGCGCAGGCGGTCAACCGGCGGATCAACGCCATCGTGGACACGTGGCCCACCGACGACGAGCCCGAACCGGGCAGTGCGCCGCTGGCCGGAGTCCCATTCCTGATCAAGGACATCGGGGTCGCCATGGCCGGGAGACGCATGGAGCTGGGCAGCCGTCTCGCGGCCGGCAACGTCGCCGGCGCCGACTCCGCCCTCATGCTGCGCCTGCGCCGCGCCGGCCTCGTGACGTTCGGGCGCACCGCGACACCGGAGCTGGCCTACAGCATCACGACGGAACCGGTCCTGTACGGCCCGGCCCGCAACCCGTGGAACCCGGAGCGCAGCGCGGGCGGCTCCAGCGGGGGCGCGGGCGCGGCCGTCGCTGCCGGGGTGGTCCCGATCGCACACGCCACCGACGCGGCCGGCTCGCTCCGCATACCCGCCGCCTACAACGGCCTCTTCGGCCTGAAGCCCACCCGTGGCCGGGTCTCCATGGGCCCCGACGCCGACGAGGTCTTCAACGGTCTGGCCGTGCACGGCAGCGTCAGCCGCACCGTGCGCGACAGTGCGGTTCTGCTCGACCAGATCCGCGGGCCGGAACCGGGTGATCCCTACTTCGCCGCGCAGCCGTCCCGGCCCTACGCGGAGGAAGTCACCGCGCCTCCGGGCTCGCTGCGGATCGGTGTCCTCCCTCAAGCATGGGGTGGGCGCCGCACCACCGCGCCAGTGGCCGACGCCCTCGCTCGCACCGTGCGTCTGCTCGAATCCCTCGGCCACCAGGTGGCCGAGGTCGAAGTCGGCCTCGGGGTCGACTGGGAGGAGTTCGTCCTGGCCAACGCCCGTCTGATGGCGGCGAACCTCGCGGCCTCGGTCGACGGGCTGGCCGCCGCCTTCAACCGGCCCGTCGACTCCTCGACCCTCGAGCCGGAGACCCTGGCCGGCTACCACTACGGGCAGCGGGTCACCGGCGCCCAGTTCGTCACCGCTCTCGCGGTCCGTAACCGGGTCGCACGCGGCCTGGCACGGTTCTTCGGCGCCCACGACGTACTGCTCACCCCGGTCCTGCCGGAGCTTCCCATGCTCTTGGGTACTTACGCCGAGACCGCGGAGCCCCTGGACGGCCTCGGCTGGATCGACCGCCTCAACGACCGCTCTCCGTTCACCATGCCGTTCAATGTGGCGGGCACCCCCGCCATGTCCGTACCGTTGACGGCCGACGCCGAGACCGGGCTCCCGATCGGTATGCAGTTCGCCGCCCGCTACGGACTCGAAGGCCTCCTCTTCCGCCTCGCCGGGCAACTCGAACAGGCGAGCCCGTGGACGGTCCGAACGCCGGCGGTGTGGGCGGGGACGGCACCGGCGACGGCATATCCGTGACCGCAGACTGCTGCTAATCCATAGGGGAAGGCAGTTGCACATGCACAGAAGTCGAGTGTACGCCGTCATCATCGACACACCCGAAGCCGAGGCCGCCCAGTCAGCGCGCTTCTGGTCGGCGGCTCTCGGTGTCGTCGCTCAACCGTTCCCGCCCGCACCCCAGTTCACCAACCTTCATCAGGCTCTCCCAGGACTGGAGACCGCCGTGCAAGCGGTCGACGACGCACCCCGTATCCACCTGGACATCGAGACCGACGACATCGAGGCGGAGACCGCGCGCCTGATCGGCCTGGGTGCGGAGCAGATCGCCCAGTGGCAGGAATGTCACGTGCTGCGGGTGCCCGGAGGGCACGTGGTGTGCGTGCTGCCCGTGGAGAGCGCGCCCGCCGAGTTCGAGGCACAGGCCAACGTCTGGCCCTGACCTGGCGGCGGCTCTGACCAGGCGGCGGCTACGCGGCGCAGGGGCTGGGCGAGGCGGAGCCGTCCGTTGCAAGAGCATGGCGGGCTTGCCTGCGGACGGCGGACGGCGGACGGCGGACGGTGCGTCACAGCACGCCACGCACGTGGATTCCGAGCCGACCGACCGGTCGTGGCCGGCTGCCCGCGCCCTCCCGCCGCTTCAGGCGTAACGTCCCGCCGCATGGGACCACTGCCCCACCCACAGCCTCCACCCGGCACCGCCCGACGCCGAGCCCGTGACCTCGGCATCGTCATCGGCTCCGCTGCCACCGGTCCTCTCAACGCCATCACCGACGTCCCGGGGGTGCGCGTCGGACACACCACCGTTCGCGGCCGGCCGGACGTGCACAGCGGAGTCACAGCCGTCGTGCCCGACCTCGTCAGCCCGCACACCCCGCTGCCGGCCGGAGTGTTCACCGGCAACGGCTACGGCAAACTCATCGGTACCACCCAACTCACCGAACTGGGCACACTGGAGACCCCGATCCTGCTCACCTCCACGCTCGGGGCCTTCCGTGTCGCCGACGCCCTCGTCGGCTGGGTGCTCCAGCGGCCCGGATGCGAGGAGGTGCAGAGCCTCAACCCCGTGGTGGGCGAGTGCAACGACGGCCTTCTGTCGGACATTCGCGCGCGGCCCGTCCAGGAGGAGCACGTCCGGACGGCCCTCGACACGGCCTCCGGCGGGCCGGTGGCCGAAGGCTGCGTCGGCGCGGGGGCCGGCACGGTCGCCCTGGGATTCAAGGCCGGCATCGGCACCGCCTCACGTACCCCGGACCTGGCCGGCGAAGGCCGCACGGTCGGCGTCCTGGTGCAGGCCAACTTCGACGGCACTCTGCGGGTACTCGGCCGCACCCTCACGCCGCGTTCCGTGGGTGTCGGGGCCGACGTGCCGGTACCGCCCGCGGACACCGGCTCCTGCATGATCGTGGTGGCCACGGACGCCCCCCTCGATGCCCGGCAGCTCACCCGTGTCGCACGGCGCGCGGTGTTCGCCCTGGCCCGCACGGGCGCGGCCTACAGCCACGGCAGCGGCGACTACGCCATCGCCTTCGGTACTCGACCGGACGGCGTCCCGATGGCGGACGCCGGGCTCGGCACGCTGTTCGAAGCGGTCCTGGACGCGGTCGAGGAGGCGGTGCTCAACTCCTTGCTCGCGGCGACCACGACCACCGGCTTCGGCGGCCGGACGGTGCCCGCGCTACCGGCGGACCTCCTGCTCGCCGCCCTCACATCCCCTGCCAGCCCCTGACAGCCCTTCACAGCCGCCCACAGCCCACGAAAGCAGGGAAGATGACCACGCAGGCTCGCCACGTCGACCGAGAACTCGTTGCGGCCGCGGCCCACGTCGCACGCACTCGCTGCCGGGGCGACAACCACACGATGGCGGCCGCGGCCCGCGCCCGGGACGGTCGGATCGTCACCGCGGTGAACGCCTACCACTTCACCGGAGGCCCCTGCGCCGAGCTGGTCCTCATCGGAGCCGCAGCCGGTCAGGGCTCCTACGAGCTGGACACGATCGTCGCCGTCGGAGACCGCGACCGGGGGGTGGTTCCTCCGTGCGGCCGGTGCCGGCAGGTCCTTCTCGACTACTTCCCCACTCTCGAGGTCATCGTCGGTGAAGGCGACCGCCTCCGCACGGTCCTCATCACCGATTTGCTGCCCGAAAGCTACGTCTGGGCCGACCACCAGCTCGACACCGACTGATCCCCGACGTCGAGCGCGGTGCGGAAAGCGCCTGGAGGAACGGGAAGAGGACCACGAAGATGCCCGCCTGGACCCCGAAGACGACCGGAAGCGTGCGCGAACCCCCGCCGACGGCCAGGCCGAGCAGGGTCGCGGGGGACGTCCAGCCTCGCTCGAGCCCTTCCTGAAGGACGTCTGAAGGACGTGGATGAGGCCGACGACCGCGACGAACCGGCGGTACGTGCTGGTTGGCGCGCGCCGTCTGACTGTCCGTCTGGCCGATTGCCCGGTCGGCCGGCGTCGACGTCACAGGGGTGGGGCGTTGCCGGTGGGACGTACGGCGACCGCAGGCTCCGTTCGCAGCCGCACCGCCTCACCGCCCCGGAATCGCCGCCGCGCCACACTCTTGACACGTCCACGCCGAGCACTTGTATGGTCTAGTCCAACAGAACTCGCCGTTCCACTTCCGGAGTTGACCCCAGCCGGGGCTCGTGTCTCCCGGGAGGGCGGTGAGTACGCATCACCTTCCGCCTCTTGGCCCCACCCACGAGAGGCCGTACTCGGCGTGTGCGGTCACCCCACACGACTGCGCGTGCCATGCGACGGCCTGATGTGAAGGAGTTCCGCATGCACACCAACCGGAAGACCGCCGCGCTGATCGGCGCGGCCCTCGCCCCAGTGATCGCCGTCAGCCTCCCCGCCTCCTCGGCGAGTGCGCACGGCTACATCTCCGACCCGCCCAGCCGCCAGGCCCAGTGTGCCGCGGGCACGGTGTCCTGCGGGGACATCAAGTACGAGCCGCAGAGCGTCGAAGGCCCCAAGGGCCTGAGTAGCTGCAGTGGCGGCAACGGCCGCTTCGCCGAGCTGGACGACGACGGCAAGGGCTGGGCCGTCACACCGGTGCCGAGGAACGCGACGTTCTCGTGGAAACTCACCGCGCAGCACGCCACCAGCACCTGGGAGTACTACGCCGGCGGTCAGCGGATCGCGCTGTTCGACGACGGCGGTGCCAAACCGGGCGCAGTGGTGAACCACCAGGTCGACTTCGGTGGCCTCACCGGGCAGCAGAAGGTTCTCGCCGTGTGGAACGTCGCCGACACCGACAACGCGTTCTACGCCTGCATCGACGTCAACGTCGGCGGCTGACAGACCGACCGGAGGAGACACGGGAGCCAGCCGGCTCCCTGTGCGGCTCCGGCCCCCTCGAACAGCCGAGCGGCCGCCCCTATTCGAAAGCCGTGAAGCGGGTCCGCCACAGGTCGCGGAGCAGCGCGACCTCGGCCATGTGGTGGATGAACTCGAGGTTGGCACCGGCCAGCACGGCGATGAACGGGTCGTCGGGGTCGGAGCCGTACGGATACTGCGAGAAGCCGACCATGTCGAGTTGCTCGTCGGTGACGGCGGCGACGCTGTCGCGCCAGCGGTCGACCAGCTTCCAGAACCGCTCGAGCGCCGAAGCGGCGGACGGAGTGAAGTCGACCAGCAGCTTCGGATCCCGCCTGCGTTCGCCGAAGGTCCACTCCCATCGGCCGGCGAAGTCGGAGTGCAGGTGCCCCAGCCGCCACGCGATGGTGGTGATCGGCGTGTCGTCGGGTTCCGGCGTACCGGTGTGGGCGAGGACCTGCTCGACCCGTTCGACCGTCACGCTCCAGTCGTCGGCGATCTTGGCGATCGTCATGCCGTCGGCGGCCTGCCGGGCGACCTCGGCGTACTCGTTCGCCGGGATGCCCGGGGCGCCCTTGTCGAGCACCCACTCGCCGGGCCCGTACGCCCTGGGCGTCGCGGCGTCACCCCGGCGCCGGATCGACCAGCAACGGGCCACCGGTTCCCAGAGGTACTCCTCGTCACCGAGCCCGGCCAGCCGTACCCGAGCCATGGCCCTGGCCTGGTCGAACTGGTCGAGCAGCAAGCCCAGACGGTCGGTCCGCAGGCCGTCGGTCTCCATGGCTGACTCCCCCTCGCGCTCATACGTCGCGCCTCACCGCGCCCAGGCGGAGGCTAACGGGTCGTCTCACGGGGCGCGACCGATTTCATGTGCGCGGCGCGCGGTCGGGGCCATGACAGTGGTTCGCGCGCTCGCCTGTCGGCCGGGGCCCATGGTGAGGAAGCGGGCGTTCGTCAGTCTGGTGCAGAGCGTCGGGCGTCAGGCGTCCATGGACTCGACGAGGGAACGGGGGCGCAGGTCCTTCCAGTTGGCCTCGACGAACTCCAGGCAGGCGGCCCGGCTGTTCTCCTCGAGGGCGATCGTCCACCCTCCGGGCACCTCCGCGAAGGACGGCCAGAGCGAGTGCTGGCCCTCGTCGTTCACGAGGACGAGGAAACGGCCGTCGGCGTCGTCGAAGGGGTTGGTGCTCATCTGCGGTGCCTCCCGATGGATTAGGTTAGGCTCGCCTAATGGGAAAGGAGCTTAGTCGTCTCACTTTCCGCTCCACAAGGAGACGTTGATGAGGTCGGTGGGGGAAGAGACCTTCGCCGCGTTCGGACTGTCCGGCAAGCCCGGCTCCGACGCGTTCTGGGCGAGTGCGCGGACACCCGCGTCGGTGGCGGACGGCGACGGTTGGGTGACCCTGTTCCTGCGGCGCGGGTCCGAGGCGGCGACCATCGGATTCGAGAGCTGGTCGGAGCCGGTGCCCCTGCGCCGGTGGGGCGACACCGACTGCTGGTACGCCGAGGTGCGGATGCCCGCGCGGCTGCGGGTCACGTACCAGTTCCTCGTCGGCGACGCGGCGTACGCCGACCCGTTCAACCCGGTCGGTGCGGGCGGTGACCGGTCCATCGCCGCGACCCCGGACGCCCCGCCCCAGCCGCACTGGCCGGCGGTCGCCGCCACCGACGTACTGCCCCTCCCCCGCACCCGGCTGCGCTGGGCCGGGGAGCGGCTCGGGGGGCGGCGTACCGTGCGCGTCCACCCGGCGGGCGGCGGTGGACCCGTGGTCCTGCTGCTCGACGGGGACGACTGGCTGTACCTGCACCCCGCGGCGACCGCGTTCGACTCGGCCGTCGCCAGTGGCGAGTTGCCGCCGGTCACACTCGTCTTCCTTCCGGTCAGGGACAGGGAGGGCGAGTTCGGGTGCCGTCCCGAGCTGTGGGAGGCGGTCCGGGACGAACTGCTGCCGCTGGTCGCGGAGTCCGGCGTGCCCGCCGACCGTGACCGGCTGGTGGTCGCGGGGCAGAGCCTCGGCGGGCTGAGCGCGCTGTACGCGGCGCTGGAGTTCCCCGACCTGGTGACCCGCGTCGCCTGCCAGTCGGCGTCGTTGTGGTGGACTCCCGACGCACAGGAATCGGCGGACCCGTTGGGCGGTCCGGTCGGCGGCGCCGTCGCCGCGCGCCTGCGGGGGCGTCCCGACCTGTCCGGTCTGCGGGTCGCGTTCGACGTGGGGCAACACGAGACGCGGATGCTCCCCCACTGCGCCCTGGTGGAGACGCTGACCGAACAGGCCGGTGCGACCGTGCGGGTCTCGCGGTCGGCGTCGCACCACGACCGGGCGGGCTGGCGGCACGCCCTGCTCCGGGACGTCGCCTGGGCTCTCGCCTAGCGAGCGGTCACCGGATCACCGGGCCACGGCCTTGCAGTAGTCCTCGTCGGTGGCGAGGAGGTTGCGATGTGTGTCCTCGGCGGTGATGACGCCGTCGTCCAGGACCAGGACCCGGTCGGCGGCGTCCAGGAGGGCGGGGCTGCTGGTGATCACCACGGTGGTGCGGCCCCGGCGCAGCTTCGCGACGTTGCGCGCGATGAGCTGCTCCGTGACCGCGTCGACGGCGGTCGTCGGGTCGCGCAGGACGAGGACGTCGGTGTCGGCGGCGAGCGCACGGGCCAGGGACAGCCGCTGGCGCTGGCCGCCGGACAGGTTCGCGCCGCGGTCGCGGACGGGATGGTCGAGCCCTTCGCGGTGCAGGGCGACGACGTCGGTCAGCATGGACGCCTCGACGGCCTCCGGGACCGTCCGGCTGGTGCCCGACGGGTCGATGTTCGTGCGGAGGGTGCCCGCGAAGATCTCCCCGTCGTACGGGTTCACCAGCATGTGCTCGCGGACCGCCGCGGTCGACAGGTCCGCGAGGTCCCGGCCGCCGACCCGCACCGCTCCCTCGTACGCTTCGGGCGGGACGTTCAGGGCCAGGATCGACGCGAGGTCGGCCGCCGCGCGCGGCTGGTAGGCGGCGATGGCCACGAACTCGCCGGCGGCCACCTGGAACTTCACCTCGCGCAGGGCCCCGTGGCGCACGCAGTCGACCTCGAGCCCCCGGCCTGCCGCCGGGCGCTCCGGCCCGGGGGTCGTCACCGGGGGCGCGGTCAGGACCAGTGCCATCCGCTCGGCCGAAGCACGCGCGATCATCACGTACTTGGGCATCTCGGAGAACAGTTTGAGCGGCTCCATGATGAACTGCGCGAGTCCCACGGCCATGACGAGTTCGCCGATGTTGATCCGGCCGTCGAACGCCAGCCAGCCCGCCGTCAGCGTCACGGCGGCGGCGAGGACCGCGTTGAGGGCCAGCGCGGTGCCCGCGTACACCCCGTTCACCCTGGCGACGGTGACCGACTGCTGCTTCGCCTGCGTGCTGACCTTCCGGTAGGACCGGAAGGCCGCGTGGTTGCCGCCGAAGCCGTGCAGCGGACGCAGTCCGATGATCAGATCGGCGACCTTCGCGCCGGCCCGTGCCACCCGGGCCTGCTGTTCGTGGGTGCTGGAGCCGATCCGTCGGGACATCACGCTCAGGACCGACAGGATCGCGACGGTTCCCACGATCACGAGCAGACCGAGCCGGAGGTCGGCCAGGCTCAGCGCGACCGCCGCGATCACCACCGCGACCAGTGAACTGACCAGCAGCGGCACCACCTCGATGATGTCCGCACTCTGGTCGGCGTCCTCCGTGGCGATGGTCAGCACCTCACCGGACTTGAGGTCGACGTCCCTGGCCACCGGCTGGAGTCCGCAGGCCGCGACTCGTACCCGCCAGCGGTGCGCCTCGGTCGTGTTGGCCTTCTGCAGGATCCGCATTCCGAACCGCCACGACAGCGACACGGTCGTGATGATCACGGCCAGCGCCGCGATCGAGACGCCGAGCGAACCGGAGCTCCGATCCCGCATCGTGTGTTCGACGATCAGGCCGAGCGCGATCGGGAAGGCGGTCTCACCGGCCTGGTACAGGCCCATGAGGACGGTGCCCCCGGTCATGGCGCCGACGTTGCGGCGCAGCGCGGTGCGCAGGATGTCGGACCCCTGGCGGGGCCGCTGCGTGTCAGGAGTTGTCATCGAGGTGGCGGGCAATCGCTTCGGGGGTTCGCAGGGTGAACAGATCGCGGATGGTGATCACTGGACCGTACTCCCGGCGGAGCAGCCCGGTCAGCCGCACCGCCAGCATGGAGTGCCCTCCGAGGGACACGAAGTCGCTCACCGCGCTCACCTCGTCGTCGTCCAGGTCCAGTGCCTCGGCGAAGAACTCGCACACCACGGTCTCGGTTCCGGACCGCGGTCCGCGCTCCCCCGCCGTGGTCAGCGCGCCCAGCGGTTTGGCCTCCGGCAACGCCCTGGTGTCGGCCTTCCCGTTCACGGTCAGCGGTATCGCGTCGACCTGGGCGTAGTGCGTCGGGCGCAGGAAGTCCGGCAGCCCGGCGCCCACCTGGGCGGCGACCTCGGTCAGGTCGGAGCCGTCCAGCACGAGGTAGGCCGCCAGCCGGTACGCCCCGTCGACCTGCGGGTCGGGCTGGGCGACCGCGGCGACGAACCGCACCGCCGGGTGCGCCGCGAAAGCGGCCTCGACCTCGCCCGGTTCGACCCGGTGCCCCCGGATCTTGACCTGCTGGTCGGTGCGGCCCAGGTACATCAGGTTCCCGTCCGGCCGCCGGACCACCAGGTCCCCGGTGCGGTACATGCGCTCGCCGGGTGCACCGAACGGGCAGGCGACGAAGCGGTGCGCGGTCTGGGCGGGTTGCCCGAGATAGCCCCGCGCGATGCCGATGCCCGACACGTACAGCTCTCCGGGCACGCCGTCCGGCAGCGGCCGCAGCCACGGATCCAGGACGTACACGTCCGTGTTGTCGATCGCCACCCCGACCACCGGGTCCCGGCACTCGAAGGTGCCGACGCCGAGCGTGTTGATGGTGTACTCGGTGGGCCCGTACAGGTTGTAGCCGACGGTTCCCTCGGTCTCGGCGAGCCGCTGCCAAAGCGCCGGGGTGACGGCCTCGCCGCCCAGCAGTACGAGTGCGGGGCGGCGTGCGGGATTGTCGAGCAGGCCCTCGGCCACCAGTTGCTGCGCGTAGGTCGGGGTCACGTTGATCACGTCGATCCCGTGCTCGAGGCAGTACTCGACCAGCCTGGGCGCGTCGCGGCGCAGTTCCTCGTCGCAGATGTGCACCTCGTGGCCGTCGGCGAGCCACAGCAGCTCCTCCCACGACATGTCGAACGCGAACGACACGGTGTGCGCGATCCGGAAGACCCGGTTCCCGTGCTCCGCCAGCACCGGTTCGAAGATCCGGCGCTGGTGGTTGATCAGCATGTTGGTGAGTCCGGCGTACTCGGTCACCACGCCCTTGGGCTTCCCGGTCGACCCGGAGGTGTAGATCGTGTAGGCGGGGTGCCGCAGCCGGTCCGGGTCGTCCGGCGCGAACGTCACGAAAGGCTCGGCCCCGGGCAGCGGACGGTCCAGTTCGATCAGGTCGCCGGTCAGCCGGGGCGCGACGGTGCTCACGGTGAGGGTGACGTCCGGACCGGCGTCCGCGACGATCGCGGCGATCCGCTCGTCCGGGT
This sequence comes from Streptomyces pactum, assembly GCF_002005225.1. Classification (NCBI taxonomy): domain Bacteria; kingdom Bacillati; phylum Actinomycetota; class Actinomycetes; order Kitasatosporales; family Streptomycetaceae; genus Streptomyces; species Streptomyces pactum. The sequence continues at coordinate 412,837 of NZ_CP019724.1, forward strand.
GGTCCAGTTCCAGCGGCACGTACGCGGCGCCGACGCGCAGTACCGCGAACAGCGCCACGATCGAGTCGAGGGAGCGCGGGACGGCGAGGCCCACGGTCGCCTCGGGGCCGATGCCGCGCCCGGCCAGCACGCCCGCCACCGCGCGGCTGCGGTCGCGCAGCTCGGCGAAGGTCATGGCCGAGCCGTGGGCTACGAGCGCCACCCGCCGCGGAGCACGGTCCGCCGCCCGGTCGAACCGGTCGACGACGGTGTCCGTGCCGACGTCGGCGCGTGGGGTGGGCTCGGGTTCCGGTCCCGGGCCCCGCAGCGCGCCGACCGGGCCGGTCGACCGGGCCAGGTCGTCGAGTACGCGCAGATAGTCGTCGAGGAGACGACGGGCGCCGTCGGTGTCGCCGTCGCGGTACTCCAGTTTGACGGTGAGCCGGTCGCCCGGTGTGACGACCCAGGTGAACGGATAGTGGGTGGAGTCGTCGGCCCGCACCGAGGTGATGCCGTGCCTGGCGTTCATCTCGGCGAAGGCGTCCATGTCCAGGAAGTTCTGGAGCACGAACAGGTTGTCGAACAGGGTGTCGTGTCCGCCGGCCCGCTGGATCTCGCCGAGACCGAGGTGCTCGTGCTCCATGGCCTCGACCCTGGCTGCCTGTACGGCCGTCAGGTACTCGCGGACCGTCTGGTCCGGCCGTGCTCGCGTCCACATGGGCACGGTGTTCAGCAGCACGCCGACGATGTCGGAGAGACCCTCGCCCTCCCGGCCGGAGACGGTCACGCCGAACACGGCGTCGGCACGCCCGGTGTGCGCGCCGAGGAGGAGGCCGAACGCGCCGGTCAGGACCGAGTTCAGCGTGACGCCGTGCGCCCTGGCGGTTTCCCTCAGCAGGTTGGACTGTCCGGCGGGAAGGGTGCGTACGAGGGCGCGCGGCAGGTCGTCGGTCAGGGACGGCGCCGGTCCGGCGAGCAGCGTGGGGCCGGGGAGGCCGGCCAGGTGCTCCGCCCAGAAGCACTCCGATCCGGCCGGGTCCTTCGCGTCGAGCGCCCGGGCGTGGTCCTGGAAGCTCGGCGCGGCGGGGACCGCTGCCCGCGGCTCACCCGCCAGGACGGCCTGGTAGGCGTCGAAGAGGTCCCGCAGCACGATCTCGCGGGACCAGCCGTCCCACAGCAGCAGGTGGTAGCTGAGGAGCAGTCCGTCGCGGTCGCCGGGCAGACGCAGCACGGTCAACCGGACCAGGGGCGCCTCGCCCGGATCGAACCCCGTGTCCCGGTCCCGGGCCCGCACGGCTTCGGCCTCCGCGTCCGTGACCGGTTCGACGGTGCGCACGTCGACTCGCCGGCCCGCCGAGAGGACCTGGACGGGGTTCCCGTCGTCGTCGGTGGTGAAGCCGGCGCCCACGACCGGGTGGCGCGCGATCACGTATGCCATCGCCTCGGCCAGCGCTTCGGTGTCCAGGCGCCGGTCGAAGGTGAAGTAGCTCTGCGCGACGTAGTGTCCGGCCGGGCCCGCCATCTGGGCCTGGAAGTACAGGCCCCGCTGGAGCGGGGTGACCGGTGCGGTGCGCCCGGCCGTCGCGGCGGCGTCCGCGATGCGTTCCAGTGCGCCGTGCCAGTGCCCGGTGATCTCGTCGGGGACGCCCTCGGCGAGGGTGAAGGCCGCGTGCAGGCGGCCGGTGGCCGCGTCGGTCCACGCGTTGACCTCGACGGCGTACGGACTGCCCCGGTCGCCACCGGTCAGACGCAACGCCTGTGACTCGCCGCCCCGGCCGAGGTAGTTGAACAGCACCTGCGGGCGGGCGGTCAGCAGCGGGGCCGTCTGCGGGTTCAGGTACCTGAGTTGTCCGTAGTCGATGTGCGCGCGCTCGTCCGGCTGGCGCTCCGCGACCTCACGCGCGGCCGCGAGCGGGTCGGTGTGGGGCGTGAGCCGTACGGGCGCGATGGAGGTGAACCAGCCGACCGTGCGGCTGTAGTCGTGGTGTTCGAGGGCCGGCACCCGGCCGTGCCGCTCCATCTCGATCGCGAGATCGGTGGGCGACGGCTGGATGTGCGTCAGCGCGGACCGCAGCGCGCCGCACAGCAGCTCGGTGAGTCCGACGCCGAGGGCGGCGGGCGCGGTGCGCGTCACGCGGTCGCTCAGGTCGGGCGCGAGCACGACCGTGGTCTCGCGCAGCCCCTCGGCCGCGGGCAGCGGCGCGGGCGCCCGGAGCGTGGCGAGCCAGTGGTCCAGATCGCCGACCGCGTGGGCCGACTGGAGCGTCAGCGCTTCGGCGTACTCGGCGTAGGACGTGGTCGGAGGCGCGGGCGGTGCTCCGCGCAGCGCGGTGGTCAGGTCGTCCAGCAGGATCAGCCAGGAGACCGAGTCGACGGCGAGGTGGTGCACGGTGACCACCAGGGTTCGGCTCTTCTCCAGCCACGTGAACGCGATGACGTCCCCGGACTCGGGTTCGAGCCGTCCGGCGGCTTCGTCCGCCGCGGCCGTCGCGTCGGTGGCCTCCGTCCGGGCGACGGTGATCCGGCGCCCGGGTTCGGTGCGCAACGACCACACCCCGTGCTCGACGCGCAGTCGCAGGCGCAGGGCCGGGTGCGCGGCCACGACGGTGTGCGCGGCGCGCTCGACGTCGGCGAAGCCAGTGCCCTCGGGGACCACCAGCGTCCTGGCCTGGGCGAACCGGGCGAGTGAACCGCCCAGTTCCCGCTGCCGCAGGACGATCGGCGTCGGTGGCAGCGGACCGTCCGCGCGGCGGACGGGCACGGGCACCGGGGGCGGCGGTGTGCGCGTCCCCAGGTGCTCGGCGAGCGCGCGCGGAGTCCTGAGCAGGAACACGTCCCGTGGCGCGATCGGCAGGCCGAGCGCCCGGGCCCGGTTGATCACGGTGATGGCGACGATGCTGTCGCCTCCGGCGGTGAAGAAGTCGGTGTCGGCGTCCACGCCGCCGGAGCCGGGCAGCGTGTCCGCGAAGATCTCCACCAAGGCGGCGAGCGTGGAAACGTCCCGGTGCTCCGCCCGAGTCCCCCCGGCACCGGCGATTTCGCCGGCGGGCGCGTCGGGACCGGTCGCGCCCCGGGAAGGCGCGGACCGGTACAGCTCCGCCCGCTCGGTCAGGGACTCGCGGTCCAGCTTGCCGTTGACCGTCAGCGGTAGGGCGTCGACCGGGAGCACCTGGCCCGGCACCATGTACGCGGGCAGCTTCGCGGAGAGTCGCTCGGTGAGATCTCCGGGCACTCGACCCACGACGTGCGCGGCCAGGTGGTCGCCGCTCTCCGCGACCGTGACGGCCGCGTCGACCACGCCGTCGAGTTCCCTGATCGCGGACTCCACCTCGCCGAGCTCGATACGGAAGCCCTTGAGCTGCACCTGGTCGTCGGCACGGCCGGTGAACTCCAGCTCGCCGTCGAGCGTACGGCGGGCGAGGTCACCCGTGTGGTACATGCGGGAGCCGTCGCCCGCGAACGGGTCCGCCACGAAACGGCCGGCGGTCAGCGCGGGCCGGCCCAGGTAGCCGAGCGACACCTGGTCTCCGGCGACGTAGATGGCGCCCACCCTGCCCGGCGCCACCGGCCGGAGCCGGTCGTCGAGCAGGTGGGTGACCAGGCCCGGCAGCGGGCCGCCGATCGGACTGGCGCCGCCACCGGTGCCGAAGTCCTCGTCGGTCAGTACCCGGTGGGTGACGTGGACGGTGGTCTCGGTGATGCCGTACATGTTGACCAGTTCGGGCGTACGGGTGCCGTGCCGCTCGACCCAGTCGCGCAGCCGCCCGAGGTCCAGTGCCTCGCCGCCGAAGATGATGCGGCGCAGTGCGGGCAGCGGTTCGCCGGCCTGCCGGTCCGCCTCGGCGAACTGGTAGAACGCCGACGGGGTCTGGTTGAGCACGGTCACTCCGCGCTCTCGGACCAGCCGGTGGAAGTCGACCGGGGAGCGGGTCAGTCCGTACTCCGGGACCAGCAGCTCACCCCCGTGTGCCAGCGCCCCCCACAGTTCCCAGACCGCGAAGTCGAAGGAGGAGGAGTGGAACTGGACCCATACGTCGTCCGGGCCGAAGGCCATGCGGGACCGGGTGTTGGCGAGCAGCGTCACCACGCTGGAGTGCGGGACGACGACGCCCTTGGGTCTGCCGGTCGATCCGGACGTGTAGATCACGTAAGCGGGGTCGGTCCAACCGGCACCGGACTGCGGCCCGGTGGCTGGTGCGGGCGGCTCCTCCCCCCGCACCAGCACACGGGCCGGCACGCCCGCCCGGGCCAGCAGCCGCGTGAAGCGCTCGCGCTGCTCCGGTTCCACGAACACGACGTGCGAAGCGGCGTCGGCGAGTACGTACTCCAGTCGCTCGTCCGGGTACGCCGGGTCCAGCGGCACGTACGCGCCCCCCGCGCTGACGATCGCGACCAGGGCGACGACCTGCTCGACGGAGCGCGGGACGGCGACGGCGACCCGCTTGCCCGGTCCGACACCGCACGCGCGCAGCGCCGAGGCCAGCGCGCCCTTCGCGTCGGCGAGTTCGCCGTAGGTCAGGGACCGGGTCCGGCCGTCGAGACCGCACTGGGTGACGGCGGTGGCGGCCGGGTCTCGGCGCGCGGCGGCGTCGAACAGGCCGTCCAGGGTCGTCGCGGCGACCGGTTCCGTACGCCGGGAGGTCCCCCCGGACGTCAGGTCGTCGACCAGGGTGTCCGGCCGGGTGAGCAGGCCGGTGAGGATCCGGGTGAAGGTGTGCAGGATCCGGCGGGCACCCGCCTCCCGCAGGAGCTCGCCGTCGTAGATCAGGTTGAAGCGCGGTCGGCCGCCGGGCGTACGCTCCACCACCAGTGTCAACGGGTAGTGCGGAGCGCCCTCGTTCACGACGCCGGTGACGACCAGCGTGTCGCCGGGCCGCCGCAGGCCGGTCACGTCGGTCGCCACGTCGAACACCACCAGGGTGTCGAACAGTGAGACGGTGCCGGTCTGGCGGGCGATCCTCGCCAGCGAGACGTGCTGGTGCGGCAGGACCGCGCTCTGGTGTGCCCTGACCGAGGCGAGCAGGTCGCGTGCGCTGGTGGTGGCGGCCCAGTGGGCGCGCACGGGGATCGTGTTGATCAGCAGGCCGACCATGTCCGCGATGCCGGGCACGTCCGCGTCGCGCCCGGACACCGTGGAGCCGAACACCACGTCCCTGCCGTGCAGGATGCCGCCCAGTGTCAACGCCCAGGCGCTGTGCACGGCCACGCTCAGCGGTACGCCGGCCGACCGGACGGCGGCGTCGATGTCGTCCTCGGCCGCCACCGCGGTGTCGGCGAACCGTTCCGACGGGGTGTGACCCTCGGCGACCAGCGAGGGGCCGGGCAGTGCGGCGAGCTGCTCGCGCCAGACCCGGTCGCTCGCGGCGTCGTCGCGTCCGGCGAGGCGGCGGACATGGTCGGGGAAGCCGTCGAGCACGTGCACGGTCCCGGGCGCGTGGTACTCGGCCAGCAGCGTGCGCAGCATGGGCGGTACCGACCACCCGTCGGCGATGATGTGGTGCACGGTCTGCACCAGGACGTCGCGGCCGGGGCCCCCGCGGATGAGCGTGTACCGCATCAGCGGGCCGGTGGCCAGGTCGAACCCGGCACGGCGGTCCCGTTCGGCGTGCTCGCGGATCTCGTCGTCGGTGATGCCGGGGCGGTCCAGCGTGGTGAAGGGCGCCTCGACTCCGCTCTCCAGCACGGAGACCACGCGGCCGTCGGCGAGGGCCACGAACCGTGCCGCCAGGCTGGGGTGGAGCGTGAGCAGTCGGGTGGCGGCCGCCGCGAGGCGATCGGTGTCCACCTCGCCGTCCAGTGCCAGCAGTTGCTGTTCGACGTAGCTGCCCGTCGAGTCGTCGTCGTAGACCGAGTGGAAGTAGAGGCCCTCCTGCAGCGGTGTCAGCGGCAGGATGTCCCGCAGTGCCGGGCCGTCCAGCGCGTCGACGTCGGCCTGGGTGAGCGGCACCGGAGCGAAGTCGCCGGGCGAGTGGCCACCCCGGTCCAGCGCGGCCAGCCCCGTCAGGGCCTGGCGGTAGTACGCGCCGAGCGTCGCGATGTCCTCGTCGGTGAACATCCCGTCGGGCCAGGAGATGGTGGTGACCAGCTCGTACTCGCCGGTCGGCGCGGGTTCGGCGATCGCGTTGAACTCCAGGGCGCGGGGCAGACGCATCCTCGGGTCACGCTGCTCCCCCAAGTGCCTGGTGTTCGGCGCGAGTTGCCAGTCGCCTGCCGCGCCGGTGTCGAACCGGCCCAGATAGTTGAACAGCACCTGGGGCGCGGGCGCGTCGAACTCGGTGTGCGCCAGGTACCGCAGGGCGCCGTAGGAGACGCCGTTGTCCGGCACCCGGGAGAGGTCTTCCTTGACCGCCTTGAGCGCGGCGGTCAGGTACTCGGGTGCGGTGAGGTCCGGGGCCGTGCCGGGGTCCACGGTCACCGGGAACAGGGTGGTGAACCAGCCGACCGTTCGGGACAGCTCCGGCTCGAAGCCGGCGGAGGGGGCGACGAACCGTCCCTCGCGGCCGTGGCCCTCGAGTTCGATGTACGCGAACGTCTGGTCCTGGCCGAGGTCGCGGCGCCGGCGGGCGAGGGCGACGGCGAGCGCGGTCAGCAGCACGTCGTTGACGCCCGCGTGGAACTTCGCGGGCGTCTCGCTCAGCAGCGCGGCCGTGGTCCCGGCGCCGACGGAGACGGTCCGTACCCGCTCGCGTGCGACGGTGTCGGCCTCGGTCAGCGCACGCCTGCCCACCGGTTCGTCCGCGCCCGGCAGGGCGCGCCGGAAGTAGGCACTGTCGGCGTCGAACGCCGCGCGCTCCAGCAACTGCGTCCAGCGCCGGAACGACGTGCCCACCGGCGGCAGTTCGATCGGGGCACCCGCGGCGGACTGCCGCCACGCCGTGGCCAGGTCGTCCCGCAGGATCCGCCAGGACACGCCGTCGATCACGACATGGTGGGCCACCAGCAGCAGTTGCCGTGCCTCGCGGCGCCAGACGGCGCGCAGCATGACGCCGCGTTCCGGGTCCAGCCCGTCGGTGGCGAACGCGACGCACTCGTCGAGCGGTCGGTCGCTCTCCTGCCACCACGCGATCACGCGGTGCGGCCGGTCCACCCGGCCCCCGTCCATCCGGTCCCCGGGGTCCGTCCGACCCGCCTGGCCCGCCTGGCCCGTCTCGCCCGTCTCGCCCGTCTCGCCCGTCTCGTCCGCGTCGGGGATGTCGAAGCCCCAGCGGTCGCCCCGCACCAGTTTGGCCCGCAGCATGTCGTGCCGCCCGACCACGGCGCCGAGGATCTCGTCGAGGGCGTCGGCGGTCAGGTTTTCGGGAGTGTTCAGCACCACCGACTGCACGAAGCCGTCGATCGCGTCCGTGGTCTCGCCGAGCCACTGCACGACGGGTGACCCCACGACGGGGCCGGTCGCGACATCACGGTGGTCCACGGTGACGGTGTCCGCACGGCTCGCCACCGCCGCCAGTGCCCCCATGGTGCTGTGGGTGAAGATCTGCCGTGCCGTGACGTGGAGGCCGGCGTCGCGCAGCGCGCCCAGCAGCGAGATGGCCAGGATGCTGTCGCCGCCGAGCTGGAAGAAGCCCTGGTCGACACCGACTTCGTCCAGTCGCAGGAGCGCCGCGACCGCCGCGCACACCGCGCGCTCGTTCTCGGTGGCGGGCGCGACGATCGGGGCCGTCCCGCCCGTGGGCTCGGGCAGCGCCTGCCGGTCCAGCTTGCCGTTGGCGGTGAGCGGGAACTCCTTCATCACGACGACGCGGGCGGGCACCATGTACTCCACCATGTGCTCGCCGGCCCACGCCTTGACGTCGGCCGCGCGCAGGCCGTCGTTCCCCGCGACCGGGATCACGTATCCCGCCAGGTAGGTGCCTCCGGCCGCGTTCTTCTTCGCGACGACGCAGGTGTGCCGGACCGCGGGGTGTTCGGCGAGGCCGGCCTCGACGTCCTCGATCTCCAGCCGCATACCGCGGATCTTGATCTGGTTGTCGGCGCGGCCGAGGAAGTCCAGCGAGCCGTCGGGGGCGAAGCGCGCGAGGTCACCGGTCCGGTACAGCCGTGATCCGTCGTTCGCGAAGGGGTTCGCGACGAAACGGGACGCCGTCAGGCCGGGCGCGTTGACGTACCCGCGCCCGAGGAGGAAGCCGCCGACGTACAGTTCCCCGCCGACGCCGACCGGTACCGGGCGCAGCTCGTCGTCCAGCACGTACAGACGGGTGTTGGGGTTGGCCCTGCCGATCGACGTCGACAGGCGTTCCGCCGCGCCCCGGTAGACGACGTGGGAGACGCCGATCGTCGTCTCGGCGGGGCCGTAGCCGTGGTACATGGGGATGCCGAGCCGGGTACGGAAGCGCTCGTACAGTTCGGGCGTGAGCACCTCGCCGCCGCACCAGACGTGCCGCAGGCTGTCGAGGCTCCCCGAGTCCCCGGACATCTCCAGCAGCACGTCCAGCATGGACGACACGAGGTAGGTGAAGGTGACGCGCTGCTCGGCGATCACGCTCAGCAGGTGGTGTGGGTCGCGTTCGCCGCCGGGGCGCAGGACCACCAGCCGGGCGCCGGACACGAGCGGCAGGAAGACCTCGTTGATGGAGATGTCGAAGGACAGCGGCGCCTTGAACAGGGACGCGTCGTCGTGGCCGAAGCCCAGGATCTCGTGGACCTGCCACAGCAGGCGCTCACTGATCGCCTCGTGCCGGATCATCGCGCCCTTGGGCCGCCCGGTCGAACCGGACGTGAAGATCACGTAGGCCAGTGCGTCGCCGAGGACGGCGACCGGGGTCCCGTCGGCGGGGTGGGACGCGTACCGCCAGTCGTCGAGGTCCACGGCCACGGCCTCGGGTTCGCCGGCGGCGTGTTCGCCCGAGGCGTTGAGCTGCACCACGACCCGGGCGTCCTCGATGACGACGGCCCGGCGCGCGGCGGGCCAGTGCGGATCGAGCGGCACGAAGGCGCAGCCCGCCTGGAGCACGCCGAGGAGCCCGATCACCATGTCGGCGGAGCGCTCCAGGGAGACGCCGACGACCTGTTCGGCGGTGAGGCCGCGTCTGATCAGATGGTGGGCCAACTGGCCGGCCAGCCCAGCCGTCTCGCGATAGGTCAGCGTGCGCCGCTCGTCGACGACGGCCACGGCGTCCGGCCTCTGCCGCGCCTGTTCGTGGAACATCTCCACCAGGGTCGGGCGGACCCGGTCGGCGTCGGTGTCGTTCCACTCGGCCAGCTCCGCCAGCCGCGCCCGCCGGCCGGACGGGCGGATGGTGCCGACGGGCCGGTCCGGGAAGTCGGCCAGGTCGTCGAGGGCGAGCTGCGCGTCGGCCGGTAGCACGCCGTCCGGGAGGGAGATGCTCCGGAGGTCCGCCGAGACGTCCCAGCCGACGGGTGCCGTACCGCCGTTGGCGGTCCATCCGAGGACGTCGGCGAACAGGGTGCCGGGGGCGAGGTCGATGCCGTCCGGACTCCGGCCCGTCGCCCAGTACGACAGCCCTGTGGCGCACGCTTCGGCGATGGTCCGGTCGGAGAAGTCGCCGGTGCGGCGGCGTATGTCGGTCAGGTGCCCGGGAGAAAGCCGTACGAGACGAGCGGTCGGTTCCATCATCGAAGACTCAACGCCCCTTCCAAGGGATGAAGGCAGGCTAACCTAACTTAGGCATACCTAACTACCCTCTCGCCAGGCCCGCCACAGCCGTGCGTACCGGCCGCCCAGAGCCACCAACTCCTCGTGCGTGCCCTCCTCCACGACACGTCCCGCGTCCAGCACGGCGATCCGGTCCGCCGCCATCGCCTGGGTCAGCCGGTGCGCCACGAACAGCGTGGTCCGGCCCGAGCAGGCGGCCAGCACGGCCCGCTCCAGCTCTGCGGCGCCCTCGCTGCCCGCCTCCGCGGTCGACTCGTCCAGCACCACCACCGGCGACCGGCTCAACACCAGCCGGGCCAGGGCGATCTGGGCGACCTTGGTGACGTCGAGGCGTTCGCCGCCTTCGCCGACCGGGGTGTCCAGCCCGTCGGGCAGCGCGTCGACCCACGCGTCGGCGCCGACCGTGCGCAGGGCGGCCATGAGTTCGGCGTCGCCCGCCTCCGGCGCGGCCAGCCGCAGGTCGTCGGCGAGCGGCCCCGAGAACACGTGCGTCTCCTGCGTCAGGATGCTCACCAGGGCCCGGGCCCCCGCCTCGTCCAGCCCGGCCAGCTCGGTCGGCCCGACGCGCACCGACCCGGCCTGCGGTGTCCCGATGCCCGCGATCAGCGCGGCCAGGGTCGTCTTGCCCGCGCCCGTCGCCCCCACCAGGGCGAGCGAACCGCCCGCCGGAATCGTCAGATCGACATCCCGCAGGACCGGCTCGTCGGTGCCGGGGTAGGCGAACGTCAGCCCCTGGACCGTCACCGGGTACGGCGCGGCGTCCGCCACCGCCACCGACGCGTCCCCCACCAGCCGGTCCTCCGCGTCCTCCTCCAGCACCCCGACCAGCCGGGTGAGGCTCGCGCCCGACTTCTGCGCCTCGTCGAAGGTGAACATGATGGCGCCCAGCGGGGTGAACAGCCGGTGGAACAGCAGCGGGGCCGCCGACACCTCGCCCAGGCTGGCGGCGCCGGCCTCCAGCAAGGCGTACCCCACCACGATGATCAGGGTCAGCCCGATGAACTCGGCGCGGTTCTCCCGGCCGACGAACCGGCCGAAGAACCGGAACACCTCGATACCGAGATCGCGCACCCGCCACGACTCGGTGGTGACCTTCTCCCGGAAGGCGCCCTCGAGCCGGTACGCCCGGACGGTGTCGATTCCGTTCAGACCACTGATCAGGGCCTGCGCGCGGTCCGCCTGAGCCACCCGCTGCTTCTGGTAGAGCGGAGCGGACCGGGGGAGGTACCACCGCAGGGCCAGCGCGTACGCGGGCAGCGCTCCGGCGCCGGCCAGACCCAGTCGCCAGTCCAGCCCGAACATGCCGGCCGTGGCGATGACGACCAGGACCCCCGCCGAGAACACCGTGGGGACGGCCGTCCGGATGCCCTTGGAGATCACGGCGACATCGTCACCGACCCTGGACAGCACGTCTCCCCGGCCGACCTGCTCGATGCGCGTGCTGGGCATCCCCAGCACCGCCCGGACGGCGCCCTCCCGCAGCCGCGCGAGCAGGTCGGCGCCCAGCCGCCCGATGAGGTAGGTCGACACCGCGGTGGCCACCGCACCGAGCAGCGCGGCGGCCACCATCAGGACCCCGACCCGGACCAGGACCGTTCGCGATTCGCCCTCGACCACCGCGTCGACCACCCGGCCGAGCAGAAGCACCGGGAGCACCTGGAGCGCCGCGCCCGCCACCGTGGTGAGTACGGTGGTGAGTGTCAGCCACGGCACCTCGCGGCAGTGCGCCGCGACCCACCGGGTGGCCTCCCGTCCGGTCGCCGTGCGCAGGATCGCCGGGGCGACGCGCGTGTCGGTGCCGCTCACACCTACCCGGCCGACTTGACGAGTTCGTCGATCGCGTACGGCATGGACAGCAGGGTGCCCTGGGAGATGGCCGCGCCGACCGCCGGGCCCTCACTGTCCAGCAGGTACGACACCTTGCCGTTCTTGACGGCGTCCAGGTTGGTGAACAGCTCGAACTTCTTCAGCGCGTCCTGGTCCGCCTTGTCGTTGATGACGAAGACGCGGTCGACGTCGACCAGGTCGACGCGCTCGGGTGAGAGCGTCGTGTAGAAGTCACCGTCCGCGACCTCGTCGATCTCGGTCTGGTAGCCGAAGCCGAGGCCCGTCACCAGCCGACCGCGCACGTCGGTGGAGGTGAAGGGCGCCACCGAGTTCTTGTACCAGGACAGCACCACGGCGGTCTGGCCGGCGAACTCGGGGTGCGCCTTCTTGGCCGCGTCGAGCTTGCCCTGGATGTCGGCCACCATCTTCTCGCCCTCCTCGGCCTTGCCGAGCGCCTTGGCGATGTGCAGCGCGTTGTCCTGCCACGGAGCGCTGAACGGCTCCTTCTCGGCCTTGGTGCGGCCCACCGTCGGGGCGATCTTGGAGAGCTTGTCGTAGGCGGCCTGGTCGATCTCGGAGTAGACCGCGATGATCAGGTCGGGCCGCAGTGCGGCGATCTTCTCGAAGTTGGGGCCGGAGTCGCCGTTCTTCATGACGACCTCGGGCAAGGCACCGCCCCACTTGTCCTTCACCCAGGGCCACTGGGTGTTGATGTCGGGGCTCTGGCCCGCCGGGTTCGGGTACTGGTCGACCATGCCGACCGGCTTGATGCCGAACGCCAGGATGGTCTGGTCGTCGGTGTAGCCGACGGAGACGACCCGCTCGGGAGCCTCGGTGACCTTCGTGGTTCCGAACGCGTGCTCCACGGTAACCGGGAAGGCGCCGGCGGCGGCCGGGGTGCCGTCGCCCGCCTTGTCCGCCGAGTCGGAACCGCATCCCGCGAGGAGGCCGGCGCCGAGGGCCGCGGCGGACAGTACCGCCGCCAACCGCCGCCAGGTCTTGGTACGCGTCGTTCTGTGGAGGAGCATCCGGAGATCCCTTGCTGTCGCACTGTCCACTGCGCCCCCGTCTAAGGGCAGCAAACCTTACCGCGCTCGAGTGAGGTTAGCCTACCCTCACCACTACAACTGCGTTACCACTCGGTCGAGTTCGACGTGGGCCCGTCCGATCGGCACGATGAGGGGGCGATCGCCCACCGGATCGTCGATCACCTTGGCGCGCAGCCCGAAGGCCTCGTGCAGCAGGTCGGCGGTTATCACGTCGCGCGGGTGTCCCTGCGCCAGGACCGTCCCCTCCCGCATCACCACGAGGTTGTCGCTGTAGCGCGTGGCCAGGTTGAGGTCGTGGAGCACCATGACCACCGTGCACCCCGACTCGTGCAGGTCGTCCACCAGATCGAGCACGTCGATCGCGTGTGCCAGGTCCAGGTAGGTGGTCGGTTCGTCCAGCAGCAGCAGGTCGGTGCCCTGGGCCAGGGTCATCGAGATCCAGACGCGCTGGCGCTGGCCGCCGGACAGCGAGTCGACCGGGCGGTCGGCGAGGTCGGACACCCCGGTCATGGCCAGCGCGCGCTCGACGACGGCGGCGTCGTCCGACGACCACTGCCGCAGCCAGCTCTGGTGCGGATGTCGGCCCCTGGCGACCAGGTCCGACACGGTCAGCCCGTCCGGTGCGACCGGCGCCTGCGGCAGCAGGCCGAGCTTCTTCGCCACATCCCGGGTCCTGAGCGTGACGATGTCCTCGCCGTCCAGCACCACCGTGCCGCTGGTCGGCTTCAGCAACCGCGACAGCGTCCGCAACAGGGTCGACTTCCCGCAGCCGTTGGGCCCGATGACCGTGGTGATCACCCCGGGCGGGATCACCACGTCGAGCTCGTCGATGACGGTCCGGGCTCCGTACCCGACCGTGACGCCCCTGGCCGCCAGCCGTGAGGCGTCATCGATCCCGGACCTGACCGCGCTGATGGACTGAACGACCACGAGGCCCCCTTGTTTAGGCTTGCCTTACTTTGTACCAGCTATCTGCGGTTCGCCCGCACCAGCAGGTAGACGAGGAAGGGGCCGCCGATCGCGGCGGTGACCACACCCACCGGGAGAGAGACCGGCAGGGCCGTGCGCGCCACCAGGTCGGAGCCGATCAGCAGCAGCGCCCCCACCATGCCGGAGGCCGCCAACGGCGGTGTCGGACACCTCGCCAGACGCATCGCCACCTGCGGCGCCACCAGCGCGACGAACGGGACGGGGCCCGCCGCGCTCACCGCCACGCCGGCCAGCAGCACCGCGCACAGCAGCAGGACCGCACGGACCATCGAGTACCGGACGCCGAGACCCGCGGCGACCTCGTCGCCGAAGTGCATCGGCTTGAACTGGAACGCGACGCACAACACGGCGACCAGGAGGACGAGCGTCCCCCAGAACGCGACCCGGACCTCGTCCCAGGACCGGTTGTCCAGCGAGCCGACCAGCCACGCCTGGGCTCGGGCAACGTCCCTGATGTCGGCCGTGACCAGCAGCCAGGTCGTGATCGCCTGCATCACGGCGCTGACCGAGATGCCGATGAGGATGAGCCGGAAGCCGTCGATCCCCCGCCGCCACGCCAGGAAGTACACCAGCAGACCGGTGCCGAGACCGCCCGCGAGCGCCGCCGCGGACAGCCCGACGGAGTTGACGACCGCGGCGGCGGTGCCGCCCGAGACGGTCACCAGGAAGACGGCGACCGCGCCCGCGCCGCTGGTGATGCCCAGGATGTCCGGGCTGGCCAGCGGGTTGCGCGCGAGGGACTGCGTGAGCGCGCCGGACACCCCGAGCGCCACCCCCACGACGAGGCCGGCGAGGGCACGCGGCATCCGCAGGTCCATGATCACGAACTGGTCGACCCGATCGCCCCCGCCGAGGATCGTGGCGACGACCCTGGGCAGGCCGATGGGGAAGTCCCCGACGCCGATGGACAGACAGAACAACAGGAAGGCCGCCGCCGCGAGCAGCAGCGTGACGCCGGCGGTCCAGGGCCGCCATACGAACGACACGCGCCCGAGCCGCACACCCGGCGTCAATGACGGCCTCGCGTCGGCCCCGTTCACCTTGGCGCCCGGCCCGTTCCTCTTCACGTCCGCCCCGTTCACGCGTTCTTGAACTTTCCGCGCCACACCAGGGCCGCGAAGAACGGAGCACCGAGGAGAGCGACGAGGACACCCGCGTCCAGTTCTCCCGGCCGCACCACCAAGCGCCCCACGATGTCGCAGACCAGCAGGACGACGGCTCCCAGCAGTCCCGCGTACGGCACCAGCCAGCGGTAGTCCGGCCCGGTCAGGTACCTGGCCACGTGGGCCACCATGAGGCCGATGAACGCGATGGGGCCGCACGCCGCGGTCGCCGCGCCCGCCAGCAGGGTGATGGCGACGATGCCGACGGTCCGGCTCAGCGCGATGTTCACACCCAGCCCCCGCGCCACGTCGTCACCGAGGTTGAGCAGGTTGACGGCGGGCAGCGTGGTCAGCGCCAGCACCAGTCCGATCGCGATGAACGCGGTCACCGGCCAGATGACGTCGAACCCGACGCCGGCCACCGAGCCCGCGTTCCAGAACCGCAGCGCGTTCAGCGAGGCCTTGTCCGTCAGCGCGACCGCCGTGGTCATCGCCGCCAGGAACACGGTGACGCCCTGTCCCGCCAGCGCGAGCGTCAACGGGTTGCCGGCGCCCCGGCCGATGCTCGACAGCCCGAACACGACGACACCGGCGACCGCCGCGCCCAGGAAGGCGAACCAGACGTACTGGAACGGGTTGGTGAAGCCGAACAGGGCGATCCCCGACACCACGGCGAACGAGGCACCGGAGTTCACCCCCAGCAGGCCCGTGTCGGCGATCGGATTGCGCGTGTACCCCTGGATCAGCGCCCCGCCGACCCCCAGGGCGATGCCCGCCACGACCGCCAGCACCGTGCGGGGCACCCGCACGGTGCGCACGATGAGCCTGATCTCCGTGAGCCGCTGGTCGGAGTCGGGCGCCGCGAGCAGCCCGTGCCACACCTCGGCGGGGCTCAGCGCGCGCGCACCCACGGCCAGTGACGCCGCCGTCGCGGCCACGAGGATCACCGCAAGTACGCCCAAACCCACAACCCGCCTTCGGCGGGCCTCTGTTGTGCCCCCGGGCAGGGGGCGCTCAACCGCAGTCGTGGCCATAGCGACGTACACTAACGGGCGGTGGTGCCGGTTCCGTCGGCAACCGTCCGGGCCTCGTCGGAAGCGGACTTGAGGCCCCGGTCGAGCAGCGATTCCAGGATCTCCCCGACCCTGACGGCGGTGTTGGACAGCAGGGACGACGTGATGCCGTGGGTGTGCTCCGTGCCGCCCTGCAGGTAGATGCCGCAGCGCAGGCCCGGGTCGGTCGCGACGCGGTAGTCGCGCTCGACGCGGAGGAGGCCCTCGTCGTCCCTGAGGCAGCGGTCCGCGACCTCGCCGAGCAGGCCGAGGGGGTCGGCCGGGCTGTAGCCGGTGGCGAAGACCACGACGTCCGCGTCCAGGAGGGTCTCCTCGCCGGTGACGAGGGACGTGACGGCGGCCCGGACCCGGTCGGGCGTCTCCTTGACATCGGTGAGCCGGGACACGTTGAGGAAACGCAGCCGCTCGGTACCGAGGACCTTCTCCCGGTACATCTGCCGGTACAGGTCGTCGATCAGGTCGATGTCCACCACGGAGTAGTTGGTGTTGCCGTGGTAGTCCATCAGCCGGCGTTTGACGCTGCCGGGCGCGGCGAAGTAGTCGTCGACCGCGGCGGGGTCGAAGATCCGGTTGGCGAATCCGCTGTCGTCGGCGGGGCTGTAGCCGTACCGGGTGAAGACCGCGCAGACCTCTGCCCCGGGGAAGCGGCGGTGCAGGTAGGCGACGTTCTCGGCGGCGCTCTGCCCGGCGCCGACGACGACGAACCGAGAGGGTGAGGTGCCCTCCAGTCCGTCGGCCTTCGCCAGCAGTTCGGAGTTGTGCCAGATGCGGTCGCCGCGCTCCACGCCGTCCGGCAGGAGGGGGCGAAGTCCGGTGCCGATGACGAGGTTGCGCGCCCGGTGGACCTCGAGCCCCTCCCCCGAACGGACCGTCACCTCCAGGTGGTCCACGGCTCCGTCCCGGCCCACGGGCGCGACGCCGACGACCTCGTGGCCGTAGGAGACCATGTCGTCGACCTTGGCCGCGGCCCACTCGAAGTAGTCGTGGAACTCCACCCGCAGCGGGAAGAGGTTCTTGTGGTTGATGAAGTCGATCAGCCGTCCCTTGCTCTGCAGGTAGCACAGGAAGCTGAACTCGCTGGCCGGGTTCCGCAGTGTCACCAGGTCCTTGAGGAAGGACACCTGCATCGTCGCGTCGTCGATCAGCATGCCGCGGTGCCAGCCGAAGCGCGGCTGCTGCTCGAAGAAGCGGGCGGTGATCGCCTCCTGCCGGCCGGCGCGTGCGTTGTGCTCGTCGATCGCGATCGCCATGGCGACATTGGAGGGTCCGAAACCGATGCCAATGAGGTCGTGGACCGGTGTTGCGTCATCAGGAAGAACCTGTGACATGTCACTCCCATCGTGCGGGACAGTCGCCTGTCGGGCGTGGGGATTGCCGAAATGGGACATGCCGACGGAGCGGCCGCCGGGAACTTAGGTGAGCCTAAGCTAATGCCGCGAAGCTGTCGATAGGGCGAACCCGCGTGACGCGTCCCCCAACTGGGGTGTCGCGCATGGCCGTTGCACACTAAGGTAAGCCTTGCTTTACTTGCCCGGGCCGTCCCCTGCCTTGAGGAGGAACCCCATGCGGGTCGTCATGTTCGGTTACCAGACCTGGGGGCACCGGACCCTGCAAGCCCTCCTGGACTCCGAACACGACGTGGTGCTGGTCGTGACGCATCCCAAGAGCGAGCACGCCTACGAGAAGATCTGGAGCGACTCCGTCGCCGACCTCGCCGAAGAGCACGGCGTGCCGGTGCTGCTCCGCAACCGACCGGACGACGACGAGCTGTTCGAGCGCCTCAAGGAGGCCGACCCGGACGTCATCGTGGCCAACAACTGGCGGACGTGGATCCCCCCGCGCGTCTTCGGCCTCCCGCACCGCGGCACGCTCAACATCCACGACTCGCTGCTGCCGAAGTACGCCGGTTTCTCTCCGCTGATCTGGGCTCTGATCAACGGGGAGACCGAGGTGGGCGTCACCGCGCACATGATGAACGACGAACTCGACGCCGGCGACATCGTCCGGCAGGAGGCGGTGCCGGTCGGACCGACGGACACCGCCACCGACCTCTTCCACAAGACGGTGGACCTCATCGCTCCGGTCACCATCGGCGCCCTCGGCCTCATCGCCTCGGGCCGAACGGAGTTCACCAGGCAGGACCGTTCCCGGGCGACCTTCTTCCACAAGCGCTCCGCCGAGGACATCCGCATCGACTGGAACTGGCCGGCACAGGATCTGGAGCGCCTGGTCCGCGCCCAGTCAGACCCGTACCCCAGCGCCTTCACCTTCCACAAGGGCAGGCGCCTCGAGGTCCTCGCCGCCGTCGTGTCCCAGGGCCGCTACGGGGGCACGCCCGGCCGCGTCTTCTACCGCGAGGGTGACGGTGTGGTGATCGTCGCCGGAGCCGACGCGCGCACCGGCCGCAACCAGGGCCTCGCCATCACGCGGGTACGGACACAGGACGGACGGGAGTTGCCCGCGACGGAGTACTTCACCTCCATGGGCGGCTACCTGACCAGCCGTCCCTGACAGGACGGGCGAGCAGGGGCGAACACCGGCGAGGGCCCGACCGGAAAACGAGGTCGGGCCCTCCCTCACACACGGTGAACGTCAGCCACCGCTCTTCCGCCGGAACGACCGCTGGCTCGCGGCCGGACCGTGTGCGCCGCGGATCTTCGACGCGTCGGTGTGCCCGGCGAGGTCGGCGGCCTCCGCCTGCTTTTCGCGCTTGCGTGCCAGAGCCTCCCGGAACTTCCCCTTCAGGTCGTACTGACCGTTCTCGTCGGGCGTCACGGCAGGGCTCTCGACGTCGGCCGGCTCCGAACCTGCTTGCGATGAAGACTCTGCAGTCATGGTGACCTCCTGGGTTCGGACAACAGGACCACAGCTTGCCATGCCGACCACCGGCCGGGGTACCGCCCGGCCGTGCGGGGCGCATGGCGGCGGACGGGCGCGCGGCGGCCGGGCCGGCCTGGTGACAGGCGTCACTCGCGGAGCTCTCCGAGGCGCTCGAGGTCGTCCCGCACCGACTCCCGCTCCTCGGCGGTGAGATGGACGGCGGCGGCTTCGTCGAGCACCGCCGCCGCGGTCCCCTCGTCACCGAGACGCCCCGCGACGTCCGCTCGCAGCACGAGGAGGCGCAGCAGTTGTACCGGGGTGGGCCGCTCGCCCTCGAGCCGTAGCACCCGGTCGACGACCTTCGCGGCGCCCGCGGGGTCGTCCTTGGAGTCCGCGAGGAGAGCGGCGTGGTGCAGGGCGCGGGCGAAGGTCTCCTCGGGAGCACGCCGGTGCCGCCCGTCCCCGCTCGTCCGCTGACCGACGCGGACGCAGTTGCCGCCGGGGTCGGTCATGAGGAACTGCCGAACGCCGTACGACATGTCCTTGACCGGCCCGATGCGCGGCAGCCCCCGCGTGGGGATCTTCCCGTACGCCGCCTTGAGTCCCGCCCGGAAGGCGTCATGCAACCCGTCGACGTCGTCGGTCAGGACGTAGCACGTGCTGACCGACTCGGCCGGCTCGTACTGCTTCAGCCCGAAGAACTGCAGCTCGACACCGCCGCGCCGCACGACCGCGTACGGGTTCGGGCTCTTCTGCCGGAACGTCACCTCGAACCCGAGGGCGGTGTAGAAGTCGAGGACGGCCTGAATGGTCCTGCACGGCAGGATCGGAATGGTCTTCTCACCCATTCCCCCACTCTAGTCAAATTTGATTAAGCCTGCCGGCAGCTCGCCCGCGGTGAAAGCCGGGCGCAGTCCGCCCATACGGCCGTCAGATTGCTCTCGGTGATCTTCGAGCGGTGCGGATCTCCCGTCGGCGCGGGGTGGAGCGGAATCGCCCGCACCTCCACGGCCTGCCTAAGGTGGACAGGCCGACGGAAGCGGAGTTACTTGCCGGACACGGGAAGGCGGGGCGACATGGCGGGCGGTGTCGATTCGATCCGGCGAGCCTCACTGGGCACCCTCGGTGCCGTACTGGTGGTGATCGGCGTGGCCCTGCTGGTGCTGCCCGGACCGGGTCTGCTGCTCGTGTTCGCCGGGGTGGTGCTGCTGGCGCGCGCCATCCCGGCGCTGGACCGGTTCGTCGCTCCTGTCCGCGGACAGGCGATGCGCGCGGCCGAGGAGAGCGTCTCCTCGCCTTGGCGTCTCGCCGGTTCGGCCCTGGTGGGCCTCCTCCTCGTCGGTGCGGGCGTGGTGTGGGGGCTGGTCCCCCGGGTCCCGTACTCCGGCTGGGCCACCGGGGCGAGCCTGATCATCTCCGGCTGCGTCCTGTTCGCCCTGCTCGCCTGGAGCCACCGCCGCGTCCAGGCCGCGCGTAACCGCCGTTGACTAAACGGGACGGCGTTCCGTATCTTTAACCGGGACAGCGTCCCGCTTGTCGTGCTCGCCGACGCCGGACGCCCACGACCCCCTCACCGCCATCGGCCGGACGAGACCGGCCGATGGCGGTCACCGAACGGACTCACGCCCCATGAACACATCCATTCCCACGGCCGGCATCGTCGGCTCGCCCTCTCCCGTCCTCTCGGTCGGGCCGGTCGTACTGCCGGCTCCCGGCCGGGCCGTGGACCTCGAGGTGCGGGTCTGCGCACCCGTGACCGGGAGCGACCTGCCGGTCATCCTCCTTTCGCACGGGCAGGGTTACTCGAACCACCTCTCCTCACTGAACGGTTACGCTCCCCTCGCCCACTACTGGGCGGCGCACGGCTTCGTCGTGATCCAGCCCACCCACCTGAGCTCGAGGACACTGAGGCTGGATCCGAAGACCCCCGGGGCGCCGCTGTTCTGGCGATCGCGGGCCGAGGACATGACGCGCCTTCTCGACCAGCTCGACGTACTGGAGGGCGCCGTCCCGCAGCTCCCCGGACGCCTGGACCGGAGCAGGGTCGCCGTGGCCGGGCACTCGATGGGCGGGCACACCGCGAGCCTGCTGCTGGGCGCCCGGCTCACCGATCCGGAGGACGGAACGGAAGTGAACCTGGCCGAGCCCCGGATCAAGGCGGGGGTCCTCCTCGCCGCGCCCGGCCGAGGCGGCGACGCCCTGAGCGAGTCCACGGCCGAGAACTTCCCCTTCCTCCTCACCACCGACTTCTCCTCGATGACGACGCCCGCGCTCGTCGTCGCCGGCGACAAGGACGACTCGGCCCATCTGACGGTTCGCGGGCCGCGGTGGCACGCCGATCCGTACATCCTGTCCCCGGGCCCCAAGTCACTGCTCACCCTGTTCGACGCGGAGCACGGGCTCGGCGGGGTCGCCGGCTACGACGTCGCCGAGACCACGGACGAGAGCCCCGAGCGGGTGGCCGCGGTCCAGCGGCTCACCTGGGCCTACCTGCGCGCCGAGCTGTACCCCGGGGACGACGCCTGGCAGACGGCGTGCGACGAGCTGACGACCGGGCCCGACCCGTTCGGACGGGTCGAGACCAAGTAGGCGGGCACGGCACCGGGGCCGCCGCGGCGGGCACGGCACCGGGGCCGCCGCGGGGGCCACGTCCGTACTCCCCCGGAACGGCGCGGAGCAGGTGTCCCTCGCGAGGTCCGCCGGTGCTGTCCGGACCGCCGGACCGCTGACCGCCCGCTGGTAAACTGGGGCCACGCTTTGAGGCGCCCGGGTCCGTACCGAGGGGTACGGACCCGGTCGTGTTCCGGGCGCCTGATCAGGAGGGTTCCCCCGCATGAACGCGAAGCCGTCGCCGGCCACCGGAGTTTCCCGGGCCGGCGAGTCCCAGTCCACGACGGCGCCACCGGAGCCGGCGGACCAGCCGCCGGTCACGCGTTTCGACGCGCTCGGACTTCCGCCGGCGCTGGTGCGGACGATGACCGGCCTGGGGGTGACCAGGCCCTTTCCGATCCAGGCGGCGACCCTGCCCGACGCGCTGGCCGGCCGCGACGTCCTCGGCCGCGCGCGGACCGGCTCCGGCAAGACACTGGCCTTCGGGCTCGCCCTGCTCGTCAGGACCGCGGGGCGGCGTGCGGAGCCGAAGCGGCCGCTCGCGCTGGTCCTGGTGTCGACACGGGAACTCGCACAGCAGGTGAGTGACGCGCTGGCACCGTATGCGCAGGCGCTGAACGTGCGACTGGCGACGGTGGTCGGCGGACTGGCGATCAACCGGCAGGCGGCGCTGCTGCGCGGCGGCGCCGAAGTGGTCGTCGCGACGCCGGGGCGGCTGGCCGACCTGGTGTCGCGCCGTGACTGCCATCTGAACGACGTGCGGATCACGGTGCTGGACGAGGCGGACCAGATGTGCGACCTGGGCTTCCTGCCGCAGGTCACCGGCATTCTGGACCAGGTGCCCGCCGACGGGCAGCGGCTCCTCTTCTCGGCCACGCTCGACCGCGACGTCGACCACTTGGTGCAAAGCCACCTGCACGACCCGGTGCTCGCGTCGGTCGACCCGGCGTCGGGCTCGGTCACGACGATGGAACACCACGTGCTGACCGTCCACCCCGCCGACAAGTACGCGACCGCGACCGAGATCGCCGCACGCGACGGCCGGGTGCTGATGTTCCTGGACACCAAGGCCGCGGTCGACCGGTTCACCCGCCACCTGCGGGCCAGCGGCGTGCGGGCCGCCGCCCTGCACAGCGGGAAGTCGCAGCCCCAGCGCACGCACACCCTCGCCCAGTTCGTGGAGGGCCAGGTCAGCGTGCTCGTGGCAACCAACGTCGCGGCGCGGGGCATCCACGTCGACGCGCTCGACCTCGTCGTCAACGTCGATCCGCCGGCCGACGCCAAGGACTACGTGCACCGCGGCGGGCGCACGGCGCGCGCCGGACGGTCCGGGAGCGTGGTCACCCTGGTCACGCCCGACCAGCGGCGCGAGGTGAACCGGATGATGTCCGACGCGGGAGTCCGGCCGACCGTCACGGCGGTGCGCTCCGGCGAACAGAAACTCACCACCATCACCGGTGCGAGACGCCCGCCGACCGGGCCGCGGGCCGGCGACGGCAACGCCCCCTTCCGAGGTCTGGGCGACCGTTCGGGCCGTCCCGCGAAGGAGTCCCGCAGGACCGCCGAGGCCCGCAAGGCCGCCGAAGCCCGCGCGGCGGCCCGGGTACGCAAGGGCCGCTGACCGGGGGCGGGCCCGGCCGGGGCGGGCGAACGCCCCTGGGTAGGGTGAGTGGGGAAGCACCCGTGACAGGCCCCATGAGAAGGCCCCTGCGGGCCGGACGAGGAGCGGAATTGAGCGAGTCGGCGTCCATCGCCCTGCAACTAGAGATCGCCCGGGAACTGGAGGTCGCGGAGACCTTCGATGCCGAACGGGAGATCGAACGCCGAGTGGCCTTCCTGGCCGAGCGGCTGACCTCCACCGGTCTGCGCTCCCTCGTGCTCGGCATCAGCGGCGGTGTCGACTCGACCACCGCGGGCCGGCTGTGCCAGCTCGCCGTCGAGCGGGCACAGGCCGAGGGACACGAGGCGGCCTTCTACGCGATGCGGCTGCCTCACGGGATCCAGGCCGACGAGCACGACGCCCAGCTCGCGCTCTCCTTCATCAAGGCCGACCACGTGCTGACGGTGGACATCAAGCCGGCGAGCGACGCCGCGCTCGAGGCGCTGATCGCCGGGGGTGTGACGTTCCGTGACGCCCGGCACCAGGACTTCGTCCAGGGGAACGTCAAGGCCAGGCAGCGCATGATCGCCCAGTACGCCGTTGCCGGAGCGCACGACGGCCTGGTCGTGGGCACCGACCACGCCGCCGAGGCGGTCTCCGGCTTCTTCACCAAGTTCGGCGACGGCGCCGCCGACCTGGTCCCGCTGACCGGTCTCACCAAGCGCCGTGTGCGTGCCGTCGCGGACACGCTGGGCGCGCCCGCCGAGCTGGTGTGGAAGGTCCCGACGGCCGACCTGGAGACCCTCGACCCCGGCAAGGCCGACGAGGACGCCCTCGGGGTCACGTACGAGGACATCGACGACTTCCTGGAGGGCAAGCCGGTGGACGAGCAGGCCGTCAAGAAGATCGTCACCCGGTACCGGCTGACCGACCACAAGCGCCGGCTGCCCATCGGTCCGTGAGGGGGCGGCCCCGGGTCACCGTTCACCGAGGCCGGTGGCGAGCCAGTCGGTGATCGTGTGGTGCCGGGGGCTCCGGCAGGACGGCTGGGCGCTCGGTGCGGACCGCCGCCGGCAACGGCGTCGGCCGAGCGGGACGGCTGAATCAGCCGGGCACGGGCCGGAGCGGGAAGCGCCTGCCGGTCAGCCGCTCCGACAGGTCCCACAGGCGGCGGCCGGTCTCGGCGTCCGCCGCCGCGGGTGACAGCCGTGCCCGTGTCGGCCCGCCGCGCGGCTGCGCCAGGGCGTCCGTCCCGATGGACCCGCCGCTGCGCGCACTCGGGTCGGTCGCCGCGCACGACTGCACCAGCGCACCCCGGTCCGCAGACCGGGCGAGCGGGATGAGACGCGGCCGATCAGCATTCCGCCATGGCGCTGACCGCGTGCAACACCGAGCTCCGGCGCCGGAGCGACAGCGACGGTGTCAGGGCCCCCTCGAGCTGACCGCCCGCGCCTTCGCCGTGGTCGCCCGGCCCGGAGCACACCGGCTGATGAGGAGGGGTCAGCCGGACGGCCGTACTCGGTGTGCGGCTCGCCGCTCAGGAACCTAATCTTCCGGATGAGAGGCTCAGACAGTCGATGCCGGTTCAGCCGGCGGAAGGTGAGCTTCCATGGCTGAACGACTCAAGAGATCAGGCTTGATCGGTGAACTGTCGGCCGAATTCGCCGGCACGATGATCCTCATCCTCTTCGGCTGCGGTGTGGTGGCCCAAGTGGTCGCGGGCGGTGCCCTCACGGACCCGGAAGGCGGCCTCGGGAACCACGACAGCATCGCCTGGGCGTGGGGGCTCGGTGTCACGCTGGGCGTCTACGTGGCGGCGAGGCTGAGCGGTGCCCACATCAACCCCGCCGTGACTGTCGCCCTCGCCGTGTTCAAGGGGTTCCCGTGGCGCAAGGTGGTTCCCTACGCGCTGGCGCAGACGGCCGGCGCCTTCGTGGCCGCTCTCGTGGTCCGCTGGAACTACACCGAAGCGCTCGCGAAGGCCGACCCCGGCCACACCATCAAGACGCAGTTCGTGTTCTCCACGCTCCCCGCCAACGGGAACACCGCTCTCCCGGTCCACGAGTGGGGCGCCTTCCGCGACCAGGTCATCGGCACCGCCATCCTCCTGCTGCTGATCCTGGCCCTGACGGACATGGCGAACACACCGCCGGGCGCGAACCTGGCACCCTTCATCATCGGCCTGATCGTGGTCGCGATCGGAATGGCCTTCGGCACCAACGCGGGCTACGCCATCAACCCGGCCCGCGACTTCGGCCCCCGGCTGGCCAGCTTCCTCACCGGATACGGCGGAGCATGGCGAGATCAGTACGGGAACCTCTACTTCTGGGTACCGATCATCGGCCCGCTGATCGGTGGCGTACTCGGCGCGGGTCTGTACAAGGTTTTCGTCGGCCGGTTCCTGCCCACGGCGGAACCCGAGCCGACGGGGCGCGTACCGGCGCCCGAGGACTGACACCGGCCGGAGAGGCGGCACAGCATGGCGGACTTCATCGGCGCGGTGGACCAGGGGACCACCAGTACCCGATTCATGATCTTCGACCACGGCGGCAACGAGGTGGCGAAGCACCAGTTGGAACACGCCCAGATCCTCCCCCGCTCCGGGTGGGTGGAGCACGACCCGGTGGAGATCTGGGAGCGCACCAACTCGGTGATGCAGAACGCGCTGCGTTTCAGCGGGCTGTCGGGGACCGACCTGGCGGCCATCGGCATCACCAACCAGCGGGAGACCACGGTGGTCTGGGACCCGCGCAACGGCCGCCCCTACTACAACGCCATCGTGTGGCAGGACACCCGCACCGACGCCATCGCGGCGGGCCTCGAACGTTCGGGCCGCGGCGACGTCATCCGCCGCAAGGCCGGACTGCCGCCGGCGACCTACTTCTCCGCCGGGAAGATCCAGTGGATCCTGGAGAACGTCGACGGCGTGCGCGAAGCGGCGGAAGCCGGCCACGCCCTCTTCGGCAACACGGACGCCTGGGTCCTGTGGAACCTCACCGGCGGCCCCGACGGCGGCATCCACGCCACCGACGTGACCAACGCGAGCCGCACCATGCTGATGGACCTGGAGACCCTCGACTGGGACGACGAACTGCTGGGCTTCTTCGGCATCCCCCGGTCGATGCTCCCGGCCATCAACCCCTCCTCGCACGCGGAGGCCTACGGTGTGGCCCGGACCTCCCGGCCGCTGCGCGCCGCCGTCGCCATCGGCGGGGTACTCGGCGACCAGCAGGCGGCCACCGTCGGACAGGTGTGCTTCGCGCCCGGCGAGGCCAAGAACACCTACGGCACCGGCAACTTCCTGGTGCTCAACACCGGCACCGAACTGGTCAGGTCCCAGCACGGCCTCCTCACCACCGTGGCCTACCAGTTCGGCGACAGCCCGGTGGTCTACGCGCTGGAGGGCTCCATCGCGGTGACGGGGTCGGCCGTGCAGTGGCTGCGCGACCAGATGAAGATCATTAAGACGGCGGCCGAGAGCGAGGAGCTCGCCCGTACCGTCGACGACAACGGCGGCATGTACTTCGTGCCCGCCTTCTCCGGCCTGTTCGCCCCCTACTGGCGTTCCGACGCCCGCGGAGCGATCGTCGGCCTGGCCCGGTACAACGACAACGCGCACCTGGCCCGGGCGACCCTGGAAGCCATCTGCTACCAGAGCCGCGACGTCGTCGAAGCCATGGAACAAGACTCCGGGGTCCATCTCGACGTGCTCAAGGTCGACGGGGGCGTGACCGCCAACGACCTCTGCATGCAGATCCAGGCCGACGTCCTCGGCGTGCCGGTGAGCCGTCCAGTCGTCGCGGAAACCACCGCACTCGGCGCGGCCTACGCGGCGGGACTGGCCACGGGATTCTGGCGGGACACCGATGAACTGCGCACCCACTGGCACGAGTCCAGGCGCTGGGAACCCCAGTGGTCACAGGACCGGCGCGCGCAGGGGTACGCGGGGTGGAAGTCGGCGGTGGAGCGCACCCTGGACTGGGTCAAGGTCGGCTGACCGGTTCCCGTCCCGGGAGGAAGGACTCGATCGCGGAGGGCAACCGGCGTCGCCATAAGGTGATCCCCATGTCTGCCAGATTGAGTTCCGCGAGGACCCGCGCCGGGCTCCGCACCAGCGCGCGCACCTCTGCCGAGTTGTTGCTCATACTTGTGATGCTCGCGGTGGTCCTGTGGGTCCTCGGCCGCATGTGGTCGGTCGTGTGGCCGCTGATAGTCGGTCTCCTCCTGACCACGTTGACCTGGCCCTCGGCCCGCTTCCTGCGGCGGCACGGGTGGCGTCCCGCCTTGGCCGCGGCGGTGGTGACCGTGGCCTTCCTCCTGGCCGTGACGGGCATCGTGGCGCTGATCGCGGTGCCGATGTCCTCCCAGACCGACGAGTTGACCGACGGCGTGGTGGAAGGCATCGCCCGGCTGCGCGACTGGGCCGCGGGACCGCCGCTGAACATCGGCGACGACCAGATCACCGGTGCCCTCGATTCCGCGATGGCGCGCATCCAGGACAGTGTCGGCAGCGTGGTCACCACCGTGGCCACCGGCCTGAGCACCGTGGTCAACGGCCTGATCACCGCGGTCCTGGGCGTCTTCCTGATGTTCTTCTTCCTCAAGGACGGGCCGCGGTTCCTGCCCTGGCTCACCCGCCAGTTGCCCGGCCGGCTCGCCACGGACGTGCCGGCCGTCGCCCTGCGCGGCTGGGAGACCCTGGGCTCCTTCGTGCGGTCGCAGGCGCTCGTGGGTCTGCTCGACGCCGTCTTCATCGGCCTCGGACTGTGGATACTGGACGTGCCCCTCGTACTGCCCCTGGCGGTGCTGACGTTCGTGTCCGCCTTCGTGCCCATCGTGGGTGCCCTGTTCGCGGGCTTCGTCGCGGTGCTCATCGCCCTGGTGTCCAACGGCCTGACGGACGCGCTGATCGTGCTGGCGATCATCGTCGTGGTGCAGCAGTTGGAGGGCAACGTGTTCCAGCCCATCATCCAGAGCCGCGGGCTCGGTCTGCACGCGGCGGTGATCCTGCTGGCGGTGACACTCGGCGGCAGCCTGGCCGGGATCGTGGGCAGCCTGCTCGCCGTACCGGTCGCCGCGCTGATCGCGGTGGTCTGGAACTACGTCCGCGAGCAGCTCAGCGACCCGCAGGAGGAGCCCGCCGCGGCCGACGCCTGAGCGGCGGGTCGGTCCGCGGCGCCGCGCGAAGCCGTCTGCGCGCCGTGCGCCTTCAATGACACCGGGCTGGTTGGTCACCGACTTCTCCCGCACCGGCGAACAGTGGGCCGTGCGCGTCGACTCCGCGTACTTCGGTTCGACGTGCGCCGCCGGGCCGGTTCCGGGACATCTGGTCGACACGTGCCTGCGCCCTCTTCCCGCCCAGGCGACACGCCGGTTCGCGAGGAAGGGGCGGCATCTGCATGGCTTCCGGCTTCGACACCGCCGTGTCCCGGTGGCCGGGATCGGCCGTGTGGGAACGGCGGTGCGGGTAGGCGCGTCCCAGAGAGCAGAGGTGAGGACCTTCAGCACCGACGACCGGCCCCACCCGGACACCGAAGGAACGGACACAGCGATGGAACCCCCCACGGCAACCTCCACGGAGACCTCCGAGGCGGCCTCGGCCACCCTGGGCGAGCAGCTCCTGCTCCTCTCGCTGGACGACGAGTCCGGCACCGCCAGGGAGCCGGCGAAGGTCGCCCCGGCGATCGCCGCGGCCGCGCTGGTGGAACTCGCACTGGCCGGCCGGATCGACGTGACCGGTGACAAGGTCACCGTCGTCGACGCGACGCCGCTGGGCGAGCCCGCCCTGGACGCCGCGCTCGACGCCGTCGCCGGCAAGGAGAAGCCGGGCAGCACCAAGGACTGGATCAACCGGCTGAAGACGGACGCCGTGGCCCGGGCGAACACGGGCCTGATCGAGAAGGGGCTGGTCCGCGAGGAGAAGAAGAAGGTGCTCGGCCTCTTCCCCGTGCGCCGGTACCCGGAGGCCGACGGCTCGGTGGAGGCGGCGGTACGGCAGCGCCTCCACGCGGTCGTCCTGCAGGGCGCGGCGCCGGACGAGCGCACGGCGAGCCTGGTGGCCCTGCTGCACGGAGCCAAACTGCACCGCCTGGCCTTCCCGGGCGCCGACGCGCACCGGGTGGAGGCGGCCATGGAATCGGTCTCGCGGGGCAGGTGGTCCGCGACGGCGGTACGTCACGTCGTGAAGGCCGCGGAGGACGCGCTGACGGCGATCATCACGGTGGTGGTGACGACGACGGTCGTCACGACCTGACGCTCCCGGGGGCCGTACCCCAACGGAGGGCGGGGGCGCCGTCCTCGGCGAGCGCCTCCGCCAGCAGGTCGCAGTATCGGCGCAGGTCCTCGTGCCAACCGACGAACGACGCGTAGTCCCGCATGTGGACGGCCAGTCGGAGTGTGGCCGCGCGTTCGGTGCCGGGCGGGAGGGCGGCGACGCCGGCGGTGCCGGTGCCGTCGGCGTAGCCGGAGAGCAGGGCGTGCGCCGCCGCCGGGTAGTCGACCGGAGGTCCCTGCCCGGCGGCGCCGAGGCCGCGGGCGGCGGCTGCGTTCAGTTCGTGCAGTTCCCCGAGGATCCAGCCGAGGTCGAGGGCCGGGTCGCCGCCGGTGACCTCCTCACCGGTGAGCAGGGCAGCTCGGCCGCCGGCGGCGGAGGGGACCAGCCAGCCGGTGCTCGGCGCGCCGTGCAGCAGGACCGCGCCCGAACCGCGGGTGTCGTTCGCGGCCTCGGACCAGTCGGTCAGCCGGCTCCACAGTGAAGGGCCGAGCCGGGTGCGGACCAGTGCGCGCAGCCGGGTCGCTCCCGGGGTGGTGTCCTCCCCCACGACCCAGGCGCGAAGCCGCCGCAGGCCCGGGTGCGGCGGCCGCTCGGGGAAGTCCCACGGCTCCCGGTGCAGCCGCCGCAGCGTCCTGCCCGCGTCCGCCAGCGCACTCACCGCGAGCCGGTGGGCGGTGCTGTCACCGGAGGGCAGCAGCCGGGCCACCGAGACGGCGCCCTGCACCCGGTACAGCACGCCCTGGGGTGCCTCACCGTCCGGCGCCGGGCCACCGGCCCACTCCCCCAGGGCGAGCCGGGCGCCGGGCCGGCCGTCCGCCGCGTCACCGACGGCGACGTCGGACCGGCGCAGGGCCGCCTCGACCGCCGCCGTGGGAAGGCGCTGCGGACGGGTGTGGGCCGGCCCGGGTGCGCGCAGCCAACTGAATGCCGTGCCCCCGTGGTACCGCACGGTGATCCGCAGATAGCGGGTGCCGTACTCGCGCACGGTGACCGGCTCGGCTTCCGAGGCGGTGACCGGCTCAGCCACCGTGCCGCCGCCGGACCGCCTCGATGATCTCCCGGACGTCCCGGAACGCCGCGTCCCGGCCCTCGGTGAAGAGCACCCCGCCGCAGTTGAGGATCACCTCGTCCACCCCGGCGCCCCGGTACTCGTCGAGGCGGGCGGCTATGTGGTCCGCCGAGCCGAACACGTAGGTGCCGCTGTCCACCAGGGCGGCGGCGCCGGCCCTCGGGTCGGACGGATCGGCCCGCACACCGGCGCGGCGCAGCATGTCGGTGTAGTGGTCGGCCACCAGGTGCCCGGCGGCGGCCGTGTGCGCGAGGACGTACGGGTCCCGGCCGCTCCGCTCGACCGCGACATGGACGGCGGTCGCGACGCGGCAGCGGGCGTCCCGGTCCTTTGCGCCTTCCTCCAGGGCGGGCAGCAGGGTCCCGGCGACGTATCCGGGCGGGGTCATCCAGGTGATGGCGACGTCCGCGACGCCGCCGGCGGTGCGTGCCATGTTGGGGCGCAGCACTCCCACGCCGACCTCCACGCCCGGGTGGTCCATGGGGATCAGCCGCCCGCGCAGCGCGTGGTAGTCGCCCGCATGGTCGACGATCTCTCCGTCCAGCAGCGAGCGGACCGTGCGCAGGTAGTCGGCGGCCATCGTGCGCGGGCTGGGATAGGTGCGTCCGTTGAGGCTGCGTACGAACGCCGGTGCGCCGACGCCGTATCCGGCCACCACCGTCCTCCCGGTCAGCAGGGCGAGGGAGCGGGCCTGCAGGGCGGCCTCGTAAGGGTGGCGCAGCGGCATCAGGGTCACGCCGGTGCCGACGGGGACGCGTACCCCGGCGCCGGCGAGGTGGGCGAACGCCTGGTGGGTCTCCAGCTTGAGCGACTGGCCCGTCCACAACCGGCGCGCGCCGGTGTCGCGCACCAGCTCGGCGAAGGGCCGCAGGGCGTCCGGGGTGTCGGGCATGTTCGGCACGAGCACGCTCGGGAGCACGTCGGTCACAGGTAAGCCTTCCTTCCCGTAGCTATTTCTTGACGGGTTGTTGTGTTAGCACTACATTTCTTGCATGAGCCCAGTGAGTCATCGCGAGGGAATGCCGATCTACAACCAGTTGAGAGTGCTCCGCGCGGAGCGCGGTCTCAGCAGGGTCGCGCTGGCCGAACTGGTGGAGGTACACCCGCAGACCATCGGCGCCATCGAACGGGGTGACTACTTCCCGAGCCTCGATCTGGCCTTCCGCTTCAGCGACGTGTTCGAACTTCCGGTCGAAGCGATCTTCAGTCGTCAACCCTTCGTCCCGCTCTCCGCCCAGTTGTACAAGAAGGAGGAACGCACGTGAGCCGGGAAGGTTCCGACGGGACAACGAGTGGGGTCCGCAGCCCCATGCGCCCCGTGGCACTCTCACTCTGCGCGCTGAGCGCCGCCATGGTGGCGCTGTCGCTGGTCTCGGACGGCAACGCGTTCTCCGACTCGTGGTGGCTCGTGGGCTTCGTCCTGTGGCTGTTGCTCTGGGGCGTGCTGCGCTCGATGACCCGGGGGGTGGCCGAACGGCCGGTGGCGGGACTGGATGAACGCGAGCGCGGGCTGCGCGACCGGGTCTCCTTCATCGGGTACCAGTGCGCGATCGCCGCCGGCATGGCGGTCGTTCTGCTCATGGTCGTCTTCCAGAACGACCCCGGGATGATCGAGCGGATGCCCGCGCTGCTGACGACACTGATGCTGACCTCGTCGGCGCTGCCCTCCATCATCCTGGGCCTGTCCGACACGGGCGTCGAGGACTCCGAGTCCTACCAGGACGAGTGATCCGACCGCCGGGTACCGGCGACCCACTATCGTGCGACAGGGCGGGTGCCCACCGATTGCGGCGGTGGGCACCCGCCCTGTTTCTCAGCGCGTCACGCGATTCAGCAGGAGTGGTCGAAGGTGTTGTCGATCGACACCGCCGAGATGGCGGACGCGGCGGAGATGCACGCCTGCGACGAGGTGGTGATGGTGATGGTGGCGCCCGGAGCCTCGACCGCGGGAACGATCTCGTCGGCGGCGGCGTAGGCGGAGTAACCGCTGATGAGGGACTGGGTGTTCATAATCACTCCCATGGGTGTGAGCGGAATCGGTTGGTGACCGGGGCGGCGCTTCCGGCGATGGCGATCACGTGCCCCGGTCGTGTCAGAACCATTCCCCGGCCGGTGTCGCGATGGCAATGGAGTTGGCCGCATGCGGACATTGGCCGCTATCGGTCAACGCCCTCCGTTGAGTGGGAAGTTGCCTCGTTCTATGCTCACCCGGATGATCCGAACTCAGTTGCACCGCCTGGAATTGGACAATGGTCTGCGGGTGCTGCTGGCACCGCATCCCGTCGGCGCCTCGGTCGGCCTCGCGGTGCATTACGGCGTCGGATTCCGCACCGAGCCAAAGGGGCACACCGGCCTCGCGCACCTCTTCGAACACCTTGTCTTCCAAGGCGGTCACGGTGCCGCACCCGAGGGGTATCTGCCCCGGCTCCAGCGCGCCGGCGGTTTCGGTGACGCCAGAACCCGCCAGGACGTGACGGTCTACTACGCCGCCGCTCCGGCCTCCGCCATGGAAATGCTGCTCGCGCTCGAAGCGGACCGAATGCGTGCCCCTTGTATTACCGCGCAGACCCTGCGCACGCAGACCGCGGTGATCGACGAGGAGATCCGCCTCATGGTGCGGAATCGCCCGTACGGCGCATTCCCCTGGGTGTTGCCGGGTGCCCTGCACTCGCGCGCGGAGAACATCAGGGACGGGTACGGCGAAACCGCCGACCTCGCGGCCTTCGACATCCCGCGGTGCGAAAGGTTCTTCGCCGATCACTACGGACCCTCGAACGCCGTGGTGACACTGACCGGCGCGTTCGACCCGGGATCGGCGGAACGTCTCGTACGCAGCCACTTCGAATCCGTGCCGGCGCGTCCGTCGGTGGCCGCGCCGGACGGGCACGAGCCGTCGCCGGATCGGGAGCGGCGGCTGACGGTCGCCGACCCGCACGCCGGAACGCCCGCCGTGGCGGTGGGTTACCGCATGCCGGATCCGGTGACCGAGCGCGCCGACTACCTCGCGCATCTGGTCCTGGCCGCGCTGCTCGGCCAGGGCAGACGGGCCCTGCTGCGTCGCGGACCGGCCGCCGCGCGGATGACGAGCCTCTCGGTGGGCTGCGGCCTCTTCGGACTGCCACTGGACACGACGGGGCCCGATCTGCTGACGCTGTTCGCCGTGCACGAGCGCGGTGCCGAGGACGTTCTGGCCGCGCTGGACGGCACGCTGCAGACCCTGGCGGAGGACGGGGTCGACCCGGGTCTGCTGCGTGCCACGACCGCGCGCTGGGCCGCGGGTGCGCTGCGTGAACTCGGCGATCCGGGCACCCGGGCGCAACTGCTCGGCCTGCGCGAAGCACTGTTCGGCGAGGCCGAGTTGACGCAGACGCTGCCGGAGCTGGTACGGACCGGGGTGACCGGGGAGCAGGTGCGCCGGGCCGCCGGCCGGCTCACCTCCTCGCACCGGGCTGTCGTGCGCTTCGTACCGGCCGGGGTACGCGGGAAGGCGGCGTGACCGGGGGCTCGGGGCCGGGCGCCGCGGACGGGCGGCTGCCGCTGCCCGACGTCGACACCACCCTCGTCAATGGACTGCGTGTGGTGGTCTGCTCGGCCCCCGTCGTCCCCGTCGTGGAGATCCGTCTCACCATCCCGTACACCGCGAGGATGCCCGGCGAAGTGACCCGGTGCCAGTTGCTGGCCGCGTCCCTGCTGCGAGGCACCGCGCACCGGGACACGGACGCCCACGACTTCGCTCTCGCCGCACACGGCGCCACCCTGGACGCCGCCGCGGACGCGCACCGGTTCACCTTCGCCGGGCACACCATGGCCGACGGTCTGCCCGACGTGCTCGCCCTGCTGGCCGAGAGCGTCCTCGAGCCGCGGCTGACCGAGGACGCCGTCAGCCCCCAGATCGAGGCGCTGGTACGCCGTATCCAACTGGCCGCCCACCAGCCGGCGGCCCTCGCGCAGCACGCGCTGCTGCGGCACCGGTACGGCGACAGGACCGCCGCCCTGCGGCAGCCGGCGCCCGAACCGGCAGCCGCCTGCACGCCGGAGGACCTGGCCGCACTGCACGCGCGGCATCTGGGCGCCCGGGGCGCGGTGCTCGTGCTGGTCGGCGACCTGCGGCCGAAGGACGCCGTCGCCGCGGTTACGGACGCCTTCGGGGCATGGGAGCCGGGGCCGGCGGACGACCGGCCCGACGCGTCGTCGTGGTTCGCGGGCGGACCGCTGCTCCGGGTGGACCGGCCCGGCGCCGTCCAGAGTGTGATCCGGCTCGCCACCCCCGCGCTGCCCCGCACGGACCCGGGTTACCCGGCCCTGCATCTGGCGCAGTTGGTCTTCGGCGGATCCTTCGCCTCCCGGCTGGTCGCGTGCCTGCGCGAGGAGAAGGGATACGCGTATCAGCTCGGTTCGGGCGTGGAGTCGGTGCCGGGGGCCTCGACGCTGATGGTCGAGGCCGACACCGCCGCCGAGCACACCGTGCCGGCCCTCGCGGTGATCAGGGCGGAGCTGGAGCGCATGGCGGCCGAGCCGCCGTCGGCGGGTGAGGTGGACGCCGCCCGGAGCTACGCGGTCGGCTCCACCGCCACGGCGATGTCCTCGCCGGGCGCGCTGGCGTCCGGTCTGGCGAACCTGCTGCACGTCGGTGTCGGTTCGGACTGGCTGCACGACTGGGGGCCGCTGCTGGAGGGCGTAACGCACGACGCGGTCGTCGAGGCGGCCCACCGGTTCTTCCGTCCCGCCGGTTTCACGGGGGTGGTCGTCGCCGACGAGGCGGCGGTGGCGCCGCTGCGCCGGGGCGACACCGGCGAACTCGACTTCTGACGGATCGAGGGGGCTGTGCCTCCGCGTGGTCCACGCGGAGGCACAGCCCCCTCGGGGACGTGCGCCGATCGGGCGGGTCAGCCCCGGCTCTTCTTGATCCCCGCGATCACGGCGATGACGAGGGCGATGGCGATGACGATCCAGAGAGTGGTGCTCATGAGGTACTCCTCGGTTGTCGGGTGGCCCGGCGGGCCGGGTGGACGGGGGCGGGGCACGAAGGACTGGAGCGGGCGACGGACAGGACGGAGGCGACGGCCAGGGGCGCTTCCTCAGCGCAGCCTCAGTGCCTCGGCGAGCGGAACCCTGGAACCGCTGCGCAGCACGCTGTTGGCATACATCCGCCCGGCGACCCGGGTCATCGCGGCCAGCGCGGCGGCCGTCAGGACCAGGGAGAGGGCGATCTGCCAGACGGGGGCGACACCGAGCAGCGTGCGGGCCGGCATCAGGATCGGGCTGAGCGGCGGTACGAGCGACAGCCACTCGATCAACGGATCGTGCGCGTTCTTGCTCAGCAGGGCTATGCCCAGCACGAACGGCGTGGTGATGAGCAGCATCACCGGTTGCGCCACGCCTTGGAGATCCTCCTGCCGTGAGACGCGCGCGGCCGCCGCGGCCAGCATGGCGGCGAAGAGGAAGAAGCCGAGCATGAACCAGACGCCCAGCGTCACCAGAGTCCCGCCCAGGGCGGTCGGCAGGGTGACGGTTCCGGTGCCGTGCGCGAGGGCCACCGCCGCGCCGCCGAGCAGTACGAGCTGGGTCAGGCCGACCACGGCCACCCCGATCAGTTTTCCGGCGAGGAGCTGCCAGGGGCGAATGGTGGAGAGCAGCAACTCCACGACGCGGCCGGCCTTCTCCTCCACCACGCCCTGCGCCAGCATGATCCCGTAGAAGACGAAGAAGAAGTACAGCAGCCCGGTGGAGGCGAGGATCAGCGCGAACTGCTCGGCCGCGCTGTTCTCCGAGGGGTCCAGGGCGTCGACCTCCACCGTGGCCGAGGCCACGCGTTGCCTGAACTCCCCGGGGTCCACGCCCGCGCGTTCCAGTTCCGTGGCGGTGCGTTCCCTGGCAGCGGCGGCCCGTGTCACGGCGAGCAGGTCCTCGTCCGCTTCGTGTTCCACGGTCAGGGTGAGCTGCCCGCCGGCTCCGCCGCCGATCACGGCGGCCAGTTCCCCCTCGCGCAGGAGCCGGTCGGTACGGGTGCCCTCGACGGGGACGAACTCGAAGCCGCCCGTCTCCTCGGCCGCCGCGGCGAGCGCCGGGCGCAGCGCCGAGGCTTCTCGTTCGACACCGACCCTGGTCGGCCCGTCCTGGGCGACGACGATGATCAGGGCATAGGCGCCGAGCCCGAGCAACAGCCCCAGGGTGCTCAGGACGAAGGACTTCGTCCGCATCCTGCTGCTGACCTCCCGCCGGGCGACCAGGCCGACCGCCCTGCGCGCCGACAGCGCGGCGGTATCGGCCTGCGGGCCCGCGGTGCCACGGCGCGGGGTGGGATTCCGCTCCCCGTCCGGTGTGTCGGGACCGGTCGCTCCGTGCGACGCCCGTGTCGTCGCGCTCATCGCTCGCCGCCCTCGGCCCGGTCGTCCGTCCCGGTGACCAGGTCGCGGTACAGCTCGGTCAGCGGCGGGTGTTCGGACACGAAGGCGGAGACCGGCCCGGTGGCCAGCGCCGCGTGCAGCACCCGCTGGTCGTCCGCGCCCTGCGCCAGGCGGAGCCAGGTACGGGCGCCCTCGCGCCTCACGACCTCCACGCCCGCCAGCCCCGCGGCCCAGTTCCCGTCCGCCTCCGGGGCCTCGACCAGCAGCCGGCGGCCGGCGTTCTCGCTCAGCTCCCGGACCGTCCCGCAGGCGATCAGCCGCCCGCCGCCGACGATGCCCACCCGGTCGCAGACCCGCTCGACCAGCGCCAGTTGGTGGCTGGAGAACATGACGGGCACTCCGTCGGCGGCCCGCTCGGCGAGCACGTCGCGCATGACGTCCACCGCCACCGGATCGAGTCCGGAGAAGGGCTCGTCGAGCACCAGCACCCTCGGTCCGTGGACCAGCGCGGCGGCCAACTGCACGCGCTGCTGGTTGCCCAGGCTCAGGTTCTGGACCTCCTGCGAGGCGTGGGAGGAAAGCTCCAGCCGCTCGATCCACCGCCCCGCCGCGGCCCGTGCGGCGGCCGGGGACAGGCCGTGCAGCTCCCCCAGGTACCTCAGGTGCTCGCCGACCTTCATCCGGGGATAGAGGCCCCGCTCCTCCGGCATGTAACCGAACTGCCTGCGGGCGTCGAAGCCGACCGGACGGCCGAGCCAGCGCACCTCTCCCGCGTCGGGCGTGAGCACTCCGAGGACGATCCGCATCGTGGTGGTCTTGCCGGCTCCGTTGCTTCCCACAAAGCCGAACAGCTCACCGGCGCGGATGTCGAAGGTCATGTCGTCGACGGCCCGGCGTCTGCCGTAACTCTTCCGTACGCCATCGACCTCCAGCGTCGGCCCAGCCATGTCACACCTTCCGATGCAATGCGTTGACTCACTGAAGTATTGCTTTAACACAACAGCTCGTCAAGTTACTCATACGCTTTGGCGCTCCACCACATAGATGTGCTTCTCCGCTTGGTCCGTGACCGGGCTGCGGTCCCAGTCGGCCCAGCGGCCGGTCACACGCAGACCCGCGAGCCGGGCCATCACGTCGAACTCGGCCGGCCAGGCGTAGCGGCTGACCTCCGGCACCTTCCGCAGCCGGCCGGAGTCCATGATCGTGTGGACGACCAGGACGGACTGGAGCGACTGGTTCACCTGGATCGTGTCGAGCAGCAGGGCGTCCGGCGCCAGATGGCCGACCCGGGTCGTGGCCTCGGTGAGCCGGTGATAGACCTGCGGGTTGTACGTCTCGAAGACCGCCGCACCGCCGTCCGCGAGCGCGTCGTGGATGCCGCGCAGGCAGTTGATCTGCTGCTCCTGGGTGGGGAGCATGAAGAAGGTGTTGAGCGCGGTGAGGACCAGGTCGTACCGCTCGTCGACGGCCAGCGCGCCGAAGTCGCCCACCGAGGTGGTGACCTCGCCCGTGGGGTCGTTCTCGTGGAGTTTCGCCAGCATCGCCGGAGAGGCGTCCACACCGTGCACCCGGTAGCCGTGCCGGGCCAGCGGGATCGCCAACCGCCCGGTGCCGACGCCCAGTTCGAGCAGTGATGCGGGTGCGGGGCGCAGCTCCCGCAGGAAGGCGACCATGGAGTCGACGGCCGGTCCCGAGGCGGGGTAGAGCGAGTCGTAGACGTCCGCCAGCGACTCCCCGTACGCGCTGCTGTCCTCGGCGGTCGCCCGCTGCCGGGGTGCTTCGGTGGTCATGTGTTCCTCCGTGAGGTGTCAGGCGGATGCGTGTTCCTGCTCGGGCCCGGTGTGGCCGCCGGCCTCGGGTGCGTCGAGCACCGCCCGCAGCCCGTCGGCCGCGGTTAGGACTTCGGGGAAGGACGCGGGCGCCCACGCCTCGCGCTTCCCACTGGTCGTACTGCGTCCGGGGTGGGGCGGGACGACCACCACGTTGCGGCGCGCCCGGAGCCGGGCGGTGTGTTCCGCGTACGCCGCGCTCTCCGCGCCGCCGGGCGGCAGGGCGGGCGCGAGTGCGATCGCCGCGCGCGTGCACTGAAGCGCGAGGACGGAGGGCGAGTCGCCCAGTCCGGCGGCCAGCCTGGCCAGGTAGTTGAGCGTCGCCGGCAGCACCACGACCGCGTCGGGCCACTGGGCGAGGTCGACATGCCGGGCCCTCGGCTCGGGCTCGTCGGGCCACCGGTCCACCAGTACGTCACAGCCGCCGATGGCAGTCAGCGCGTCGCGGGTGACGAACCTGGTGGCCGCCTTGGTCAGGACGTAGCGCACCTGCGTCCCCGGGTGCCCGGCCTGCAGCCAACTGGCCCAGAAGGGCAGGTGCGCGGCGGTCACGGATCCGGTCCCGATCACCAGCAGGCGGCGCGCCCCCACCGGTTCCCCCGCGCTCGTCGTACCGGTCACCGGGCAGCCGCCCCGGCCACCGGAGCGGACGGCACCGGGCCACCGGACGGCGTGGCGCCGGGATCCGCCGGGACGACGCCGGCCGCCCGCCTGACCGGGTCGCGCAGCGACTGTCCGTGCACCAGTTCCTGGTAGAGCGCGGAGCGCGTCAGCAACTCCTCGTGCGTGCCCCGGTCGACGATGTGCCCCTCGTCCACGACCACGATCAGGTCGGCGTCCTGCACCGTGGAGATGCGGTGGGCGACCACGAGCACCGCGCGCTCGGCGGCCAGGGTGCGCATCAGCGCCCGCAGCCGTTCCTCGTTCTCGCTGTCGAGCTGTGAGGTCGGTTCGTCGAAGATGACGACGCGGGTGTCCCGCAGGAGGACGCGGGCGGCCGCCAGCCGCTGCCGCTGGCCCCCCGACAGGTCCTCGGCCCGTCCCAGCTCGGTGTCGAGACCGTCCGGCAGCGCTTCGACGGCACCGCGCAGCCCCAGGGTCTCCAGCGCCCGCCACAGCTCCGCGTCCGGCAGCGACCGGTCCCGTCCGAGCTGGAGGTTCTGCCGCACCGTGCCCTCCACCAGGGTGAAGCTCTGGTCGACGTAACTGATCTCGCCGCGCAGTTGGGTCAGGGGCCACTCCTCGACCGGCCGCCCGCAGACGGAGATGCGGCCCGACTCCGGCAGAAGGAAGCGCTCGGTGAGCGCGAGCAGTGTCGTCTTTCCCGCTCCCGACGGCCCGACGATGGCGGTGAGTCCCCGTGCGGGGGCCGCGAAGGCGGCTTCGTGGATGATGGTGCGCCCGCCGTCCGTGTACGTGACGTCGTCGAACTCCACCGCGGGCGCGGTCGGCGACGGCTCGACCGGGGAGGTCGCCCCGGGGCTCTCCGGGGCGACGGTGAGCACGCTGTTGAGCCGTCCGCGCGCGGCCAGGCCGCTCTGCATCCGGGCCACGCCGGAGACCAGCAGGGTCAGCGGCGCGACGAGTTGCAGCAGGTAGACGATGAAGGCGGCGAACTCGCCGATGCCCAGGTCCCCGGAGGCCAGCCGGGCGCCGCTGGTCACCATCACCGCGATGATCGAGAGCTGCTGGCCGAACTGCATGGTGGGTCCGACCAGGGCGGTCACCCGCGCGACCGACACGGCGGCCTTGCGCGCGTCCTCCACGCTGTGGCCCAGCGCGGACGCCACCTGGCGTTCGGCGAGGAACGCCTTGACCGTGGGCAGGGAGAGAACGGCCGCCGTCATCTGCTGCGACATGGTCCCGATGGCGTTCTGCTGACGCTCCACACCGCTGCGGATCGAGCGCACGCACAGGAAGATGCCGGCACCGGCGACCGAGAAGGTGGCGAGCACGACGAGCAGCAGAACCCAGTCCAGCACGCCCATGGCGATCAGGGTGCCGACGGCCAGGAAGAGCGAGGACGGTATCTGCGCCACCCCGACGTCCACCACGGAACGCAACTGCGTGCTGTCGGAGTTGGCGCGCGCGACCAGGTTGCCGGCCCCTTCGCGCCGGACCCAGCGCAGCGGCAGGGTCAGGATGTGCGAGACGATGCGGAAGCGCGCCTCGGAGACCAGGCCCTCACCGGCACGGGCGAGCAGGTAGGAGGAGAGCGCCGTCGCCAGCCCGGCGCCCACCGCGAGGCCCGCCATCATGAGCAGCGGGCCGACGGGGCGTTCGTCCCCGGCCAGAGCCATCACCAGATCGCGGACCTGAAGGGGAAGGACGAGGGTGGCTGCGGCGGACAGGAGACTCAGCACCACCGCGGCGGCCACGGTGGCCCTCCGGCCCTCCAGGAGCTGGGTGAAGACACGCAGTTCGCGGGTGTCGTCCGGACGTGGTTCTCTGGCCATGCTGCTGGACCTCCTGCGGTGTGCGGTCGGGTCGGGCCACCGTCGTTCGCGCGTCCGGCGGTTCAGGCCGGCCGGTGGGCCCCGTGCCACGGCCAGTCGCCCGAGTCGAGGTTGCGGGCAGGGTCGGCGGGGTCCACGTTCGCCGCGACGCACGCCGCGGCCAGCTCGGCGGCCGTCGGACGCTCGCGCCGCTGTTCCGCGGCGGCCACGAAGGCCCGCGCGACCACGTGCGCCCGGTGTTCGCCGAAACTCAGTCCACGCATGCCCGTACGGTCGTCCTTCGGTTCCCACGCGGCTGTCACCCCGGGCGCGACCTCATGGGCGAACGCGGGGGCGGGTCCGTCCGGCAGGCCGGTGGCCAGAGCCTCCTCGGTCACCGCGCCGACGGCGTCCCAGGAGCCCGAGCTCAGGTAGACGACCATGCCGTCGTTGCGCGGCAGGCTCGCGGGATTGGAGATGATTTTCGCTCGGTAGGTGACGGAGCGGCTCTCCAGGGCGCTCAGTACGGCGTGCCACAGCTCGGGGGCCGCGTCGGCGTCCGCGATTCGGAGATAGAGCCGCAGCAGGTCGCCGCCGCCGGTGCGGCCCGTGCCGCTGTCCACGAGGAAGAAGCCCGGCGATACGAGTGGTCGGGCCGACGGGAGGTTCATCAGCACCACCGGGCGGCCGGCGTCGCCCGACGTGCGCCCGGTCCTCCGCAGCGTCAGCGCGTCCGGGACGCCCACCCGCAGGCCGTCGATCTCCACGACCCGCCGGCCGGTGGCCGAGCGCCGGTCGGTGAGAATTCCCGCGACGACCGTCTCCGGATGCGGTGTCGCCTTCGCCAGCCGTCCCTCGTATTCGGGCGCGCGCAGGGTCCTGGGCGACTCGCGGTCCTTGACCCCGCGCCCGGTGTGCAGCACCTCGTACAGGGTGCGGGCGAGGGCGAAGCGCATCGCCGACGGGGACTCGGCGGTCACCTCGTCGTCCCGCACCCGGGCCGTCCGGCCGTCCGGCGCGATATGCACGTCCTCCAGCGCGAGGCGGAGACCGGCCGACAGCACCGGCGCGGGTGCCCCGGTCACGGCGGGCCGCTCCGCCGTCCGCTCCCCGTGCGGGACGGACTCCTCGGTGCGCGTGCTCATGACGCCTCCCCCAGTCCTATCGTGCCGACGAAGTTCCGCGGGTCGAGCAGCGCGGTCCTGCCGATGCCCGCCGCCGCCCGCACGATGGCCGACAGCCTGCCGCTCTCCCTGGTCGAGGCGATCAGCCGGTCGATCAGATGCCAACCCGCGTAGGACGTGGCGCGCACCACGAGTCCGTCGTCGTCCGGACCGCCGCCCTCGCGGTAACCGCGGTGGAACGCGGAGATCAGCGGCAGCACACGGTCCAGTTCCTCGCTTCCGCGCGCCACGACCTCGTCGTGGGTGAGCACGGCCGAGAACGCGTCGTCCGTCTCCTGTGCGGGAATCCTGAGCACCGCGCGGTGCAGCCATTCGCCGACGTACGCCCCGACATCGCGTGCCGGGTCCCCCAGCCGGAACTCCTCCCAGTCGTTCACGTGGAACGCGGTGTCGGTGAGCAGGAACTGGTCCAGCCTCAGGTCGCCGTGGACGGGCACGCGGACGACGTGTGTCTCGGCCGCTCGCAGCCGCTCCAGTGCCTCGAGCAGCGCGGCGTCGCGCTGTAACAGCCCCCACGCCTGGACGAAGGCACCGGTGGCGTGGACGTACATCTCCAGCGGCAGCGACCGCAGGTCGTCGACCGGCGGGAACGGGTGGGGATCCGGCTCGGGGAAGTCCTCGTCCCGGAACGGGAGTCGGTGCAGTGTGGCCAGCGTCCGGCCCGCCTGGGCCGACATGGACTCGGTGAACTCCTTTTCCGCGGCGAGTTCACTGCCGGACCTGATGTCGTCCAGCATCCGGAACACCAGCAGCCGATGTTCCTCGTCTCCACCGAGGAATTCCGGGCGAGGAAAGGGACGGAGGCCCGCATTGGCGAGACGCTCGAACGCGACGATCCTTCGGTAGCGCTTCCGGGATTCCTCGGGGCTCCCTTTCAGCCGTTTCACGAATACCGAATTACCGGCGTCCGTGACACCGGACCAGTTCTCGTTCCGGCCGGGATAGGAATAGACCTCCGAAGCGCTCAGGGAACCCAGCCGGAGTTGCATCAGGAGCTGTTCGACCGATGCGTCCACGGGACTGTCGACAGCCGACGCGGAAGGCCGGCCCTGCGGGGGAGTGATCGTTTCGCCTGCCACAGACGTTTTCTATCGCGGGGCGAGGCCGAGGGACAACGAAGTGACCGCAATCGGCCACCGGGGCAAGGATGCGCCGTGTGCCGTGCGGGACGACGCCACCGCCGGTGCGACCGCCACCGGGCTGCCCGGGCACAAGGCGGCGGCCGTCGACGGATTCCTCCCCCGTCGACGGCCGCCGCCGCATACACGCCTTCGTCTTTACGCCTTCTCCGCCCGTGCCACTCAGATGATTCTTCGACGCACGGCCCAGACCACTGCCTCTATCGGAGTTTCCACGTCGACGCGGTCACATATCGACCGTACTTTGCGCCGCAAGGTGCGGTCGCTCATCTCCATACGGCGAGCCACCTGTGTCATGGTGCAGCCCTGCGAGACAAGTTGAAGGATTCTCAAGTGATCGTTTCCTAGTCTGAGGTGGGAGTCTCTTAAGGATGTATTACGATTCACCTATCAACCTCGTGGTCGTCCGACGGTGGGGCGCCTGGCTCCGATGCACTGGAACACTCGAGGAAGGACATGGCTCAGGCCTGCTGAATAGCCGCCAGCAACAAATTGCTTGGACAGTCAGGTGAGGGCGGGAGGGACCGTGACGTCCTGATTCATCTCGCTCAGAAACAAGAGCTTCCCCCCTCGACTGCGACCTCGTGAAGCGGTGGTCAATCCGCGGCACCGAGCGTGCGCTCAGTATCGAACCATCGACTCCACTTGATCAAGACTTTACTCATGTGTCCGGCGTCACACCATGGTTATTGCACGGAATTCAAGGTTCCGGATGTAACGGGCCAACTCCCGGGGCCCGCAATGCGCCATCGCGCTTCTGGCTATTCTCTGGAATCAGGACCGCGTATCAGAGAGCACCGCGGCACGAACGTGCGGGCGACGACCGATGAGCGCCCGCCCGCCGCCCGGCCGGACACCGCACCGGTGCGCCACAGGCATGGAACTCGCGCGCAGCCTCGGCCGGACGGGCCTTGAGCGGAGGCTCGCGGCGTCGACGGCGGCCGGTCCTGTGCCGCGGGGCCACCATGGCCGGGGAGTTCGTCCGGCTCCACCGTCCCGTCGGCCCGACCGGCTTCGTCGTCCGTCCGGACGGGTACCTGCGTGCCCGGTTCCCCCTCGCCGACGCCGGCGCGACCCCGTCCGGCCGGCTCCGGAGGCTTTCCGCGTCCTGGTGCCGTTCCGGGAGCGGACGGGGGCAGGCCGCTAACCGGCGGCCAGCGGCCGTTCGAAGAACGTCTCGAGCACGACCGTCGCCTGGGTACCGCTGACCCCGTCGATCGCGTAGAGGCGGCGCAGCACGTCCTGGAGCCGCTCGGTGGTGGCGGTGCGCACCTTGACCAGGACGGCCGCGCTGCCCGCGATGACGTGCGCCTCCTGGATCTCCGGCACCGCGGCGAAGTCCTCGGCCCGGTCACCCATCCACGCCGTGGAGTCGACCAGCACGAAGGCGAGGACTCCGCGGTCGAGCGCCTCGGGGTCGACGTCGACCGTGGTGGCCCTGATGACGCCCTGTTCCCGCAGCTTGCGGACGCGCTCGTGGGCGGCGCCCGCCGACAGGCCGACCTCCTTGCCCAGAGCGGCGTACGGCCGGGTCGCGTCCCGCTGGAGCAACGCGATCAGGCGACGGTCGATCTCATCCACTGATTTCATCCACAGACCGTACCTGATTCGGAAATGTGCGTGCTACGTTGAATGACATTCTGATCACTACTGCTGAGAGGACACCATGTCCACCGACGGCCCGTACGAGATCCTGAACGACCGCTTCCGCACCGGGCGCTGTGCGAACGGTGACAGCAGACTGGAGGTCCTGCACGACGGCTGCCGCTGGGCCGAGGGCCCGCTGTACGTGCCCGCCTGGCGCCAGTTGATCTGGAGCGACATCCCCAACGACCGCATCCTGCGCTGGGACGAGGCCACCGGCACGGTCGGCGTCCTGCGCACCCCGGCCGGCCACAGCAACGGGAACACCCT
Organism: Streptomyces pactum; assembly: GCF_002005225.1. Lineage (NCBI taxonomy): Bacteria > Bacillati > Actinomycetota > Actinomycetes > Kitasatosporales > Streptomycetaceae > Streptomyces > Streptomyces pactum. The sequence continues at coordinate 457,695 of NZ_CP019724.1, forward strand.
CGACCGGCAGGGCCGCCTGGTCACCTGCGAACAGGGCAACCGCCGGGTCACCCGCACCGAACCCGACGGGACCGTCACCGTCCTCGCCGACCGCTACGGCGGCAAGCGGCTCAACAGCCCCAACGACTCCGTCGTACGCTCCGACGGCACGATCTGGTTCTCCGACCCGGACTTCGGCATCACCAGCGACTACGAGGGATATCGCGCCGAGTCCGAGATCGGCGCGTGCAACGTGTACCGGATCGACCCGGCGTCGGGAGAGGTCCGGCTCGCCGCCGACGGCTTCGACGGGCCCAACGGCGTCATCCTCTCCCCGGACGAGCGGCGGCTGTTCGTCTCCGACTCCCGGGCCGCCCGGATCCACGTGTTCGACGTCCGCGAGGACGGCACGCTGTCCGACGGCAGGGTTTTCGCGAAGGCCCGGGGCGACGTGCACTTCGACAACATCCGCTTCGACGACGAGGGCCGCCTGTGGGCCGCCGCACTGGACGACGGCGTCCACTGCTACGACCCCGACGGCACCCTCATCGGCCGGCTGCGGGTGCCCGAGCCGGTCTCCAACATCGCCTTCGGCGGCCCGAAGAACAACCGCCTGTTCATCACGGCCACCACGTCCCTGTACTCACTGGTGATGTCGGTGACGGGCGCGCCGCGCCTCTAGGGCCCGACCGGGATCACGGCAGGTGACCAAGGGTGACCAGGGGCAGCCGGGCCGGCGGTGAAACAGCGAACCGGTGTACAGGAAAGGGCCGTTGCGACGTAGGTTGTGGTGAAGCACCCATGCCTCGGCTGAAAGACGGACCGTACCCATGAGCGACCCCGTGACGACACCCGGCACCGCAGGGCACCAGAAGATCGACACCTCGGTGCCGCACTCGGCCCGGATCTGGAACTACTGGCTGGGCGGGAAGGACAACTACCCGGTCGACGAGGAGGCCGGCGACGCGTACACCGCCGTGTTCCCCGGCATCGTGACCATCGCCCGCAGCAGCCGCGCCTTCCTGCGCCGCAACATCACGTACCTGGTCGCCGAGGCGGGTGTCCGGCAGTTCCTCGACATCGGGACCGGTCTGCCGACCGCCGACAACACCCACGAGGTCGCCCAGCGCATCGCCCCCGAGACCCGGATCGTCTACGTCGACAACGATCCGATGGTCCTCGCCCACGCCCGTGCGCTGCTCTACTCCACTCCCGAGGGGGCGACCGCCTACATCGACTCCGACGTGCTCGACCCCGACGGTGTCCTGAGGGACGCCGCCAGGACGCTGGACTTCGACCGGCCCGTCGCCCTCATCCTCAGCAACATTCTGGGTCACGTGGCGGACTACGACCAGGCGCGTTCCATCGTCACCCGGCTGATGGACGCCCTTCCGTCCGGCAGCTACCTCTCCGTCAACGACGGCTCACGAGGCGTCGATCCGGAATTCGACCGGGCCCAGGACGCCTACAACGAGAGCGGCGCCGCTCCCTACATTCTGCGCACCGTCGATCAGATCACGGCGTTCTTCGACGGCCTGGAGCTCGTGGACCCCGGGGTCGTGCCCGTCACCCGCTGGCGTCCGGAGGCCGGCTCCGACGCCCCGGCGCTCATCGGCGAACACGGCGGCCTGGCCCGCAAGCCGTGACGCCCTGACCGCGGACGGCATCACCGGGAGCGGCGCCACGAGCGCCCACCGCCTGGAGGGTCGGCGTACTCGACGGGCGGCTCCGGTGACGCGGTCCGCGGTCGCCCCCGGCGGGCTCGGGCCGGCACGCCCCCTCACCGGCGCCCGGCCCGCCCGGCCAACCCGGCCCGCCCGGCCTGCCTGAGCGACCCGGCCCGCCTGAGCGGCCGACCGAAAGGAGTACCCATGACCGGATGGCCGTTGCCCGAGACGTTCCGCAGCGGTTCCGGGGCCGTTCGCTGGAACCGGCTGGGCGGAGCGGACCGGCCGCCGCTGGTCCTGCTGCACGGCACGCCGTTCTCCTCGTACGTCTGGCGTGCGGTGGCCCGCTCGCTGGCCCGCGACCATCAGGTGTTCGTCTGGGACATGCCCGGCTACGGCATGTCGGAGAAGTACGCGGGCCAGGACGTGTCCCTGGCCGCCCAGGGCCGGGTCTTCACCGAGCTACTGGACCACTGGGGCCTGGCGGAGCCCCTCGTGGTCGCCCACGACTTCGGCGGCGCCGTCGCGCTGCGCGCCCACCTGCTGCACGGCGCCGGCTACCGGGCCCTCGCCCTCGTCGATCCGGTCGCGCTGGCGCCGTGGGGATCGCCGTTCTTCCGGCTGGTCGGCGACCACGCGGAGGTCTTCGAGGAGCTGCCGCCCGCGCTCCATCGCGCTCTGGTGCGTGAGTACGTCGCTTCCGCCAGCAGCCCGGGACTGCGTCCCATGGTGCTGGACCGGCTCGTCGAGCCCTGGCTGGGCGAGTCGGGGCAGCCGGCCTTCTACCGGCAGATCGCCCAGGCCGACCAGCGTCACACCGACGAGATCCAGGAGCGGTACTCCGCGATCGGCGTCCCGACGTTGGTCTGCTGGGGCGAGGACGACACGTGGATCCCCGTGGCGAAAGGACGCGAACTCGCCGCCGCCGTCCCCGGCGCCCGGTGGGAGCCGATCGCCCATGCGGGCCATCTCGTGCAGGAGGACGCGCCGTCCGAGCTGACGGCCGCGCTCCTCGCCTTTCTGCGGCACGTCGCCTGACGGCCGCGGCGCGCGAACGCCGCCGCGGACACCGGGGCACGGTGCCCGGGAACCGATCGGTTCCCGGGCACCGTGCCCCGTTTCGGCGGTCTCCCGGTCAGGCGGGGGTGATGTTCTCCGCCTGCGGGCCCTTCTGGCCCTGGGTGATGTCGAAGGTGACGGCCTGGCCTTCCTGCAGCTCGCGGTAGCCCTGGGCGTTGATGTTGGAGTAGTGCGCGAAGACGTCGGGACCGCCGCCGTCCTGCGCGATGAAGCCGAAGCCCTTTTCAGAGTTGAACCACTTGACGGTTCCGCTGGCCATGCCTTTGCCTTTCAGCCGATATCGGATCCGCACCGTGCGAACCCGGAGGTGGTCGTCCTGGTCCTCCGGCATTGCACAGCAAACCGCCCGCACTCCGGCGCGGGCGGTCTGGGCGAACCACGACATCTGCTGCTGACGCTACACGGCATGTCCGAGCCTCACCAGTGAGTAAGGGGTGTGAGCGGCAACGATGTTGCGAACCGGGGCCTGTGACGGCGTGCCGGAGTGTCGTCACATTCCGGTCATCAGCCGCGCATGGCGCAGGAGGCGTTCTTCGACCTGCTCCGCGGTGGCGGCTCCGGAGAGGAAGTCGATGCCGTAGCCGTCCACCAGGGCCACCAAAGTGCGCGTGTACCTGGTCGCGACGGGCCATGACGCTGACGGCGGCCGGCTACGGCGAAGTTGGGCAGGCGAGCACCGGCCGTCTGATGTACGTGGTGTCGCGTGATCGCCACCTGGTTCCGCCATCGCCGGGGCGGCACCGCGCTGACCGTCCTGACCCACGTCGTCCTGCCGTCCTCGGGGCCGCTGCCGACGTGTACATGCCGACCGAACTGAACAACACGGCCGTACTGCTCGGCAGCGCCTGGCTCGTCCTCGGCATCGCGTATCCGGGCATGCCGACCCGCGGGTTCCGGCGGGAGCCTCCCGAACCGCGTCCGAAGGCCGGGGAACACGCGGTCGGGGCGGCCGCCTCGCAGTGATCCGTGGGAGCGCCCGCGCCCTCACTCTTCCCTGCGCCGAACGGGGGAGACGGCGAGGCGGCCGCACCACCCGGTTCCGTGAGTGGTCTAGCAATGAGTAGTCCACACACGGAGTCGGAGATCGATATGACCGTCAGGAAAGCGCTGGCCCTGGTGATCGGCGCTGTCATGTGCACCGGCGTGCTGGGGACCGGCTGCGCCCAGCAGCCGTCGGGCGCCTCCTCCCCGGCCTCGCCGAGGCCCGGCAGCTCGGCGTCACAGCCGGCGTCGCCCCGGCCCGCGCCCCCGCGCTCCTTTCCCCGCCCCCTCCCCGGCCTCGGACCGGCGACGCGGGCCCGGGTCCCGGACGCCTCCCGGCAGGCGCTGGTGGTCACGGGCCCGACGGAGAGTTCGTACGAGGCGCAGGCGGTGCTCTACGAGCAGTACCCCGTGCAGGGCTGGCGCGCCGTCGCCGGCCCGTGGCCCGCCCACAACGGCCTGCGCGGCTGGACCGACGAGCACGAGGCGGGCGACCTGCACACGCCCATCGGCGTCTTCCGTCTCAGTGACGCCGGGGGCAGGCTGCCCGACCCGGGCACCCGGCTCCCCTACGACCAGGACCCTGAGTTCGCCGTGTCGGGCACCGGGCATCTCGGCGAGCCGCTGGAGGGTTCCTTCGACTACGTGATCGCCATCGACTACAACCGCGTGCCCGGCACCACCCCCCTGGACAAGACCCGCCCGCTGGGTGAGGACAAGGGCGGCGGCGTCTGGATCCACGTGGACCACGACGGGCCGACCAACGCCTGCGTCTCCCTGAGCGAGGAGCACATGCGCACGTTGCTCAACGCCCTGGAACCGGACAAGGAGCCGGTCGTCGTCATGGGCCCCGAGTCGGTCCTGAGGCGGTGACACGGCCCCGGCAGGCGTCCACCCGCCGTAGACGCCCGGTGCGAAACGGCAACGGAGCGCTGAGTCCCCGGGCCGAGCCGGGCGTACCGGTTCGTCTCACGCGGGCTTGACTGAGCGGGTCGCGCTCGGCCTACTGGAGGCACGACGGGGCGGATTCGGGGGACTGGTCCAGTGTCGGCCCGTATGTCAGCCCCCGGCCGGGACGCAGGTCAGGAGTCCGACAGTGCGGCGTCGATGGGCAGCGGCGGCAGTTGTGCTGACATGGGCGCTGCTGTACGCCGTAGCCCCTCGGCCGCCGGGGTCCGCGGCGCCGGGTCCGGACCGGGCCACGACGGCAGTGCCGGCGACAGCGACAGCGACGGCGACGGCGACAGCGACGGCCGAGGAGGCCGGGGAATCGGGCCCGGGTGAAGCGGATCCGGCGCTCCGCCACGTCGCCGTCCGGTCGCCGAGGGCCGCGGAGGCGGTCGGGGCGGACGACGGCGCCGCCCCGTGTGTCCCGGCGCGGGCCGGCGCCGCGGGCCAGGGCGGCGGCACGGACCTTCGCCGCACGGGACCGGCGGGCGGGCCGGGAGCGGGCGGGGGCGCCCGAGGAGCACCCGAGCTGCGAACGTTTCGCTGCTGAGCGGCAGTACCGACAGGGCCTGCGCCGCGCGGCCTGAGTGCTGCCCCACCGCAGCGCGGTGCCAGCAGGCCTTCGTGTGTCCGGAATCCCGATGACGCAGGAGGCGGGCGAGTGTCCAGAAGGCGCATAGACGTGGTCGGGCCGGGCGAGCTCGGCGCGGACGACCAGAAGATCTGGCGGGAGCTCAGGGCCGCCTCCGGAGCTCCGGCGAATCCGTTCCTGGACCCGGCGTTCACCGCCGCTGTGGGACGGGTGAGGCCGCGGGCCGCGGTAGCGGTGCTGCGGGAGGACGGTTTCCCGGTCGGGTACTTCCCGCACGAGCGGGGCGTCGCGGGACGCGGGCGGGCCATCGGACTCGGAGTGTCGGACAGCCAGGGCGCCGTGCTGCGCGAGGGCATCCGCCTCGACGCCCACGCGCTGCTGCGGGCCTGCGCCCTCTCGTCCTGGGAGTTCGACAGTCTCGAGGCCGGCCAGGACCCGTTCCTACCCCACGCGACCGAGGAACTGGCCTCCCCCGTCGTCGGCCTCGGTGCCGGATTCCGGCCGTACCTGGAGAGCCTGCGCCGGAACTCGCCGGGCTTCCTCAAACAGACCCTCGCCAAGGAGCGCAGACTCGCCCGGCAGGTCGGCGCGGTGCGGTTCGTGTACGACGACCCGGACCCCGGCGCGTTGCGGGCGCTCATGCGGTGGAAGTCCGCCCAGTACCGGCGAACGGGCCGGCGGGACCGGTTCGCGCAGGCGTGGATCACCCGGCTGGTGGAGTTGCTCGCCCGGAGCGACGACCCCGAGTGCCGAGGAGTGCTGTCCGTGCTCTACGCCGCGGACCGGCCCGTGGCCGCCCACTTCGGCCTGCGCTCGCCCACGGTGCTTTCCTGGTGGTTCCCGGCGTACGACCGCGCGTACGGCAAGTACTCCCCCGGGGTCCTGCTGCTGTTGCGGATGCTGGAGGCGGCCGCCGCCGACGGGATCGAGCTGGTCGACCTGGGCAGCGGGCCGGCCCGCTACAAGGAGTCGTTCAAGACGCGCGACCTCAGGGTGCACGCCGGCGCCGTGGTACGCCCGGGGCCGGGCGGCGCCCTCTACCGGTTGGGCCGGGAACCGGTACGAGCCGCCCGCCGATTCGTACGCGACCGGCCGGAACTGGCCCGCACCGCCGCCCGGACACTGGAGGAACTGGGCCGGTTGCGCGCCCGCTGACGCCGCGTCGGACGCGCACGCCGGTGGATCGCGCCGGGAGATCCCGCCGCGGCTGCTCGTGGTGCCGCGGCGGGGCCGTGCCGTCCGTCTCCGGTCAGCCGACGGGCGGCATGTCGGTGGGCGCCGAGTCGAGTCCGGGCCGGCGCTCACGCCAGGCACCGCGGGTGAAGTCGGGGATCTCGACGGGGCGGCCGCCCCTGGCCAGCGACGTGACGCTCAGCGGGACGGGCGAGCACCAGGCGGCCGAGTCGTAGACGTCGATGTCCGGCACCAATCCCGCCCGCATCAGTTGGACGGTGCGCCACTGCAGGACGTAGTCCATGCCGCCGTGGCCGCCGTTGCCCGCGGCGTCGTCGCCGACCTTCTGCCACAGCCAGTGGTCGTACTCCTTGCGGTAGCCCTCGAAATCGCGCCACGTGTGGCCGCTGTGGTCCGGTTCCACGTAGATCCGGGCGCCGGTCGGGGCGGGGCCGGCGTAGTCCTCCACGATGCCGCGGCTGCCGGCGAGGGTGTTGATGCGGCTGTACGGGCGGGGTGAGCTCACGTCGTGCTCCGCCCGGATCGTGCGGCCCTTGTCCGTTTCGATCATGCAGGTGACCAGGTCACCGTTGATGTAGGTCTCTTTCCAGGAGGGGTGGTCCCTCGGCACGAAGCGCGCACGGTAGTCGGCCAGGCCCTTCGGGGCGGTCGCGGTGGCGCGCAGCGTGATCATCCGGTCGCCGCGGTTGATGTCCATGGCCGCCGCGATCGGGGCCAGGCCGTGCATGGGGTAGAAGGACGCGGTGCTGCGGGTGTGCCAGAGCCGCCGCCAGGAGTCGGTGTAGTAGGTGTCGGAGAAGAGGAGTTCGCGCAGGTCGTGCAGGTAGCCGCCGTGGCCGTTGGTGATCTGCCCGAACAGGCCGTCGTGCGCCCCCTTGAGCATGGCCAGCTCGTTGCGGCCGTAGTTGCAGTTCTCCGACAGGAGCAGGTGCCTGCGGGTGCGCTCGGAGGTGTCGACGAGGTCCCAGAGCTGACGCAGTTCCGTCGCGATGGGGAGCTCCACCAGGGCGTGCTTGCCGCTGAGCAGCGCCGCCCTGCCGTGTTCGTAGTGGAACTCCCACGGTGTCGCGACGTACACCAGGTCGACGTCGTCCCGCCGGAGCATCCGGGCGTAGGAGTCGGCGGAGCCGCCGTACTCGGCGGGGCGCGGGTTGCCCTTGTTCTCCAGGCGGTCCGCGGCGCGTTTCGCGCGGTCGGCGCGGATGTCGCAGACCGCGGTCACGGTGCAGCCGGGTACGGCCGCCCAGCCGGTGATCATGCCGCCGCCCCGGTTGCCGAGGCCGATGACACCGACACGGACGGTTCTGTGCGCGTCGAACGGCACGCCGATCATCGACTTCTGGCCGGGCCTGCGGCGAGGCGCCTGCCCGGCCGCCGACGCGGACGGGGCCGAGGCGGTCATCCCGGCCGCGACCGCGCCGGTGGCGACGGCCGAGCCCAGGAGCAGTCGGCGTGAGACAGCGGGCGTTTCGGACATGACGGCAACACTCCTCGTGGGCGGTCGGCATCACGGGCGGGGGCGCGGTCGGGCGTTGTCGGGCACGGTGGAACGCGGCGGAGCACGATGGCACGCGGCGGAGCGCGGTCGAGCCGTCCAGCTCGAGCCTTTCGGGGCAAGACTCTGCGTGCTCAGCCGTTACATGTCAATACGTGCTCGATACAAAGCCGTTTCGAGCAACTCCACGCACCGGAAGGCCGCTACATTCCGTCCTGCACGACCCCGCGCGTCGAGAGCGTGACCGGGTCCCCGTTCGTGAAGTCACCCGGCGGGATGCCCGGATGGTGCCCCTCGCTCGAGGGCGGGGCCTGGTCGCGCGGGCCGAGCGTGAGCCGGGAGACGATGCGGTAGCGGTCGCCGCGGTAGAGGGAGTGCACGTACTCGACCGGACGGCCCCGCGTGTCGGTGGTCAGGCGCTCGAAGAGCAGCGCCGGGGACAGCTCCGGCACGTCGAGCAGGTCGGCCTCCGCGCGGGTCACCACCGTGGGCTCGATCGACTGCACGGCCTCACTCACCCGCACGGCGTGCCGCTCACCCAGGTGGTCGTACAGGTCACCCTGCTCCAGTTCCTCACTGGTCAGGTCCGAGACGAGGTCGGCCGGTACGTGCAGGTACTCGATGGCCATGGGCGAGCCGTCGACCAGCCGCAACCGGGCCACGTAGTGGATCTGCGCCGCCGGCGACATGCGCAGCCTGCGGCCCACGCGGGCGCCCGCGGGCAGGGTACGCACCTCCAGGATCCTGCTGGTCCAGGCGCCCGCGGCCGGCGGAAGACTGAAGGCCCGCCGGCCGGAGACCAGTTCCTGGGTGATCTTCTCGGCGGCGACGAACATGCCCCGGCCGTGCTCGCGCACCAGCAGCCCGGCGAGCACCAGTTCGTCGACCGCGGCACGCAGAGTGGGGCGGGACACCCCGAGTTCGGCACACAGGGCGCGCTCGGAGGGGATCGGGTCCCCCGGGCTCCGTTCCTCGATGAGCTCCAGGATGGCGTCGCGTACACGCTCGCGTTTGAGCACCGCACCGGAGGCGGCGGCGTCGATCTCCATGCAGTACTCCCGTAACTGGTCTGCTGGTCAACCGAGTTTACCTGTCCACATGGGTCGCCAACCAGCCACCCACCGACCCGTCGGGCCGAAATCCCGCTCCTACGCGAGGGGTTGACGCCCTCATTGGTCCATGCCACCTTCGACCAACGCCGACTGGTAAGCCCTCGACCCCTTCACTGGTCAAGTGCGGACGCGCCGTCCCTTGCAGCTCCCCCCAGCCCAGCTCTCACAGCCCAGCTCTCACAGATCCGGCTCCCAGAGGTGAACCGTGAAGTACCGCTCGCTCGCCCTGTTCTCCACGCTGGTGCTCAGCGCCGGGCTCGCCGCCTGCTCCTCGTCCGGCGACGCGTCGGACGAGGCCGGCAGGACGGCCCTCGACGTGTGGCTCATGCGCGACAGCGTCTCGGCCGACTTCCAGAAGCAGTTCGAGACGGGCTTCGAGAAGTCCCGTCCGGACATCGACCTGAAGATACAGATCCAGGAGTGGGAGGGCATCGGCGAGAAGGTCACCGCGGCGCTGGCCAGCAACGACGCCCCCGACGTCATCGAGGTGGGCAACACCCAGGTCGCCCAGTACGCCCAGAGCGGCGGTCTCGCCGACTTCTCGGACCGGGTGGACGAGCTCGGCGGTGACCACTGGCTCGAGGGGCTCGCCGAACCCGGGTCGTACGACGGCAAGCAGTACGGCATCCCGTACTACGCCGCCAACCGGGTCGTGATATACCGCACCGACCTGTTCGAGAAGGCGGGTGTGGACGCCGCCGGGATCAAGACCCGGGACCAGTGGATCGCCGCCACCGGCAAGCTCGACGAGGACGGCACCCAGGGCATCTACCTGCCCGGGCAGAACTGGTACGTCCTCTCCGGCTTCGTCTGGGACGAGGGCGGCGACCTCGCCGTCGAGTCCGGCGGCGAGTGGAAGGGCGGCCTCGACAGTCCCGAGGCACTGCGGGCCATGGACTTCTACCAGCGCCTCCAAGCCCTCGGCAAGGGCCCCAAGGACTCGGACGAGGCCCAGCCGCCGCAGGCGGAGGTCATGGCGAAGGGCCAGATCGCCCAGATCATCGCCGTCCCCGGCGGCGCCAAGGTCATCGAGGAGAAGAACCCCGAACTCAAGGGGAAGCTGGGCTTCTTCCCCGTCCCCGGCAAGACCGCCGACCGGCCGGGTGCCGTCTTCACCGGCGGTTCCGACCTGGTCGTCCCGGCCGTCGCCGGACACCAGGAGGAGGCGTTCGCCTTCATCCGGGAACTGACCGGGGACGCCTGGCAGAAGAAGCTCGCCGTCGCCATGAGCTACGTGCCGAACAAGACCACCCTCGCGGGTGCCGTCTCCGCCGACCCCGGCACCGCCGCCATGGCGGCCGGCGCCGCGAACGGACACGCCACCCCCAACACACCCCAGTGGGCGGCGGTCGAGGCCAAGAACCCGATCAAGGAGTACATGACGGCCGTACTCACCGGTGGGGACGCCAAGACAGAGGCCGCCAAGGCGTCCCGGACGATCACCGAGACGCTCAACAGCGACTCCTGACAGCAGCCGGCCCGACCCCCGAGAGGCAGGAGGCGCCGTGTCGACCGTCCGTGAACGGAGCATGCCGCGCAGGGTGAGCCGCCCGTCGCGTGCCGCCCCCGGGCGTCCGGGCGGGCGCGGCCGGCCCGGCCCGGGCTCCCGGTGGCCGTACCTGCTGATCGCGCCCGCCGTGCTGGGCATGCTCTACCTGCTGGTCTATCCGCTGGCCCGCGCCGTGCTCATCTCCTTCCAGGACTTCCGGCTGCGCCAACTGATCCTCGGCGACGCCGACTTCGTCGGACTGCGCAACTACCAAACCCTGCTGGGCGACCCGCGGTTCTGGGAGGTGGTGCGCCGGACCTTCGTGTTCATGACCGTCAGCGTCGTCGCGATCATGGTCCTGTCCACGCTGGTCGCGCTGATGACCGAGCGGCTCGGCAGGACGGCCAGGACCGTGGTCCTCAGCTCCCTGGTGCTGGTGTGGGCCGTGCCCGTGGTGGCGGCGACCACCGTCTTCCAGTGGCTGTTCCACTCCGAGTTCGGCATCGTCAACGAGACCCTCACCGGCCTCGGCCTCACCTCGTACGAGGGCCGTCCCTGGTTCGCGCACGGCACCAGCGCGTTCGCCATCGTCGTGGTCCTGATCGTCTGGCAGTCCGTGCCGTTCGCCGCGATCACGCTGTACTCGGCCCTGGTCACGGTGCCGGCCGAACTGTACGAGTCGGCGCGGATGGACGGCGCGGGCGGCGTGCGGGTCTTCCGCTCGGTGACGTTCCCGCTGATCAGGCCGATCTTCATGCTGGTCCTGTCCCTCGAAGTGATCTGGACGTTCAAGGCGTTCGTGCAGATCTGGGTGATGACCCGCGGCGGACCGGGCGAGGCCACCACCATCCTGCCGGTGTACGCCGTGCAGACCGCGCTGGCCGGCCAGCGCTACGACCTGGGCTCCGCGGCCTCGATGCTCACGGTCCTGCTGATGAGCGGCGTCCTGGTCCTCTACTTACGTCAACTGTTCCGTCAGGAGGGTGAGCAGCCGTGAGCACCACGCGTCCCTCGGCACGCCGGGCCCTGCGCCGCCTCCCGCTCAACGCCGCCGCCGCGTTCACCGTGGTGATCTGCCTGTTCCCGGTGTACTGGATGGTCACGACCGCGTTCAAACCGTCCACGGACATCCAGTCGTACGATCCCCGCCTGATCCCCCGCGCCTGGACGTTCGACCACTTCCGACGGGCCGTCGGAGCCGACGGATTCGCGCTGTTCTGGCGCAACAGCGTCCTGGTCACGCTGAGCGCGGTGGTGCTCGCCCTGCTGGTCGCCCTCGGCGCCGCCTACGCCGTGGCCCGCATGCGGTGGCGCGGGCGACGGCAGTTCATGCTGGCGGTGTTCATCGCGCAGATGGCGCCCTGGGAGTCGCTGATCATCCCGATCTACATCATCTCCCGCGACACCGGCATGCTCGACCGGCTCCCGACACTCACTCTGATCTACTTCATGATCACGCTGCCGTTCACGGTGGTCGTGCTGCGCGGCTTCATCGCCGGCATCCCCCCGGAGCTGGAGGAGGCCGCACAGGTCGACGGCTGCACCCGGACCGGCGCCTTCCGCAGGGTCGCCTTCCCCCTGCTGGCGCCCGGTCTCATGGCCACCTCGCTGTTCGGCTCCATCACGGCCTGGAACGAGTTCACGTACGCCAACTTCCTCATCATCAAACAGCAGGACAGCCGCACGCTCCCGGTCTGGCTCTCCTCGTTCCAGTCGACCTTCGGCACCGACTGGGGAGCCACCATGGCGGCCTCCACCCTCTTCGCCCTGCCCGCGCTGGTCATCTTCCTGGCCCTGCAACGCCATGTGACGGCGGGGCTGGCCTCGGGAGGCGTCAAGGGCTGATCGCGTACGTCGTTCCCCCACCCGTCGTGCACCGCCCCGACCACCGGAGCCGCCCCGTGGACCTGCCACGCCCCGAACTGGCCCTCGTGCCCCGCCCCCGCCGCGTCTCGACGCGTTCCGGCCGCTTCCGGCTGGACGGCACCACCCGGCTGCGGGTCACCCGGGGAGCCGAAGCGGCCGCGAAACTGCTGCGCGCGCTCCTCGCCCCGGCCACCGGACTGCGGCTGCAGGCGGCCGCCGACGGCGCCTTCGTCCTCGCGCTCGACCCCGCCCTGACCGGCCTCGGCGACGAGGGCTACGGCCTGACCGTGAGCCCCAAGGGGGCCCTGCTGCGCGCCGCCCGTCCGGCCGGACTGCTGCGCGGAGTGCAGACGGTGCGGCAGCTCCTGCCCTACGAGGCCCTGTCCGAACGGCCGGTGCGCGGTGTGCCCTGGGAGCTGCCCGCCGTGGAGATCACCGACGTACCCCGTCATGCCTGGCGCGGCTCCATGCTCGACGTGGCCCGGCATTTCCAGCCGGTGTCGTACCTGCGGCGCTACGTCGACCTGCTGGCACTGCACAAGCTGAACGTCTTCCACCTCCATCTCACCGACGACCAGGGCTGGCGGATGCCGGTGGCCGCCTACCCGCGGCTCACCGAGGTCGGCGGCCGGCGGCCGGAGTCGATGGCCGGCCCGGCCGGCAGCGACCGGTTCGACGGCGTGCCGCACGTCGGCGCGTACACCCGGGCGGAACTGCGCGAACTGGTCGCGTACGCGGCCGAACGCGGGGTGAGCGTGCTCCCGGAGACCGGTGTGCCCGGCCACGTCCGCGCCGCCCTGGCCGCCCACCCGGAGTTGGGCACCGACCCCGCGCGCCGCCTGGACGTGTGGACGCGCTGGGGCGTGTGCGAGAACGTCCTCGGCACCGACGACCACGTACTGGACTTCTTCCGCACCGTCCTTGACGAGGTGATGGACGTGTTCCCCTCGCCGTACGTCCACATCGGCGGTGACGAATGCCCCACCGCGGAATGGGAGCGCAGCCCGGCGGCTCGGGCCCGCGCCGCCCGTGAAGGGCTGCCGGGGCCCCGCGCGCTGCATCCGTGGTTCATCGCCCGCATGGCCGAGCACCTCGTGCGCGCGGGGCGCCGGCCGGTCGTCTGGGCCGAGAACGGTGTCACCCTCCCGCTCGACTGCACGGTGATGAGCTGGCGCGAACCCGGGCACGGCCACGCGGCGGCGGAGCGCGGGCACCAGGTCGTGCACACCGACCACCGCGCCACCTACTTCGACTACGCGCGCGGCCACGGCCCGCAGGAACCGCCCGCCCAGCCCGGCGCGGTCGTCGACCTGCGTGCGGTGTACGGCGTCGACCTCGCACCGCCGACGCGGGACCCGGCGGCCGCGTCCCGAGTACTCGGCGCCCAGGGCCAGTTGTGGACGGAGTTCGTCCGGACGCCCGCGCACATCGAGTACCTCACGTACCCCCGGCTGTGCGCGCTCGCCGAGCGGGTCTGGGACGGCACGTCGGGCTGGCGGGACTTCGCCGCCCGGCTGGCCGGACACCGGGCCCGGCTGGACGCCCTGAACGTCCCGCACGCCGACCCGCCGGCCACCGTACCCGTGCCGCCCCGGGTCGGCGGTCTGCGCTGAGCACCCGGTGCCGGGCCGGTTCACCGTCGTATCCCCCCACTCCACGCACCACCCGACCGTGCTTCCGCGCAGGCGGGAGCCATACCGAAAGGATCCCGGATGAGAACCCGCCCCACCGTCGGCCGCGCCCGCCTGGCGCTCGCCCTGGCGGCCCTCCTGGGCGGCGGTGCCCTGACCGCCCTGCCCGCCCAGGCCGCCGCCACGGCCGACGGTCTCACCGTCCAGTACCGCACCAGCGCGAGCGGAGCCACCGCCGACCAGACGGAACCCTGGCTCAAGGTCCGCAACACCGGCACCTCCGCCGTGCAGCTCAGCCAGGTGAAGATCCGCTACTACTTCAAGGCGGACGCGCCGAACGCCTCCTACCGCTTCGCCTGTTCCTGGGCGGTGCGCGGCTGTTCCGCCGTCACCGGCGCGTTCGGCACGCTGAGCAACCCCACCTCGACGGCCGACCGCTACCTGGAGATCGGTTTCACCCCGGCGGCCGGGACCCTGGCCCCCGGCGCGGACACCGGTGACATGCAGCTCCGCTTCCACCAGACCAACTGGCAGACGGTCCGGCAGAGCGACGACTACTCGTTCGACGGCGCCCAGACCGCGTACGCCGACTGGGACAAGGTCACCGCCCAGCTCGACGGCGCCACCGTGTGGGGCGCGGCTCCCGAGGGCAACGACCCCACGGACCCGACCGATCCGCCCGACCCGACGGACCCGCCCGGCGGCGGACAGTCACTGTTCGACGACTTCGAGTACAGCTCGCACACGGACCCCGACATCTCCGCGCACGGCTGGAGCGTGCGCTCCAACTCCGGCGGGCCCGGAGTCCCCGGCGCCACCTGGGACCCGTCCAAGGTCACCTTCGTCGCCGCCGACGGCAACTCGGTGATGAACCTGGAGACGTCCACGGCGGGCACCGGTGCGTCCACCACGCACACCGAGGTACTCACCAAGGCGATGAAGTTCAAGAACGGCACCTACGCGGCGCGCGTGAGGTTCTCCGACGCCCCACGGTCGGGGCCCGACGGGGACCACCTGGTGCAGACGTTCTTCACCATCAACGACCTCAAGGCCCCGATGGCCGACGACTACGCCGAGTACGACTTCGAGTACCTGCCGAACGGAGGTTGGGGCGAGCCGTCGAACATCCTGTACACGACCTCCTGGGAGACCTACGACCCCGAGCCCTGGCAGGCCGTCAACCAGCACTCGGAGCAGCGCCGGAGCTACGCGGGCTGGCACGACCTCGTCGTCACCATCGACGACAGCGCCATCACGTACTACGTGGACGGGCAGCACTTCGGCACGCATGACGCCCGCTACCTGCCCGAGCGGCCGATGTCGATCAACTTCAACCAGTGGCTGATCGACCTCAACGGCCAGACGTCGACGACCCCGCGCGCCTACGACCAGCAGGTCGACTACGTCCTGCACGTCAAGGACCAGGTGCTGAGCCCGGCTGAGGTCGCCGCGAAGGTCACCGGGTACCGTGCGGCCGGCACGGACTTCGTGGACGAGGTCCCCGCGTCCTGAGCCCCGGCGGGGACGGTCAGAACAGCCGCTCCTGGGCGGACGAGGGCCGTCCCCGCCGGTTGCGGCGCGGGGTGCTCGATGCGGGCGCCGTGTCCCCGAACAGGGGGGCCGTGCCGTATTCGTCCGGCTCGGCCGGGACGGTCGTGGGTCCCGTGGCCACGTTGAGGACCAGTGGGGCGTCCCGGTCGAAATCGCCCGGCGTCATCGCCACCCACTCACGGTCCTGCCGCTCACCCACGCACCGACACCTCTCTCGCGCCGCCCTCGCGACCACGCGACGCTACCAGCCCCGCGCCGGCCCGGTGATCACGGCTCCCGCCCGGCTCGCTTCCATCGTTCCCGGATGGCCGGCAGACGACGCGTCCCGATTGGCCTGGGGTGCCACCCGCGCACCCACCGCGTCGTCCGGGCCGCGGGCCGGGCCCGCCGCGGCGGCTCGGTGGTCACGATCGGGGCGTGCCCCCGTCCGGGCCGGGTCCGGCGCCGGCCGGCCGGGGCGGTGCGCACTGGTGCGGCCCCGCGTACGGGGGAGAACGCGGGGCCGCACGAGCAAGCTATCGGAGTAATCCCCCGCCTGCCAGCCCCGGCCGCCCCCCGCACCACCCGGAGACCTCACCCGGCCGGCGGACAGCCCTGGCGTCCCGAACAGGGCACACGCGCATGGCGCGCTGTGAGGCCGGCCGTGCGGGGCGCACACTGAGGACATGGTCTACCTCGATCCGCCGGCGGCGGTGTCACGGCGTTTTCCCGAGACTCCGGTGAGCGCCGCGTCGGCTCGGCGGTTCGTACGGGCCGCGTTGGACGACGTCGTCCCGGACCTGGTGGACACCGCCGAACTTCTGGTCGGCGAGCTGGTCACCAACGCGGTGCTGCACGCGCGCACCGAGGTCGAGGTGGCGGTGTCACGCCCCGACGGCCGGGTGCGCGTACGGGTCGGTGACGGCCGGCCCGGCCGTGCGCTCGTACCGCGGCACTGGCCGCCGTACGCCGGTACGGGACAGGGTCTGGCCCTGCTGGAGAAGCTGGCCTCGCGACACGGGGTGGAGGCCGACGACGAGCGCAAGGCGGTCTGGTTCGAACTGTGGCCCGAAGGCCCGCCACCGCCGTCGCCGTCGCCGTCGCCGGGGTGGGAATCCGCCGTGCCTCCGTGCCCCTGCGAACGGACGGTGACGCTCGTCGACGTACCGAGCGCCCTGGAGTCGGCGTGTCGGCAGCACCGGCACGCGGTGCTGCGCGAACTGACCCTCGCCGCGTCCACCGGCGAGCCCCTCGGTGTGTCGCCCGAGGAGCTGGCCGCCGCCGGCGACATCAACAACCTGATCAGCGCCCGCGTGACGACCGCGCTCCGGGAACCGCTCCCCGACCCGGACCTGCGCACCCTGCGCCTGCCGCTGCCGGCCGACGCCGCGCCCTCGGTGCGGGCCCTGCGCCGCGTCCTGGACCTCGCCGAGGACGAGGCCGGGGAGGAACGGCTGCTCACGCTGCCGGCACTGCCTCGCGGGCGCGCCTTCCAGGCATGGCTCTTCGACCAGATCGCGGGACAGCTCGCCGGGGGCCACCCCACCGCGTGGACGGTGGTGCCCCGCGAGCCGGAGACCGGCGCGGCCGAGGTCGTACCGTGGGACGCCGGCCAGGTACGGGGCAGCAGGGTCCCGACCATCGCGGCCGACGAGAACAACCGGATCATCGCGACGAACGGACCGGCGGCGGACCTGCTGGGCTGGGCACCGGACGACCTCGTCGGACGCAAGCTCACCACACTCATCCCCGAGCACCTGCGCCGGCGGCACACGACGGCGTTCGCCTCGATGCTGCTCACCGGTCGCACCCGCATCGTGGGCCGCTCCGTGCCCCTTCCCGCGCTGCACCGGGACGGCGGGCTGATCCCGGTCAGGCTGTACATCCAGACCCAGGAGACCGCCGACGGCCGTACGGTCTTCGTCGCCCAGCTCAGTCCGCGGGCCACCACGCCCCTCGACGTGCCGAGGGTTCCCGGCGGAAGTGCGCAGTCGGCGGAACCGGAGCCGGGCGGGGGCCGGCCATCGGCCGCCCCGGACCGCGGCGGGAGTCCGAGCGGTGGCGCACGCCGCATGTCGGCGCTGGACCGGCTGTCACTCCTGGCCGATCTGGGAGCGGAGCTCAACAACACCCTGGACCTGGACGACGGGCTGCGGCGCGCCGGCCGGCTGCTGACGCGGCGGCTGGCCGACTGGTGCGCGGTCGACCTGTTCGCCGAGCACGCCCAGGTGGACCGGGTCTGTGTCGTCCACCGCGATCCGAGGGACCGGCGCCCCGACACGTTCGAGGTCAGGCTGCCGGTCGTCTCCGAGGAATCACGCGGACCGCTGGCCCGTGTGCTGCGCGGTGCGGGGCCGCTGCTGCTCACCGACGCCCCGCCACCGGGCCAGGCCGAGAGCGCGCTGGACCGGAACTATCTCGAGCTGTTCCGGGGGCTCGGGGCGGGCAGTGCCGTCGTCGCTCCGCTGCGGGCCCGCCGCGAGATCTTCGGCGCGCTGACCCTGGCCCGTGCGCCCGGCGGGCGGCCGTTCACCGAGGAGGACCTCGCCCTGGTCGACGACCTGGTCCACGGCCTGGCGCTGGGAGTGGACAACGCCCGTCTGTACCAGGACACCCGTTCCATCGCCGAACGGCTCCAGCGCTCCCTGCTGCCGGTACTGCCGGAGGTCGTGGGTCTTCAGCTCGCCGCCCGCTACGCCGCCTCCTCGGCCACCGCGCAGGTCGGCGGTGACTGGTACGACAGCTTCGTCCTGCCCCAGGGGGACACCGCCGTCGTCATCGGTGACGTCACTGGACACAACCTCGACGCGGCCATCGCCATGAGTCAGCTCCGCAGCATGCTGCGCGGCATCGCCGTGGACCGCCAGGAGCCGCCCGCGGAGGTGCTGCACCGCCTGGACCTGGCGAATCACAGTCTCCACCAGGAGGCCACCGCCACCTGTGTCTACGGGGTGGTCAAGGGCTCCGCCCAGGGCCCGTGGGAGCTGAAGCACTCCTCCGCCGGTCACCCCCCGCCCCTGCTGACCACCCGGGAGGGCGAGACCCGCTACCTCGAGGACGGGGCGGGTCTGCTCCTCGGTATGGACCCCCACGCGCCCCGGTCCACCGCCGTCCACGTGCTGCCGGCCCACTCGACGCTGCTGCTGTACACCGACGGGCTCATCGAACGCCGGGACGAACCCCTCGACGACGCCCTGGAGCGGCTGCGCCGGCACGCCGCCGATCTGGCGCGCGAGCCGCTCGACACGTTCTGCGACGAACTGCTGATCGGCCTGGGCGCCGACAGCGCGGACGACATCGCCGTGCTCGCCGTCCGCCCCGCACCGCCCTGGTGATCGGTCGCGCTTCAGCCCGGGCGGTCCGCCGCCGGCAGCTCCGCGATCTGTTCGTGCAGCCGTCGCGGCACCCGGACCGCCCAACGGCCGACCGCCTCGGCGCTCAGCTCCCGGCTCCACTGCCGGCTCTCGCGGGCGGGCCGTGCGCACCTCGCCGTCCCGGGCGGCGGTGGCGGCGGTGTACCGGGCGAAGTCGGCGGCGGGCACGTCCTGTTCCAGTGCCCGACTGGGGTCAGCCAGTGCGCCGTGTCCCGCAGCAGCCGGCAGAGCCGTAGCTGCTGCGGCGCGACGACTCCGTGCAGCGGTGCGTGGGCGCGGGCCACTTCGCCGCGGGCCAGGACGTGGACCGGCATCAGGGGCCAGTTGGCCACTTCGTCGGTGAGCTGCCGTGCGGTGGCGGCGGGTTCGGGCGGACGGAACACGGTCAGGCGCCGGGCGGCCCGGGTGGGGCGGCCGGTGCGGTCCAGCGGGACGGCGGCCTCGGAGCGGGACATGACCTTCGTGTGCGGGATACCGCGTCCGGCGGGCGCCGGTGCTCTGCCCGTTCGGGCAGCCCCTGCTGCCTCCAGGTCTCCTGACGTCTGCGGAACGGGGCGTTACGTTCGGCTTCGTGAGCATCAGGTCCCGGCGAGCGCCCAGGTGAACGACGAGCGGCTGACCACGGCGGAGGCGGTTCAAGACACGGACGGGCTACAGCCGGAGCGGTCGGAACGGCCCCAGCGGTCAGCACAGCCCGGTCAGCCGGAAGCGCCCGGTCAGCCGGAACAGCCGGGCCGGACGGAGGGGGCCGGCAAGCGGAAGCGCCGCGGTCCCGGCCCCGTCACGCTGCTGCTGCTACCGGGTCTGGTGACCGTCACCGGCGTGGCCGCGTTCCTCGCGCTGACGGGCGGCCTGCCGTCCCCGTGGCCCGAGGAATCCGACACGGACCAGGCCGCGGCGGTCGACATCGACCCCTCCTACATCCCGTGGCTGCGCAAGGCCGCCTCGGCCTGCACGCTCCTCGAACCGTCCCTACTCGCGGCTCAGATCGACCAGCTCTCCGGCTGGAGCGACGACACGGACGAGCTCTCCGGCCAGAAGGGCATAGCGGCCTTCACCGACACCGAGTGGCGGACCTGGGGCAGGGACGACGACGGCAACGGGCGCTCCTCGCCCCGTGATCCGGCGGACGCCATCATGGCGCTCGGCCGACAGGACTGCTCCCTGGCCGAGGAGGTGACCGACCTGCGCACCGAAGGCCGGGTCAACGGGGACCTGGTGGACCTGACCCTCGCCGCGTACTCCTCGGGAACGGACGCCGTGACGGAGTCGGGGCGCGTACCTCCGACGGCCGAGACCTACCTCGCCGAGGTCGAGGCCCTGCTCCCGCGTTACGAGGCACTCGACCGAGCCGACTCCGTCGGCACGGGCGGGGCGGCCGGCGCTCTCCTGACCGCTCCGGTGAGCCCGCTCACCATCACCTCGCCCTACGGCTCGCGGGAGCACCCGCTGACCGGGGTGACCAAGCTCCACACCGGCGTGGACTTCGCCGCGCCCCAGGGCGCGCGGGTCGTCGCCGCGCGGCGGGGCCGCGTCGTGTTCGCCGCGCCGACCACCGCGTACGGCAACCGCGTGGTGATCGACCACGGGACGATCGAGGGCAAACGGCTGGAGACCACCTACAGTCACCTGTCGTCCCTGGAGGCCGTCGCGGGACAGACCGTGGAGGCCGGCACCCCGATCGGGCGGGTCGGCTCCACCGGGCTGTCCACCGGCCCCCACCTGCACTTCGAAGTCGTCCTCGACGGGTACTACACCGATCCCCGGCCCTGGCTCGTCGCCGGCGGCTAGAAGCGGCGGCGCATGTCCGCATCCGTGGGTCCGGCGAGGACGAGCTCCCCGTCCGCCGGGGTGACGTGCGGCAACCGCTGCTCCCGCGGCCGGCCGGCGGTCGACAAGCACCGCTCGAAGAACGCCGCTTCGCCGATGTGGTCGTCCTGCGGGCTGGTGAAGGAGAAGTCGTCGGCGTACAGAGCGGTCACCGCGTCCCGGTCCTGCGCCCGGTAGTACCGGAACGCCGCTGCCACGATGCTCGTCGGGCTCTCGGACATGCGATCTCCCTGTGGGGCCGGTGCCGCGGCGGCTTCTCCTATCGTGGCATTACGCACCGCAGCTCGCGTTTGATCCGCCGGATCGCGTCGAAGGACACATCATGACCCAGTCGAAGCGTGAGACAGAGCGAAAGTACGAGCCCTCCTCCCCCGGCGCCGAAGATCTGCCGGACCTCACCGGCGTCGGTCCCGTCGCCTCGGTGACCGAGGCCGGGCCCGAGGAGCTGGACGCGGTGTACCACGACACCGTGGATCTGCGGCTGGCAGGCACGTCGGTCACCCTGCGCCGCCGGACGGGCGGCTCGGACGCCGGGTGGCATCTGAAGCTGCCGCTCTCCGGGGACAGCCGCGAGGAGGTGCGGGCCGCCCTGTCGGACGACGTACCGCAGGCGCTGCGCGAGCTCGTCCTGTCCCGCACGCGGGGCGCGGAGCTGCGCCCCGTCGTTCGGATCAGGTCCACCCGCTCCGTGCGGCACCTCCGCGACGCCGAGGGCACGGTACTCGCCGAGCTGAGTCTCGACGCGGTGCGCGCCGAGTCGCTGCTGACCGGCGGTGGCCGTGCCGAGTGGAGCGAGCTGGAGGTCGAACTCGCCGACGGGGCGCCCGCCGGGCTGCTGGACACCCTGGAACGGAAACTGCGCAAGAAGGGGATCGCCCGGTCTCACAGCCCCTCCAAACTCGCCCGGGCGCTGCGGGACACCGGCGCCGCGGCCAAGGCGGGGGCGTCCCGCCGGGCCCCCGGTGAGGTGGTGCCCGGGTCTCCGGGCGCCTACGTGCTGGCGTACGTGCGCGAGCAGGCCGGCATCCTGGCGGCGCTGGATCCCGCGGTCCGCCGGGACCGGCCCGACGGGGTGCACAGGATGCGTGTCACTTGCCGGCGCCTGCGTAGCTGCCTGCGCTCGTACCGGTCGGTGCTCGACCGGCGGGCCACCGATCCGCTGCGCGCCGAACTCCAGTGGCTGGCGGGTGAGCTGGGTGTCGAGCGGGACCAGGAGGTGTTGCGCGAACGGCTCGGCGGCGCGGTCGACGAACTGCCCGACGACCTGGTGCTCGGCCCGGTCGCCGCCCGGCTGCGGGTGTGGGACGTGTCGCGCGGAGACGAGAGCCGGACGCGTACCCGGGAGGCCCTGGCCTCGCCCCGCTACCTGCGCCTCCTGGACGCGCTGGACGATTTGGTCCGGCGGCCGCCGCTGCGCGCCAGGGCGGCGGGCAAACCGGCCCGGGTCATGGCCAAGGCGGTCCTCAAGGAGTACGACCGCCTCGCCGGGCGCATGGACCACGCGCTGGAGCAGCCTCCCGGGCAGTCCCGGGACGCGGCGCTGCACCAGGCGCGCAAGGCGGCCAAGAAGGTCCGCTACGCGGCCGAGGTGGCGCGCCCGGCGCTCGGCAAGCCCGTCGCCCGCCTCGGCAAGCGTGCCAAGGCGGTGCAGAAGCTGCTCGGCGAGCACCAGGACGCCGTCGTGGCCCAGGACACCCTGCGCAAGCTGGCGGTGGCGGCCCACGGGGCGGGGGAGACCGCGTTCACCTGGGGCCTGCTCCACGGTCAGGAACGGGCGGGTGCCCGCGCCCGGCAGGAGGAACTCCCGTCGGTGTGGCGGGCGGCGGCGGATCCCGCGCTGCGGGCGGCCCTGAAACACTGATCCGCCCCGCGGCCCGCGCCGGCGCGGGCGCCACCCGGGTCTGCCGGGCGGACGGCCGGGGTCAGTTCACCCGGTCCGGGTGGGTCCCCGGCCCGTCACCGTGTCCGGCCAGCGGTGTCGGCGAGAGGTCGACGGGTTCCTCACCGGCTTCGAGCAGGGTGTCGGCGGCGCCCACGATCAGCGGATCGGGACTGCCCACGGCCTTGTCGTCCTTCGTCGGATAGTCGCAGCGGTCCAGCAGGCTGCGGATGGCCTCCAGCCGGCCCCGGCGCTTGTCGTTGTTCTTGACCACCGTCCAGGGCGCGTGCGACGTGTCGGTGGCCCGGAACATGTCGACCTTGGCCGCGGTGTAGTCGTCCCAGCGGTCCAGGGAGGAGAGGTCCGTCGGCGAGAGTTTCCAGCGGCGGACCGGGTCGACCTGGCGGATCGCGAAACGGGTCCGCTGCTCGGCCCGGGAGACGGAGAACCAGAACTTCACCAGCAGGATGCCGTCGTCGGTGAGCAGGCGTTCGAACTGCGGCGCCTGCTGGAGGAACTGGCGGTACTCGGGCTCCGTGCAAAAGCCCATCACGCGCTCGACGCCCGCCCGGTTGTACCAGGAGCGGTCGAAGAAGACGATTTCGCCGCGGGCGGGCAGGTGAGCCACGTAGCGCTGGAAGTACCACTGTCCCGCCTCCCTCTCGGTCGGCTTGTCCAGTGCGACCACACGGGCGCCGCGGGGGTTCAGGCGCTCGGTGAAGCGCTGGATGGTGCCGCCCTTGCCGGCCGCGTCGCGGCCCTCGCACAGGACGACGATCCGCTGTCCGGTCTCCTTGGCCCAGCGCTGCATCTTGAGCAGCTCGATCTGCAGGACCCGCTTCTGTCTCTCGTACTCCGCCCTGCGTACCTTACGGTCGTACGGATGGTTCTCCCGCCAGGTGTCGATGGGCCTGCCCTCCGCGTTGAGCAGGATGGGCTTCTCCGGCCTGCGCTCGTCGATCCGCAGGCCCTCGAGAAGATCTTCCTCAGGGGTGTCGCCACCGGCGTCGTGGCCCTTCGCCATCCCCGTCTCCTCACCCTCCGGCGTCAAAGTAGCTCTCCCGTCTGCGTGCTCACGCCGCGTGCGCCCGGCCCCGCACGGCGCGCAGGGGCCCGGTCGGGGTCCGGGCGGCGGTGACCCGGTAGGTGGTCCTGGCCGGGTCGATCAGCGGCTCGCCCAGTGCGATCCGGCCGGCGGCGTGCAGCTTGTCGCACTCGGCGGTGGGCAGCGCCGCGTAGCAGCCGCCCCTGCCGGTGGCCGAGTCCAGCGGTCGCCAGTAGCTGTATCTGCGCCGGCCGCCCTCGCGCACGGTGACGAACACCGGGGTGCGGGCGTCGGCGACGATCCGCAGGACGTCGGCCTCGGCAGGGCTGAGCGGACCGCACGGGCGGGGCCCGCGACCACCGGTCGCGCGGGATTCGGCGTTCTGCGCGTGGACGACGGTAAGCGGCATCGGCTGTGACCTTTCGGGACAGGGGACTCGAGACCGCCTACCCGCTCCGGCCGGTGTTGATCTCGCTTGCCCGCATTCTCGTCCACGGCACTGACAATGCCGTTGCCGCACCGCCGGAACACGCGGGTCAGTCCTGGCAGACGCCCACGCGCCGCAAGGGGTGGGGATTGAGACGGGCGAAGCCCTCCTGGCGCTCGTAGGGGAAGTAGGGGTAGGGAGCCGTCGTGGCGCTCGCGGCGTCGAGCCTGGCCACCTGGTCCTCGGTCAGTTTCCAGCCGACGGCGCCGAGGTTCTGCCGTAGCTGCTCCTCGTTGCGGGCGCCGATGATGACCGAGGAGACGGTCGGGCGCCGCAGCAGCCAGTTGATCGCGATCTGAGGCACGCTCCGGCCCGTCTCCGCCGCGATGGCGTCCAGGGTGTCGACCACCCGGAACAGCAGCTCGTCGGCCACGGGCGGGCCGTAGTCCGCCGTGGCGTGCAGTCGGCTGCCGGCCGGGAGCGGCCGGCCGCGGCGGATTTGGCCGGTGAGCCGGCCCCACCCCAGCGGGCTCCACACGACCGCTCCGACACCCTGGTCGAGGGCCAGCGGCATGAGCTCCCACTCGTAGTCACGGCCGACGAGGGAGTAGTAGACCTGGTGCGCCGCGTAGCGCCGGTGTCCGTGGGCCTCCGCGTCGGCCAGCGACTTCATCAGTTGCCACCCGCTGAAGTTGGAAACCCCGGTGTAGCGGATCTTTCCGGCCCGTACGAGGTCGTCGAGCGTGGAGAGCACCTCCTGGACGGGGGTTCCGGCGTCGAAGGCGTGCAGTTGGAAGAGGTCGATGTAGTCCGTGCCGAGCCGGCGCAGGGCCTGGTCGACAGCGGTGATCAGACGCGCCCGCGAGGTCCCCGCGTCCGCCGGCCCGTCGCCCGTCGGCAGCCCGGCCTTGGTGGAGATGATCACTTGGTCGCGCCGCCCCTTCACGGCTGCGCCGAGCACCTCCTCCGACGCGCCACCGGAGTAGACGTCGGCGGTGTCGAACATGGTCACTCCCGCCTCCAGGCAGATGTCGACCAGGCGACGCGCCTCCGCCTCGTCCGTACTGCCCCAGGCGCCGAAGAGCTCTCCCCGCCCGCCGAAGGTCCCCGCGCCGAAGCTCAGTGCCGGGACCATGAGCCCGGAGGCGCCCAGTCTCCTGAATTCCACAACCGCATCCCTTCGTCCGGCCGTCCGTCCCGTCGAGGTGGGTGTGCGACGCGCACGGAGCGGCACTCATTAACGGGACTCACGTTCCGTTAAGATGTCCACAGGCTAACAGCAACCCAGCCACTAATGGAACCGGAGTACCGTTATGACATCTGAAGGCGTGGGCCCCGGCACCGTCCGTCCGGGCGGCCGCACCGCCCGGGTACGGACCGCCGTACTCCGGGCCGCCGGCGACGTCCTCGCCGAGCACGGCCTGGCCGGCCTGGACCTCGCGGACGTGGCCCGCCGCGCCGAAGCCGGGAAGACCACCGTGTACCGGCGCTGGGGAACCCCGGCCAACCTGGTCGCCGATCTGCTCACGGACATGGCCGAGCAGTCGCTCCCCCGCACCGAGACCGGCACGCTCCTCGGCGACCTGCGCGCGAACGCCCGACTGGTGCAGCGCACGCTGGCCGACCCGCGCCAGGGAGCGCTCTTCCGGGCGGTGATCGCCGCCGCGACCTGCGACCGGGAGGCGGCCGCCGCGCTCCGCCGGTTCTACGACGTGCGCGTCACGGAGTGGGAGCCCTGCGCCCGCCAGGCCGTCGAACGCGGCGAACTGCCCGAGGGCACCGACACGCGCGAGGTGATCCGCGCCGTCTCCGCCCCCCTCTACTACCGCCTGCTGACCACCGACGAGCCCTTGGACGAGGCGGCGGCGGACCGCGCCGCGGAAGCCGCGGTCGCGGCGGCGCGAGCGGGAGTCTTCACACGGGAGTAAGGCTCTCGCCGAGGCGGTGCCCCTCCTCGGGGGCACAGGCCTGTACCGCCAGGTCGCGGACCACACCGGTGCACCCACACCGGTGCACCCATGCCGGGGACGAGCACCGTTCCGCCCGAGGGCACGCAGCCCCCGTGACCGACCGGCGGGCCGCCGGCCCGCTTGCCCGGGGACACCTCTCCCGGACACGCGGGCGCACGCTCGGCAGGCACCCGGAATCCGCCATTGCCACCGGGGGTACGGCGGGAGGACCGGCCCGCGCGAACCCCGGGCCGGACCCGGGCGCTGCCGTGCGCGAACACCGGCCCCCACCGGTTGTGACGAGGCCGTCACAGGCCCTTCACGGGACACACACTTCCGGCCGAGTGTGGTCCTGCGTGTTCCCGGCGGTACAGACGGTGCGCCGGGGCCGTGCCTAGTCTCCCGGGCCATGCGATCCACACGAACGAGACGCCTCGGCCTCGCCACGATCATCGCCCTCGCCCTCGCCCTGTTCGGCCTGGCACCCTCCGCGAGCGCCGCCGACCCCGCCCCGGCCGAGCTGACGTTCGCCACCGACGCGGCGACCACTCAGCCGGGCGGGACGGTGAACCTGTCGATGACCATCAAGAACAACAGGACGTACGACATCTGGTTCGTCTACCAGACGATCGACCCGACCTGGCTGACCACACAGCGACCCGATCTCAAGTACGGCTTCACCGGATGCAGCCTGGCCTCGGAGGCCGGCGCCGTTCCGTGCACCGGGACCGGGCCGGCGAACCTCGGCACCAACTACGGAGCCACCATCCCGCCCGGCCAGAGCCGCACCGTCACCCTGACCCTGCAGATCGCCGCCGACTCCGGCTGCAACGGCAACATCGGCTTCTACTCGTACTACTACGCCGAGTTCAGCGACGGCACGAGCGTCAACGGCGGCCCGGTCCACACCCCGGAGACCCGCGTCCTGTGCTCCTGACCCCACTACTCGGCGCGCACCGAGCACACCGAGCGCACCGAGCGCACGGAACGCACGGAACGCACTGAACGCCGACGGCGGCCGGCCCGCGACGGACCGGCCGCCGTCGGCGCGAGCACCATCGCGGTTGACCTGATCTCGCTCCGCGTCCGGTCGGCGCACCGGTCGAGACCATTGACACCCAGGCTCGACGGAGGCCGGGATTCCGCGCCCGCCGCTTTCCGGCTCGCAGCAGCACACAGGCCTGACGGGGCAGTCCGACGTGCGGAGTCGGGCGTGCGCCGGCCGCTCACGGCCACGCCCCTTCCGGGCAAATGGACACATGCGCTTTTCCGTCAAGTTCCGCAGCAGGCACACGAAAGCTCCACACGAGCCTCACTATGTGACGCGACGGAAACGTCGACGACCGGCGTCTCAGGGGGGCGACGGCGTGGTCACGGGGTGGGCACGGCTCCGGCAGGAGCGTGCCCACCCCTGTCCGGGGGAGGGAATCTCACCGCATGAAGCGGACCATTCGCACTACGGTGCTCGCAGCGGGCGCGCTGATCGCGTCGCTCGGCCTACCGGCCGGGCCGGTCCACGCCGACGCACCGGCCCCGCGCATCGACCTGCGCGTGCTGGTCGTGAGCGACGGAGGCCCGGCCACCGACGCCATCGCCGCCGAGTTGGAGACCGCGGGTACGCCGTACACGGAGGTCGATCTCGAGGACGCCGGCCGGCCCGTGATCGACGCCGGCTTCCTGGCGGACACCGTGGACGGACGGCCGCGGGCCAGGTTCCAGGCCGTCGTCCTGCCCAATGACAACCCGTTCCCGGCGGACTCCGCGGAGATGGCCGCCCTCGCGTCCTACGAGCGGACGTACGCGATCCCCCAGGTCGACGCCTACACCTACGCGCGCCCCGAGGTCGGACTCCAGCCCGCCGTCGGCACCGGGTACGCCGGCAGCGTCGACGGCGTCCGCGCGGAGGTGACGCCGGCCGGACTGGCCGGCCCCTTCGGCTACCTGGACGGCGCCGTCCCCTTCGAGGACAACTCCCCCACCGTGGGCGAGTCCTACGCCTACCTCTCGACACCCGCGCCGGGCGCCGACTTCGTGCCCTACGTCCAGGCGTCCATACCCGGTCGGCCCACGAAGGGCTCCCTGGTGGGCGAGTACCGGCACGACGGGCGGCGCGAACTCGTCGTCACCTTCGTCTACAACCAGCACCAGCGGCAGTTCCGGCTGCTGGCCCGGGGCATCGTGGAGTGGATGACCGACGGGGTCCACCTCGGCGCCGACCGCAACTACTTCGCCGTGCACGTCGACGACGTCTTCGCCGCCGACGACCGCTGGGACACCGAACTCAACTGCACGCCCGGCGACGTGGACTGCCCGCCGGGCGAGGGCACACCGAACCCGATCCGCATGGTCCCGGCCGACGTCGACCACGCCACCGCCTGGCAGGACAGCCGGGACTTCACGCTCGACCTGGCCTACAACGGTTCCGGCAGCGTCGACCACCGCCAGGACAACGACGGAGCCGACCCGCTCGCCGACAAGCTGATCGCCGACCGGGACCGGTTCCGCTGGATCAACCACACCTACACCCACGCCTTCCTCGGCTGCCGGCAGGACGTCAGCGTCGTCCCGTGGAAGTGCGCGACCGACTCCGACGGCAGCACCCAGTGGGTGAGCCGGAACGAGATCGCCGACGAGATCGCCACCAACCGCGTCTGGGGCGAGACCGCCGGACTCCCGCTCGAGAAGGACGAGTTGGTGACCGGTGAGCACTCGGGCCTGAAGGTGACCCCGCAGCAGCCCGAGGACAACCCGAACCTGGGCCCGGCCCTCGCGGACAACGGCATCGCCTGGCTCGCCTCGGACAACTCCCGCGATCCCGTCCAGCGGCAGGTCGGCAGCGCCACGACCGTCTCCCGCTACCCGATGAACGTCTTCTACAACGCCGCACGGGCGGCCGAGCAGGTCGACGAGTACAACTGGATCTACACCAGCCGCGCCCAGGGCGGCAGCGGCATCTGCGAGGACAATCCCGCCACCTCCACCTGCCTGGCCGCCCCGCTGGACACCGCCACGGGCTACGCCGAGCACATCGTGCCGCTGGAGACGCGGATCGCGCTCGGCCACGTCCTGTCGAACGACCCCAGGCCGCACTTCATCCACCAGTCGAACCTCGCCGAGGACCGCATCGCCTACCCCGTCCTGGACGGCGTACTGGGCGGCTACGACGACCTGTTCGCGGACAGTACCCCCGTGGTGAACCTCCGCATGGAGGACATCGGCGCCGAGATGCGGCACCGCGCCGCCTGGCGGAGCGCCGTCGACGCCGGCGAGGTCACGGCGTACCGCGTCGGTGGCACCGTGACCGTCCAGGCGCCGGACGGCGTGGCCGTGACGGCGACGATGCCCGCGGGCACCCTGCGCGGCGGCACGGGCTTCGGCGACGCCTACGCCGGCGCGCTGTCCGGCTGGACCGCGGCGGCCGGGGGGCAGCTCTCCCTCACCCTGCCGTCGTCGGCCGCCGTGCCCTCCGCCGTCGCCGAACCGGGCGGCACGGCCGCCGCGACGCCCACCGCGCCCCGCACCCGCGTACCGGCCGGTGTGACCGAGCCGGTGCCGTACGGCGCGGAGCGCTGAGCGTCGCCCACCACCGCGGGTCCGGTCGGTCAGCCGGCCGGATCAGCCCACACCTCGGCCGTGGAGCACATCCATGCACGTTCCCCACGGCGCGCGACGCTCCGGCGCGTCGCGCGTCACCCTGCTCACCGAAGGCACCTACCCGCACAGTCACGGCGGCGTGAGCGTCTGGTGCGACCAGCTCGTCACCGGCATGCCCGACCTCGACTTCGACGTCATAGCCGTCACCGGCACCGGGCGCGAACCGCTCGTCTGGGACATCCCCGGGCACGTCTCGGAGGTGGTGTCCGTTCCCCTGTGGGGGGCCGCACCGCAAGGGCGTGCGCCTCGCGGGCGGGAGCGCGACCGGCTCGCCGCCGCCTACGAGCGGTTCGTGACCGCGCTGCTCGACCCGCGCGCCGAGGACGGGTTCGCCCCCGCCCTGTACCGGCTGGCGCGGGCCGCCGCGGACGGCCGGCTCAGTCCCTTCCTGCGCGGGGATCGGGCGATCGGCGTCCTGACGGCCGTCTGGAACCGGCCGGGGCTGGCCGTGCGCGAGGCCCGGCCCACCCTGCACGACGCGGTGACCGCGACCGCGCTGCTGGAGCACGCGCTGCGTCCGCTGGCCGCGCCGTACCCGCGGGAGGGCGTGGCGCACGCGGTCAGCGGCGGTGTGGCGGTCCTGCCCGGCCTGGCCGGACTGGAGCGGCACGGCGTGCCGCTGCTGCTGACGGAGCACGGCGTCTACCTGCGCGAGCGCTACCTCGGCTACCGCACCGCCCCCTACCGCTGGCCGGTGAAGGCGCTCCTGCTGGGCTTCTTCCGGCTGCTGGCCGAGGAGACCTACCGCCGGGCCGCCCTGATCACACCGGGCAACCGCTACAACCGGCTGTGGGAGGAACAGGGCGGTGCCGCACCGGAGTCCATACGCACCGTCTACAACGGCGTGGACCCGGCCGCCTTCCCGCCCGCCGGTCCCGAGCCGGCCCGACCCGTACTCAGTTGGGCCGGGCGGGTCGACCCGATCAAGGACCTGGAGACCCTGATCCGCGCCTTCGCCCTCGTACGGACCGAACTGCCCACCGCGCGGCTGCGGTTGTTCGGCGGCACCCCGCGCGGCGGCGAGGCCTACCGGGAGCGCTGCGAGGCGCTGGCGGCGGAGCTGGGGCACGGTGACGCCGTCTCCTTCGAGGGCCGGGTCGAGGACATCAAGGACGCGTACGCCGCCGGGAGCGTCGTGATGCTCTCCAGCATCAGCGAGGGTTTCCCGTTCACCCTGATCGAGGCCATGTCCTGCGGCCGGGCTACCGTCTCCACGGACGTGGGCGGCGTCCGGGAAGCCGTCGGCGACACCGGTCTCGTGGTCCCGCCGCGCGATCCGGCCGCCATGGCCGCCGCGGCACTGGAGCTGCTGGGCGATGCCGGGCGGCGCCGGGCGATGGGCGAGGCGGCCCGGCTGAGGGTGATCGAGCAGTTCACGCTCCGTCAGACCATCGACACCTTCCGGTCCGTCTACCTGGAGCTGTCGGCGTTCGGCGGTGCGGCCGCGCCCGCGGCGGCCGCCGAGGAGGACGCGGCGGCGACGGCGGCCGGCACGCCGGTGAGGAGCGCGACCGGATGAGCGGACCCATGGCCCTGGAACCCGGCGGCGCGGAGCAGGACACGCTGGCGCTGCGCCTCGCGGACGACCGCACACCCGCCCTGCGTGCGGCCGGCCGGCACACCCCTGCCCCGGTCCGCCCCGGTCACGACGACCGGCGGGACGCGGTCGACCGGCTGGCCGCCGAACTGGCCGGCCGCATCGCACCCGCCGTCCATCCCTACGAGGTGGCCGCGCTGCTGGAGTCCGAGGGGCTGACCGGCGAGGTGATCCAGGAACGGTACGGGCACCGCGGCCTGTTCTCCCTCGCCACGGCGCTGTACGAGCGCGTACCGCGCGCCTTCCCGGACCCTCCGCGCCCCGCCGACCCCTGGCGGCCCGACCACGTGCGGTGCGCGCTGCGCGGCGCGCTGTTCGCGCTGCCGGGTCTCGCCTACGCGCTCGCCGGGCGCCTGCTTCCCCAGGACGGCGCGGTGCGGGCGCTGGTGGTGGCGGGGCTCCTCTCCTGGGCCTGGAACCAGGCGCTGGGACACCGGGCGTATCTGCGGCTGGCGACCGGTCGCCGGGAGGCGGGCCGCACCCTGCTCAAGGGGGCGCCGACGGGCGCCGTCACGGCGGGCGCGGCCGGGGCGCTCCTCGCCGGTTCCGGCGCCACGGCCCTGGCCGTGGCGGCCCAGTCGGGCTACCTCGCGGCGGCCGGTGTGCTGCTCGTGCTGGGCCGGGAGCGGCTCCTGCTGGCCGCGCTCGCGCCGGTGATCGCCGGTGCGGTGACGCTGCCGTGGTGGGAGCCCGGGGCCGTCCTGCGGGCGGGGCTGCCGTTGCTGTCGCTCCTCGGCGCGGTGGCCGCGGCCGGCTGGGCACTGCGCGGCGCCCTCGCGACCGCGCCCGTGCCGGACGCCGTCCGCCCGCCTCCGCTCCGCTCGCTGCCGTACGGCCTGTTCGGGCTGGCCGCCGGGGCGCTGGTGTTCCTGGCGGGCCGTCAGCACCCGTGGGCGGTGATCGTGCTGACCCTGAGCATGGGCCCGGCGGAGTGGCTGCTCCACCGCTACCGCGGGCTGTCGGTGGCGGCGCTGCGGGCCACCGCGACGCCGGCCGGTTTCCGGCTGCGTTCGGCCGCGGTCCTCGCGGGCTGCCTGCTGGTGTACCTCGGACCGCTGGTGCCCGCGGCGCTGCTCGTCGACGCGGAACCCGTCACGCTGCTGCTGCTCGCGGCGGCCTTGTGGACCTCGCTGCTGCTACAGGCCTTCGGCGTGGCCTGGCCTCCGGCCGCGCTGTGTCTCGCGGCGGCCGCCGGCGCCGGGTCGGTCTCCCTGGCCGGGCCGTCACCGGGCCCGGCGACCGCCCTGCCCCTGTGCTGCGGCGCCGCCGCGCTCTGTCTCACGGTGTGCGTGCTGCGGCTGCTGGGCCGGCCGGCGGCCCATGCGTGAGGCCTCGGCGGGACCACCGTACGGCCGCCGGGCCCGCACGGACCGCCCCCGCTCCCCGCGCATCGCCGCCAACCGATCCACCGATCCACCGACCGGCCCGCCGACCGACCCGCCGGCCCATCCAACGACCGCGACCCACCGACCCACCGACCCACCGACCCACCGACCCACCGACCCACCGACCCACCGACCGGAAGGATCCCGCGTGACCGCCACACCGCTCGCCGCCGTCACCGGAGCCGAGGGATTCATCGGCTCCCATCTCACCGAGGCACTCGTCGCCTCCGGGCACCGGGTGAGGGCCATGGCCCAGTACAACTCCTTCTCCTCCTACGGCTGGCTGGAGACCCTCTCCCCCGACGTCCTCGCCCAGGTCGAGATCGTCCTGGGCGACGTCCGCGACCCCGGCTCGGTCCGCGGTCTCGTCGAGGGCGCCGACTGCGTCTACCACCTGGCCGCCCTCATCGCCATCCCGTACTCCTACCAGGCACCGCACAGCTACGTGGACACCAACGTCACCGGCACCCTGAACGTGCTGGAGGCGGTGCGCGCCCAGGGCACGCCCCGGCTGGTGCACACCTCCACCAGCGAGACCTACGGCACCGCGCGGACCGTGCCGATCACCGAGGACCACCCTGTCCACACCCAGTCGCCGTACGCCGCGTCCAAGGCGGGCGGGGACCGGCTGGCGGACAGCTACCACGCCAGTTTCGACACGCCGGTGGTGACGCTGCGCCCCTTCAACACCTACGGCCCCCGACAGTCCATGCGGGCGGTGATCCCCACGGTCATCGGCCAGGTCGCGGCCGGGGAACGCACCATCACGCTCGGCGACCTGCGTCCCACCCGGGACTTCACCTTCGTCAAGGACACCGCTCAGGCGTTCCTGGCGGTCGGCACCGCACCCGCCGAGCGGGTCGTGGGCCGTACGTTCAACGCCGGGACCGGCGGCGAGATCTCCGTCGGCGACCTGGTGGCACTCATCGGCAAGGTGATGGACACCGCCCTCGACGTACGGGAGGACGAGCGGCGGCTGCGCCCCGCGAACTCCGAGGTGATGCGGCTGGTCGCCGACGCGTCCCGGCTGCGGGCGGCGACGGGCTGGAGCCCGGGGCACGACCTGGAGCAGGGCCTCGCGCGCACGGTGGAGTTCTTCCGCGACCCGGCCAACCTCGCCCGCTACAAGACCGGCATCTACAACATCTGACCACCGACCGGCACGTGAACCGAGGGGGGAACCTCATGCACGCAGTGATCCTGGCCGGAGGCAAGGGCGTCCGGCTGCGGCCCTACACCACCGCTCTGCCCAAGCCGCTCGTGCCCATCGGCGACCAGCACGCCATCCTGGAGATCGTCCTGCGCCAGCTCGCCACGGCCGGGTTCACCGGCTGCACCATCGCCATAGGCCACCTCGGCGAGATCATCCGCGCCTACGTCGGCGACGGCTCGCAGTGGGGCCTGACCGTCGACTACGCCACCGAGGAGAGTCCCCTGGGCACCATGGGGCCCCTGCTCACCATGCGCGAGCGGCTGCCGGAGCACTTCCTGGTCATGAACGGCGACGTCCTCACCGACCTCGACTACGCCGACGTCCTGCGCCGGCACAGCGCCTCGGGCGCCCCGCTGACCATCGCGACGTACGCCAGGAAGGTGCACATCGACTTCGGTGTCCTGACCACGGACGCCGACAGGGTCGTCGCCTTCACCGAGAAGCCCAGCACCGACTACCGCGTCTCCATGGGCGTGTACGGACTGACCCGGGCGACGCTCGACGGCTACACGGCGGGGCTGCCCCTGGGCTTCGACGAGTTGGTGCTCGACCTGTTGCGCGCCGACGACCCGCCGCACGCCTACGACTTCGACGGCTACTGGCTCGACATCGGCCGCCCCGACGACTACGACCGGGCCAACGCGGAGTTCACCAGCCGCAAGGCCCTGCTGCTCAAGGGAGCCTGAGCACCGCATGCGCATCCTCGTCCTGGGTTCCACCGGATATCTGGGCGGCCACGTCGCCGAGCGGCTGCGCGCCCTGCCCGGCGCGCGGGTCCTCGGCGGCGGCCGCTCCCCCGCCGCCGACGTCCGCTGCGACCTGGCCACCGACCCGGTCGACCGGCTCGCGGTGGCCCTGGCGTCGGCGGCCGTCGACACCGTCGTCAACTGCGCGGGCGCGACCGGCGGCGATCCGGTGACGCTCGCCGAGCTCAACACCCGCGGCCCGGCCGCCCTCTGCGCGGCGCTGCGCCGGGCCCGCCCCACGGCCCGTCTCGTCCATCTGGGTTCGGCCGCCGAGTACGGGCCGGGCACCGAGCGGGTCCCGGTGCCCGAGTCGGCGGCCACCCGCCCCCTCACCGCCTACGGCGCCACCAAACTGGCCGGCAGCGTCACGGTCGCCACCGCCGAGCTGGACGCGGTGGTCCTGCGGATCGGCAACCCGGTGGGGCCCGGCGCACCGCCCTCCGGTCTGCCCGGCCGGGTCACCGGACTGCTGCGCGCCGCGGGCACGGACCCGGAGGCGGTGCTCCGGCTGGGCGACCTGTCGGCGTACCGGGACTTCGTGGACGTACGCGATGTCGCGCGGGCGGTCGAGCGCGCGGTCACCGCGGCCGGGCCGTTGCCGCGCGTGCTCAACATCGGCGGCGGCGACGCCGTCCCGGTGCGCCGCCTCGTGCGCACGCTCGCGGACACCGCCGGCTTCCGCGGCCGGATCGAGGAACAGGGAGCCGGCCCCGCCCGTTCGCACCAGGTGTCCTGGCAGTGCTCCGACATCGCCGCCGCCCGGGCCGCACTCGACTGGCGGCCGTCGTACTCGCTGGACGAGTCACTGGCCGCGCTGTGGTCGGCAGGCGCCCGCCCACCGTCCCGCACCCCGGAAGGCGACCGTCCGTCGTGAGCCTGCTGATCCCGCTGTACGTCCACCCGGCCGAGGACCCGCGCTCCTGGCACCGGCTCATCGCGGCGGCCGGCCGCACCTACGGGGTGGTCATCAACCCCGCGAACGGGCCGGGCGACGCACCCGATCCCGCCTTCGCCGCGGCGGCCGGCGCGCTGCGGGCGGCGGGCGCCCGTCTGCTCGGCTACGTCGACACGGACTACGGCACGCGTCCGGCGGCCGAGGTCGCCGAGGACGTCCGGCGGCACCGCCAGTGGTACACGGCCGACGGGTGCTTCCTGGACCGGGTGAGCGCGGCCGCGACCGAGCTGCCCGCCTACAGGGCGCTGGTGCGCGGTCTGCGCCGGCGGGGCTCGGGTCCCGTCGTGCTGAACCCGGGGGTCCACCCGGCACCGGGTTACGCGCGGGTCGCCGATCTCGTCGTCACCTTCGAGGGGCCCTGGTCCGCCTACGTGTCCGCGTTCAGCCGGCCCGACTGGACGCTGCGCCATCCGCCCGAGCGGTTCTGCCACCTGGTGTACGGGGTGCCCGAGGCGCTAACCCCGCTCGCCGTGCGCACCGCGCACGAGCGCGGCGCCGCGGTCTGCGGACCCGTGACGGGAGAACCGCCCAATCCGTGGTCCCGACTGACCCCCGTACTGGCCGGAGCGGGGCGATGAGGAGGACGAGGAGGAGGGGACGGGCGCTCGCCGCGTCGCTGACCGCCCTGTGCGTCGCGGTGGTGACCGGGTGTTCCGGTGCGGACCGCCCGCCGGCGCCGGGCCCGTCCGCCGCCGCGGTGTGGCAGCCCCGGCCCGGGCTGGCCTGGCAGTGGCAGCTCGACGGGAAGGTCGACCCGTCGGCCGACGTGCCGGTCTACGACATCGACGGCTTCGAGAACGACGCGGCCGACGTGGACCGGCTGCACCGCGCCGGACGCAGGGTGATCTGCTATGTCAACGTGGGCGCCTGGGAGAGCTTCCGGCCCGACCGGAACGCCTTCCCCCGTGCGGTGCTGGGCGAGCCCAACGGCTGGCGGGGCGAGCGCTGGCTCGACATCCGCCGGATCTCCGTACTGCGGCCGATCATGGAGCGGCGGTTCGACATGTGCCGCGACAAGGGGTTCGACGCGGTGGAACCCGACCTGGTCGAGGGATACGCCGACGAGACGGGCTTCCCGCTCACCTCCCGGGACCAGTTGGCGTACAACCGCATGATCGCCGGTATCGCCCACGAACGCGGTCTGGCGGTGGGCCTCAAGAACGACCTGCCGCAGATCCCGCAGTTGGTGGACGACTTCGACTTCGCGGTCAACGAGCAGTGCGCCGAGTACGGCGAGTGCGCGCGGCTCACGCCGTTCGTCGAGGCGGGCAAGGCGGTCTTCCACGTGGAGTACAGCGAGCCGACCCGTGGTTTCTGTCCCGAGTCACGCCGGCTCGGGCTGTCGTCGATGCTGAAGAGACCGGAGCTCGGGGTCTGGCGCGAGGCGTGCTGACGGCGGCATGCGGCAGGATGGTGCCATGAGCGTAGTCAAGATCAACGTACTGACCGTCCCCGCCGAGCAGCGCGAGACGCTGGAGAAGCGCTTCGCCTCGCGGGCCCATGCGGTGGAGAGCTCCGACGGGTTCGAGTGGTTCGAACTCCTGCGGCCGGTGGAGGGCACCGACGACTACCTCGTCTACACGCGCTGGCGTGACGAGGAGTCGTTCCAGGCCTGGATGGAGGGGCCGATGAAGGCGGCGCACCAGGGCGGCGGCGCGGAGGGCGGCGAGCGTCCGAAGCCCGCGGCGAGCGGGTCGACGGTGTGGTCCTTCGAGGTGGTGCAGCAGGCGGCTCCGAAGAACGCCTGAGCGGTGCTCGTAGGCCTCGGCGTATCCGCCGCCTGCGCCGTCGGAGCCTTGGCCGGGCTGGGCGCGGTCGTCGCGGTGGCGCTGCCCGGCCGGCCGGAGCCCTGGCCGGTGCATCTGCTGCGCCGCGCCGCGGGCACGGCCGCCGCCGCGGCGGCGAGTGTCTACGCGCTGGGGTTCACCGCCGTCCTGACCTCCGCACTGGAGGTCGGTGACGGCGCGGACTCCGTGCCCGCCCCGGCCTGCCGGGAGAGCCTTGCCGCGGACCCGGACGCCGAACTGTCCCACCACCGGTATTCCTACCTGCCGCTTCGGTTCGACTGTGTCCTCGACGACGGCACCACGTACTCCAGCGACCCGGACTACGTGTGGATGAGCTGGACGGCCCTCACGCTCGCGGCGACCGCCGTGCTCTTGGCGGTCGCCGCCGTCCTGGCCGCCAGGGGGCGCTCGCGCGAGACGCCGCCCGGGTGACCGGAGCGGGGGCTGCCGCCGGTCCGGCACCCGGGCGGCGGCAGCCGAGTGCCCGGCTCAGGTG
Source organism: Streptomyces pactum (assembly GCF_002005225.1). Lineage (NCBI taxonomy): Bacteria > Bacillati > Actinomycetota > Actinomycetes > Kitasatosporales > Streptomycetaceae > Streptomyces > Streptomyces pactum. Next base: position 495,596 of record NZ_CP019724.1, read on the forward strand.
AGCTGGACGATGAGATCTCCGCCCTCGACCTGCTGGATCCGGTTGATGGCGAGCCTGCTCACCGTGCCCGACTTGGGGGCGGTGATGGCGGCCTCCATCTTCATCGCCTCGATGGTGGCCACCGTGGCGCCGGCCTCGACCGCGTCGCCCTCGGCGACCGCGAGGGTCACCACACCCGCGAAGGGCGCCGCGACATGGCCGGGGTCCGACCGGTCGGCCTTCTCCGTGACCGGGACGTCGGAAGCCGCCGAGCGGTCCCGGACCGAGATCGGGCGGAGCTGGCCGTTCAGGGTGGACATCACGGTGCGCATGCCGCGTTCGTCGGCGTCGCCGACCGCCTGGAGCTCGATGAGCAGCCGGACGCCGGGGTCGAGGTCGACCGTGTACTCCTTCCCGGGACGCAGGCCGTAGAAGAAGTCCTTGCTGTCCAGGACGCTGGTGTCGCCGAACGAGGCCCGGTGGGTGTCGAACTCGCGCGCCGGTCCGGGGAACAGCAGCCGGTTGAGGGTCGCCCGGCGGTCCTTGGCCAGCGCGGTTCGGTCGTCGCCGCTCAGCTCCGCCACCGGCCCGGCCTCGGCGCGGCCCCGCAGCGCCTTGCTGCGGAACGGCTCGGGCCAGCCGCCGGGCGGGGTGCCCAGCTCGCCGCGCAGGAACCCGATGACGGAGTCCGGGATGTCGAACCGGTCCGGTTCCGCCTCGAAGTCCGACGGGGAGACGCCGGCGCCGACCAGGTGGAGGGCCAGGTCTCCGACCACCTTCGAGGAGGGCGTGACCTTCACCAGGCGGCCCAGCATCCGGTCGGCGGCGGCGTACATCGCCTCGATGTCCTCGAAGCGGTCGCCGAGGCCCAGCGCGATGGCCTGGGTGCGCAGGTTGGAGAGCTGTCCCCCGGGGATCTCGTGGTGGTAGACACGCCCGGTCGGTGCGGCGAGACCCGCCTCGAAGGGGGCGTAGACCTTGCGGACGCTCTCCCAGTACGGCTCCAGGTCGCCGACGGCCTGGAGGTCGAGGCCGGTGGGCCGCTCGGTGTGGTCGGTGGCGGCGACGATCGCCGACAGGGAGGGCTGCGAGGTGGTACCCGCCATGGACGCCACCGCCCCGTCGACGGCGTCGGCGCCGGCCTGGATCGCGGCGAGGTAGGTGGCGAGCTGGCCGCCGGTGGTGTCGTGGGTGTGCAGGTGCACCGGCAGGTCGAACTCGCGGCGCAGCGCGGACACGAGGGTCGCGGCCGCCGGGGCACGCAGCAGTCCGGCCATGTCCTTGACGGCCAGGACGTGCGCGCCGGCGTTCACGATCTTCTCGGCGAGCCGCAGGTAGTAGTCGAGCGTGTAGAGCCGCTCGGACGGGTCGGACAGGTCGGCGGTGTAACACAGGGCCACCTCCGCGACGGAGGTGCCGGTCTGCCGTACCGCGTCGATGGCGGGCCGCATCTGGTCGACGTCGTTGAGGGCGTCGAAGATGCGGAAGACGTCGATGCCGGTGGCGGCGGCCTCCTGCACGAAGGCGTCGGTCACCTCGGTCGGGTACGGGGTGTACCCCACGGTGTTGCGGCCGCGCAGCAGCATCTGGAGGCAGATGTTGGGCACGGTCTCGCGCAGGGCGGCCAGCCGCTCCCACGGGTCCTCGGCGAGGAAGCGCAGGGCGACGTCGTAGGTGGCGCCGCCCCAGCACTCCAGGGACAGCAGTTGGGGCAGGGTGTGCGCGACCTGCGGGGCGACGGCGAGCATGTCCTTGGTGCGCACCCGGGTGGCGAGCAGCGACTGGTGGGCGTCGCGGAACGTGGTGTCGGTGACGCCGATGGTGGGCGAGTCGCGCAGCCGGCGGGCGAAGCCCTCCGGGCCCAGCTCGGCGAGGAGCTGGCGGGAGCCGGCCGGGGGTTCACCGGCGGCGAGCGGTGACAGTTTGGTCAGCGGGTCGGCGATCTCGGGTCGCTCGCCGTGCGGCTTGTTGACCGTGACGTCGGCGAGGTAGGTGAGCAGCTTGGTACCGCGGTCTGCGGAGTGGCGGGCGGTGAGCAGGTGCGGGCGCTGCTCGATGAAGGACGTGGTGACCTTGCCGGCCTGGAAGTCGGGGTCGTCCAGCACCGCCTGGAGGAAGGGGATGTTGGTGGCGACGCCGCGGATGCGGAACTCGGCCACGGCGCGCCGGGCGCGGCCCACGGCGGTGGTGAAGTCCCGGCCCCGGCAGGAGAGTTTGACCAGCATCGAGTCGAAGTGGGCGCTGATCTCCGTACCGGCGTGGGTGGTGCCGCCGTCGAGTCGGATGCCCGAGCCGCCGGGTGAGCGGTAGGCGCTGATCCGGCCGGTGTCCGGGCGGAAGCCGTTGGCCGGGTCCTCGGTGGTGATGCGGCACTGGAGTGCGGCACCGCGCAGGGTGATGTTCTCCTGGGCGAGACCGAGGTCGGCCAGCGTCTCGCCGGCGGCGATGCGCAACTGGGACTGGACGAGGTCGACGTCGGTGACCTCTTCGGTGACCGTGTGCTCGACCTGGATGCGCGGGTTCATCTCGATGAAGACGTGGTTGCCGTCGCGGTCGACGAGGAATTCCACGGTGCCGGCGTTGCGGTAGCCGATCTGCCGGGCGAAGTTCACGGCGTCGGCGCAGATCCGCTCGCGCAGGGCCGGGTCGAGGTTCGGCGCGGGGGCGAGTTCGATGACCTTCTGGTGGCGGCGCTGCACCGAGCAGTCCCGCTCGAAGAGGTGGATGACGTCGCCCCGGCCGTCGGCGAGGATCTGGACCTCGATGTGGCGGGGTTCGACGACGGCCTTCTCCAGGAACACCGTGGAGTCGCCGAAGGCGGAGGCGGCCTCCCGGGACGCCGCCTCGATGGCCTCGCGCAACTGGGCGGGTTCCTCGACGCGGCGCATGCCGCGCCCGCCGCCGCCCGCGACCGCCTTGACGAACACGGGGAAGCCGACGTCGTCGGCGGCGCGGACGAGTTCGTCCACGTCTGTGGAGGGCGCGGAGGAGCCGAGGACCGGCACACCGGCCTCGCGGGCGGCGGCCACGGCCCGGGCCTTGTTGCCGGTCAGTTCGAGGATCTGTGTGCTCGGTCCGACGAACGTGATGCCTGCCTCTTCGCAGGCGCGGGCCAGTTCGGGGTTCTCGGACAGGAATCCGTAGCCCGGGTACACGGCGTCGGCTCCCGCCCGGCGGGCCGCGCGGACGATCTCCTCCACGGAGAGATACGCGCGCACCGGGTGTCCCGGCTCACCGATCTCGTAGGCCTCGTCGGCCTTCAGCCGGTGCAGCGAGTTGCGGTCCTCGTGCGGGAAGACGGCGACGGTGCGCGCGCCGAGCTCGTAGCCCGCGCGGAATGCACGGATCGCGATCTCACCGCGGTTGGCGACCAGCACCTTGCGGAACATTCTTGATCCCTTCAGCCTGCCGGGTGACGAGACCATGGTGTCGGCGCCGCCCCCGGTACGCCATGTGAGCCGGGCCACTCCCGGCTCCGTCATGTACCCGTGCCGTTGCGGCCGGGTCAGACGTCGGAGTCGATACCGGTGACCACCGGGGGTCCGAGGGGCGCGCTGCCGCCGTCCAGGCCCACCGCGCGCAGGGCGGAGTCGGCGACCTCCCGGGCGCGGCCCTCCGCATGGGCGGCGGTGTCCGCCTCGACGGTGAGGCGGACCGTGAAGGTGCCGTCCTCGTTGACCGAGAGGGCGTCGAGGTCCTCCTCGTCTCCCAGGTGGGTGCGGTGCGGATCCGCGGGGCGCAGTGCCCGGGCCAGTTCGTCCTTCGTGCCGTCCTGGACGGCGCCGGTGAACGTGCCCGGCACCGAGATGACATACGTCGTCATGGCACTCCTCCTTCGGATTCCCCTCCGCCTACCCCGATCCGGGCGCGGGACCCGGCCGGGAGGGCCTTCGTCACCGCGGGGCGACGGTGAGGCGGTGGCGTATGCGGTCGACGCCGACCGGTGTGCGGGAGGGGGCGGCCGTGGCGCAGCCGGGCAGCCCGGCCCTGGCCAGGGCGCTGAGCAGGGCTCGGGGGCCGCTGTCGAGGTAGGTGGTGAAACCGGCCAGGCGCATCGCGTGCAGGGTTCGGTGGAAGGCCAGGGGTTCGGTGAGGTGGGCGGCCGCCACGGTACGCAGCTCGGCCGGGGTGCGTGCGGGCCGCGCCACGGTGGCCGTGTAGACGGCGAGCGTGGGCGGGGCGACGGGCTGCGCCCGCAGGAGGCGTCGGAACGCCCGGTGGACCTCGGTGAGCAGGGGGTGGTGGTAGGCGGTGCGGCTGGTCAGCGGGGTGGCGCGACGACCGAGCCCCCGGGCCGTGCGCCGGACGGCGGCCAATTGGTCGTCGGGCCCGGCGAGGACCGTCTGGCGGGGGGCGTTGCGGGCGGCGATCCGCACCTGTGGCAGGTCCGCGGCGGACAGGAGGTCCGCCGCCAGGTCGGCGGTCATGTCGGTGGCCAGCAGGCCCGCCGCCGGCAGCGCCGCGTCGCGCAGCAGCCGGTCGCGCACGTGCAGCAGTCGGACGCCCTGTTCCAGGGTGATGGCCCCGGCCACGGTGAGCGCCGCGAGGTCGCCCACACTGTGGCCGAGCACCGCGTGGACGGGCGGGGTCGCGAGGTCGAGCAGGACGGTGGCGGAGGCGACCACCGCGGCATAGGTGGCCAGGTCGAAGGCCAGGGGGTCGGCGAGCAGGAGTGGGCCGGGGCCGGGCGCCCCGGCGTCGGTGAGGAGGTGGCCGACAGGTGTCCCGGTGCCGCCGAGCGCGGTGCTGTGGTCGTCCACCCGCCGCAGCACCTCCGAGACGGACGGGACGTCGCCCAGGTGACGCAGCGCGCCGGGAAGGTAGGCCCCCTGGCCGGGGCACATCAGCACGGTGCGCGGTGTGCCGCCGGCGGGGGCCAGGAGGTCGTTGCTCATGAGGCGTCGGCGAAGGCGAGCGCGATGTTGTGGCCGCCGAAGCCCATGCTCGTGGTGATGGCCGAGAGGGGCCCGGAGTGCAGCGCCGCGGGAGTGCGGCCGACGACGTTCAGGCCGATCTCGGGATCCACTCGTTCGAGACTGCACGCGGGCGGTGCGGTTCTGTCCCGCAGGGCGAGGACGGTGAGGACGGCCTCGATGGCACCGGCGGCGCCGAGTGTGTGCCCGAAGGCGCCCTTGGTCGCGCTGACCGCCACGTCGTCCAGTGTCTCGCCGAAGACCTTGTGCAGCGCCTGCGCCTCGCCGAGGTCGCCGAGCGGTGTGGAGGTGGCGTGCGCGTTGATGTGCTGGACCTCCTCCGGAAGGAGCCCGGCGTCACGCAGCGCGGCGTCGACGGCGGCCGCGCAGCCCGTTCCGCCGGGCGCGGGCTGGGCCACGTGGTGGCTGTCGTTGGTGATGCCCGCGCCGGTCAGCCGGGCGTGGACGCGTGCCCCACGGGCCGCGGCGTGCCCGGCGCTCTCGACGACGAGCACGCCGGCGCCCTCCCCCATCACGAAGCCGTCCCGGTCGGCGTCGAAGGGTCTGGACGCGCCCTTGGGGTCGTCGTGGCGCCGGGACAGGGCCCGCAACCGCGCGAACCCGGCCAGGGCGAGCGGGTGCAGCGCTGCCTCGGCGCCGCCCGCGACCACGAGGTCGGCGCGGCCCTCCCGGATCAGGCCGAGGGCCTGGGCGAGGGCCTCGGCGCCGGACGCGCAGGCGCTGACGGGGGCGTGGACGCCGGCCCTGGCGCCCACCATCAGCCCCACTTCGGCGGCCGGGTGGTTGGGCAGCATGACCGGGATGGTGCGCGGACTCACCCGCGCCGCGCCCCGGGTCTCCAGGCGGTGGTTCTGCTCCAGGATGCTGGTGAGCCCGCCCAGCCCCACCCCGACGGCCACGGCCACCCGCGTGCCGGCCGCGGAGAGCGTTGACGCGTCGGGGAACCCCGCGTCGCGAACGGCCTCCCGGGCGGCGACGAGGGCGAACCGCGCCGAACGGTCGCACTGCGCCGCTTTGGCGGACGACAGGGCCGTCCCGGGGTCGACCGCGGCCCGGGCCGCGAGGTACACCTGCGCGGGCCCTTCCGGCGCCGCGAAGTCGACGCGCTCGACTCCGCACCCGCCGCCCAGCAGGGCTCGCCAGGTGGAGGGGACGTCGCCGCCCAGCGCGGTCGTCAGTCCCAGCCCGGTGATGACGGCGGCCCGTTCCCCGGGGTCGGGGCCGGCCGCGTGTCGTGGGCTCACGCGGTGCCGCCCGCGGGGGCGGCGACGGTTTCGGCGAGGTGGGCGGCGATCTGCCGGACCGTCGTGAGCCGGTCCGCCTGCTCCGGCGGCACCTCGATCTGCCACCGGTCCTCGATCGCGGCGACCAGTTCCAGCCTGGCCAGCGAGTCGACGCCCAGGTCGTCCTGGAGGGAGGAGTCCGGATCGATCTCCTCCACGGACAGGTCCTCGACCGTGGCGGCCAGCAGGTCCCGCAGTTCCTCGAGCAACTGTCGTTCCTCAGCGGTGGACGGCATGTCCGGTTCCTCCTTCGTCCGTGCGCGGCGCGCCCGGTGGCGGCGGGCGGGAGGTCCCGGCCTCCTCGGGTGCGCCGGCGGTGACCGGCGACCTGCCGGTGGCACGCCGACAGACTGTCCGGCCGTCCGGCTCGGTAAGCGCCGTGTACGGGGGGCGGCGGAGCATCGGGAGCACGTGAGGGGCTCCTGCGGGCACCCGTGTCCGCTTTTCACGCAGAAGCGCCCCGCGGCGGACCGAGGGTGGCGGGCGGCGGGCGCGTAACGGGCCGGGGCCGCTCGACGGCGGCGCTGTCGCACTTCCTCAACGGACTTTGGCGGCTCTTTTAAGGCTTTCTGAAGATGACCTTCGAACCGGCGTTTACGCGCCGGCCGCACCCTAGGCTCTCGAACACCCCCCACAGTCCCGGTGGGCGCGGTCGCGTCCACCGGGTACGGGGGTCCGTCAGCCGACCGACAAGCCGAGGTGTCCTGCCGTATGGGTTCCCGCCGAGCCGCTCGCCCGTCCCGCCCTCATGCCCGCCCCCGCGGCGGGCTCCGGACCCGCGGTACCGCGCTCGTGCTCGGCGCCGTCACCGTGACGGCGGGCGTCGGGATCACCCTGGCCGTCACCGGAGGCGAGGACGGCGGCGCCGCGGACCGGGTCACCACGAACGCCGCCGGGCAGGCACCGGGCGCCGAGGACGCGGCGGGCGGCGCGACGCCGCTCGCCTCGGTGTCGGCGAGCCCGACGGCCACGGAGGCCGACGGCTCGCCGAGCGCGAGCGCGAGCGCCGAGCCGAAGGCCAAGGACAAGGACAAGGACGAGCCGAAGAAGTCGGCGGATCCGGCCGCCGGCCCGGCGAAGGCGGCCGAGCCCGCGTCGAAGGCTCCCGCGAGGACGACGGCGAAGAGCGGCGGCGACCGGTCGTCGAACGGGGGCGGCGACAACGGTTCGGACGCCGGTTCGGGCGCGGGATCGGGTGCGGACTCGGGTTCCGGCGGGGGCGGCGGCCCCGAGGCGCGGGTTCTCGCTCTCGTGAACGAGGAGCGGGCGTCGGCGGGCTGCTCGCCGGTCACGGCGAACGACCGGCTGACCCGGGCCGCCGACGACTACAGCGACGTCATGGCGAGCAGCGGCGTGATGTCCCACACGGGCCCCGACGGCTCCACGATGACGACCCGGGTCGAGGCCGCCGGCTACCAGTGGTCCACGCTGGGCGAGAACATAGCCCGGGGGCAGGCGGACGCCGCCTCGGTGATGGACTCCTGGATGAACAGCCCCGGCCACCGCGCGAACGTACTCAACTGCTCCTTCGAGGAGCTGGGCGTCGGCGTCCACTTCGGCGACGGCGGCCCCTGGTGGACCCAGAACTTCGGCGCCGGTCGCTGACGTCCGTCACCGGCCCCCTCCTTGGGCGCCGCTCGCACCGGCGAGTACGAACGACACCCGCACCCGCGCTCCGCCCAGTGGCGCGCGGGTGATCGTCAGTTCGCCGTCCGCCGCGCGGGCCGCCCGGGCCACGATGTCCAGGCCGAGGCCGGTGGAGCCGCCGACGCTGACGCCCCGGGTGAGCGCGGCCTCGGGGTCCGTCACGCCGGGGCCGGCGTCGTCGACGGTGAGGAACACGTGCCGCTCCGCCCGCTCCACGCGGACGGCGAAGGCGGTGCCCTGCGGGGTGTGCCGGAAGACGTTGCCGATCAGGGCGTCGACGACGGCCGCGAGGTCGTCCTCCGGGAAGGCGACCGGCGCCGGGCGCGGGGTCAGGTAGCGCTCGTAGGGCCGGCCCTGCTGGGTGGCGAGGACCGACCAGAAGTCCAGGCGCATGGCGACCACCTCGGCGACGTCGCACGGCTTGGCCGGGCCCGCCCCGGCACCGCCGTGCTGCACCGCGGCCAGGGGCGTGCGCGCGGCCGCGATGATCGAGTCGAGCTCGCTCTCGAGCTGGCCGGCCGCTTCCGTGACCCGCCGGGCGCTCGGGGTCGCCCCCATCCGGTCGGCCTCCAGGTAGAGGGCGGTCAGTGGTGTGCGCAGCCGGTGCGAGAGGTCGGCGACCAGTTCGCGTTCGACGGCGAGCAGGTCGACGACCCGGTCGGCCATGGTGTTGAACGCCACACCGGCTTCCTGGAGCTCGGGCGGGCCGTCCGGTTCGACCCGTACGTCCAGGTTGCCGGAGCCGAGGGCGAGCGAGGCGCGCTTGAGGCCGCGCGAGGAGCGGACGACGCGGGCGCCGAGCCGGTCGGCGACCAGCACCGAGCCACCGACCAGCCCCAGGGCGAGCAGCGCCATCACGCCCCACGACGCGGCCACCCCCCGGGTGAGGTCCGCGGCGGGCACGTAGGCCTCCACCACCGCGACCCGGTCGCCCCGCAGGACGACGGGCTGGAGGTAGACCCAGCCGTCCGCGGTGTCGACGGCGAGCGTCTCGCGTCCCCGCACGGCCCGGTCGAGGGCGCCCTCGGGTGCGTGCGGAGTGCCGACGAAGCCGCCGTCGGGCAGCCGCACGACGAGCTGGTCGGCCGAGCCCAGCTCGGCGACGGCCTGCTGTACGTCGGCGCGCCGGGTGGTGAGGGCGAGCACCGGGGAGAGGGCCGAGGCGCGCTGTTCGGCGGCGGTGGTGACCCGGTCCCGGGCCTGTTCGCGTACGAGGAGGGCGAGCGGGATGAGGAACGACAGCGCCACCATCGAGGTGACGGCCAGGGCGATCCCGGCGAGGGCGCGTCTCATGGCGAGCTGACCAGCTTGATGCCGATGCCGCGCACGGTGTGGAGATAGCGGGGCTTTCGCGCCTGCTCGCCCATTTTGCGGCGGAGTGCGGAGAGATGGACGTCGACCGTCTGGTCCTCCACGTACGGCTGCTGCCACACCTCGGCGAGTATCCGCTGCCGGGAGATGACCTGGTCGGCGTTGGCGGCGAGGTAGGCGAGCAGGTCGAACTCACGGCGGGTCAGGGGGAGTTCCCGACCGCCGAGGTGTGCGGTGCGCGCGGTGGGGTCGATGCGCAGGTCGGCGACCTGGACGACGGGCCGCCGCGCGTCCCGGACGCCGGCGGGCACGGAGCGGCGCAGCACCGCGGCGAGCCGGGCCGCGAGCTGGCCGCCGGAGAACGGCTTGACCATGTAGTCGTCGGCGCCGGCGTTGAGCAGCCGGATGATCTCGGTGTCGTCGTCGCGGGCGGTGGCGACCAGCACCGGTACACGGGAGACGCCCCGGATCATCCGCAGCACGTCCAGACCGTCGATGTCGGGCAGCCCGAGGTCGAGCACCACGATGTCCGGCGGGCTCTGGGTGATGTCGCGCAGCGCCTCGAATCCCTGGTGGGCGGTCTTCACCGCGTAGCCGTGTCCGGTCAGGACCTCGATCAGCGCGGCCCGGATCACAGGGTCGTCCTCGACGACAAGTACGGAGGCCATGGGCAGGCACGTTAGCCGGTCCGTCACTATGGTGTCGTGTCCCGCCTCCTGCGCTACCTGTTCATCTGGCTGTCGTGCACGGCGGCCAGCGTCACGGCTGTCATCATCACGATCCACTTCGTGGTGGGCTCGACCCGGCCGACCGCGCCGGTCGCGCAGTCGGCGCCGAAGGAGCTGCCGGCGTCCCCCCGGCCCACTGCGTCCAAGACCGCGAAGCCCTCCCCCAGCCCGTCACCGACCGGCCGGAGGCCCAGCCCGACGCCGTCCCGTACCACCGAGAGGCCGCCCGAGCCGAGTCCGACACCGACGCCTGCCGCCCGCACCACACCCCCGCGGGCCCCGGCGGGCGGGGGCGACCCGGGGTGCGAGGAGGGCGGGGCCGGTGTGTACACGGTGCCGTCCGAGGGCGGCAAGGCGACGGTGCGGTTCGGCGGCGGCGGGGTGTGCCTGGTCTCGGCGGTGCCGAACCGGGGCTTCACGGTGAGTACGGAGCAGAGCGGGCCGCGGACGCTGACGGTGACCTTCTCGGCGAGCCGCCACCGGTCGGAGATCACCGCGACGACGCAGCCGCGGAGTCAGGCCAACGTCCGCGAGGTGTCGTGGTGACGCCCTCCGCACACACCCCGGTACCACCCGGCGGAGGCAGGTGGCCGCCGCCGGGTGGTGGGCCGGGCGCTCACGTCGTGGCGCACGCGGTCCCGTTGAGGCTGAAGACGCCGGGGGCGGTGTTGGTGCCGCCGCGCGCACCGGTGAATCCGAGGGTGACCGTGCCGCCGGCGGGGATGGTGGAGGTGTAGGAGGCGGGGGCGACGCTCACCGCGCCGGCGTTCTGGGTCGGGGTGCCTCCCCACATGTTCGTGATCGTCTGGCCGTCGGCGAAGGAGAAGGCGAGCGTCCACGGTCCGACGGGCGCGGTGCCGGTGTTGCGGACGGCGATCTCGCCCTGGAAGCCGCCGGGCCACTCGCCCACGACGCGGTACCCGACGGAGCAGGTGGTGCCGGGAGTACCGCCCGCCTCGTCGGTGGTCACGTCCACGGTGGCGGAGCGGGCCGAGCGGTTGCCCGCCGCGTCGCGGGCGTAGACGGCGAAGGTGTAGGCGGTGCCGGCGGTGAGGCCGGTCACGGTGGCGGTGTTGGTGGTGGACGCGGCGGCCTCGGTCTCCGCGCCGTCGCCGACCCGGACGACGTCGTAGCCGGTGACGCCGACGTTGTCGGTGGCGGCGGTCCAGCCGAGGGTGACGGAGGTGTCCGTGACGGCGGAGGCGGACGGGGCGCCGGGCGCCGTCGGGGCCTGGGTGTCGTCCGGGTCGCCGCCGCCGAAGACCGTGGCCTCCTTCGAGGTCCCGGCGATGCCGTCGGCGCCGTGGAAGATGCGCTCGCCCCAGGAGCTGAGGCGGCTGGGGTCGAAGTCGAGGGCGAGGTCGAGGACCGGGTCGGTGTTGCCGCTCCAGGACCAGGCCAGGTAGCCGAGGCCGAGCTGTTCGGCGGTGGCCATCATGGTGTCCTCGTCGGGGTCTCCCCACTGGTCGGCGGGGCCGCCGAACTCGCCGATGAGGAGGGGGAGTCCGGCGTCGACGAAGGCGTTCAGGTAGTCGGTGATCTCCTGGGCGGTGTCGTAGACGCTGTACATGTGGATCGAGAAGATCAGGTTGCCGGTGGGGTCGGCGTCGTACACGGACCGCGCGTTGGCCCGCATGACCCCCTGCCAGTCCTGGCCCCAGTTGGGCGCGTCCACCATGATCGTGTGCTGGAAACCGGCGGCGCGCAGCTTCTCGACAGCGGCGATGGTCGGCTCGGTCCAGCCGGCGGGGTCGGTGTTGCCCCAGGGCTCGTTGCCGATGTTGACGATGACGTAGTCCTCTTCGCCGGCCAGCACCTCCTTGAGGCCGATCCAGTAGTCGGCTGCGTGGTCGAGCGTGCCGGCGGCGGCTTCCTCGCCGTAACCGGTGGTGTCGTGCACCTCCAGTACGCAGATCAGCCGGTTCGCCTTGCACTGGCCGACGACGGCGGCCACGTCCTCGGGGCTGTTCTCGCTCCAGCGGTGACCGTCGGACAGGACGACCCGGACGGTGTTGGCGCCCAGTGCCTTGACGTCCGCCAGCGACTGCGTCTCACCGGGGTACCAGGTGTGGGCGTGGTTGACCCCGCGCATGACGAAGTCGTTGCCGTTACCCTCGAGCAGCCGGCCGTCACTGATGTGCAGGCCGGCGGCCTGGGGGCCGGGCGACCGGGCCAGCGCGGCGGCCGGGCAGAGGGCACCGACGACGACCAGGCCGAGCAGGGCGGCCAGCCCGGTCAGCAGGCGGACCAGGCTCTCGGGTGTATCGCGTCTTGCTGTACGCACGGCGACTCCATGACTGAGTAGTGCGGACACGAAGGACAACGAGGGTGCCGGAATGATTGCCGGAACGATGTGGGAGCGCTCCCATGAGGCGCCTCCCATGAACTCATTACGCCGCGTACACGTCAAGCCATCGAGCAGAAAACGCTTGCCGCCCGTCCCGGGACCGCCGGCCGACCGCCCGTTTCCGGGCGGCCGGCCGGTCCGGTGTCACTCATCTCGCGGCACCCGTCAGGGCAGGGTCCACTTCTGGTTCTGGCCGGTGTGGCAGGTCCACAGGTGGACCGGCGTCCCGTCGTTCCAGGTACCGCCCGACGCGTCCAGACACTTGCCCGACTGCGGATTGCGCACCGTGCCGTCCGACTGCGCCACCCACCGCTGCGCACCCGTGCCGTTGCACGTCCACAACTGGACCCGCGTACCGTCCGCGCTGCCGCCACCCGAGACGTCCAGACACTTGCCCAGCGCCTTCAACGTGCCGTCACCACCGACCGTCCAGTCCTGCGCCGCACTTCCGTTGCACGACCAGATCTGCACCTCGGTGCCGTCGGCCGTACCCGCGTTGTCCACGTCCAGACACTTGCCGCCGACACCCCGCACCGGACCCGTACGGTCGCCGGGCGGCTGTGTCCCGGCCCTCTTGACGCGGATGTCGCGGAAGGCCACCTCGTCGCCGTCCCCGTGGTTCTGGAGTCCGATGTATCCCTGTCGCAGGCTCCGTGCCGGGTCGGTGTTGGTGAAGTCGTTGATCTTCACGCCGTTGAGGAAGACCTCCAGCCGCTCCCCGGTGACGCGGATCTCGTACGTGTTCCACTCCCCCGGCGGGTTCAGGGCGGCGTCGCGCGCGGGGAGGTCCGCCGACCGGAAGCCGTAGACGGCGCCCGTGGTGCGGTCGGCCGCGTCCGTGGCGTCGATCTGGATCTCGTAGCCGTTGTCCACCGCGGACCAGGGGTCGCCCGACGCCGGGAAGCCCACGAGGACACCGGAGTTGTCGTCCCCGGCCGCCCTCCAGTCCAGCTTGAGGGAGTAGTCGCCGGTGAACTCCTCGGCGGAGTACCAGAGCATCCCCAGTCCGCCGTGGGAGGTGAGGGTGCCGTCGGCGAGGGTGAACCCGCCGGGGCCCGCCTGCTGCCAGCCGGTGGTGCCGGAGCCGTCGAACAGGGACGTGTAGCCGCTCTCCGGGCGGCAGTCGGCGTTGGTCATCCCGGCCGCCCAGCGGATGCCGCCGAGCAGGTGCCGGCGGAAGGCGGGGTCGGTGTAGGACTCGTCGGTGTGACCGCCGCCGGTGTAGAAGGCCCGGCCGCCCTCGTAGTCCTTGCACCAGGCGATCGGGTGGTCACCGTTCATGGAACCGCCCGCGTAGCTGGACTCGTCGAGCGAGGCCAGGACGTGGGCGGTGGTGCGCGGGTTGGTGCGGTAGTTGTACCACTCGTCGGTCCGCTGCCAGGTGGCGTCCAGGTGCGCGGTGGCGTCGTGCGCCCGGTCCTCGATCTCGACGGTGGCGGACTGGATGGCCGGGTGGGACTGGAAGAGGGCGCCGGCCAGCCCCTCGTAGAAGGGCCAGTCGTACTCGGTGTCGGCGGCGGCGTGGACGCCGACGTAGCCGCCGCCGTCGTTGACGTAACTCTCGAACGCCGTCTGCTGGGTGTCACCCAGCACGTCGCCCGTCGTCGACAGGAAGACGACCGCCTTGTACTGGGCGAGGTTCCCGGTGGTGAAGGTTCCCGGGTCCTCGGTGGCGTCGACCGTGAAGTTGTTCGCCGTGCCGAGGTCCCGCAGGGCCGCGATGCCGTCGTCGATCGAGGAGTGACGGAAGCCCGCGGTCCGGGAGAAGACCAGGATCTTGTACGCCGGGTCGGCCGCCGCTGCCCGTGCCGCCGCGTCCGGGCCCGCCGGGGCCGTGGTGCGGACGGTGTCGCCCGTGGGCCCGGCGGCGACGCCGGGCAGGGCGGTGGCCTGGGGGGCCACGCACAGCACGGCGCCGGCGAACAGGCCGAGGGCCGCTTTCAGATGGTTGCGCATGTACGGTCGCCTCCTTTCTACGGAAGGGTCCACTTCTGGTTCTGGCCGGTGTGGCAGGTCCACAGGTGGACCGGCGTCCCGTCGTTCCAGGTACCGCCCGACGCGTCCAGGCACTTGCCCGACTGCGGATTGCGCACCGTGCCGTCCGACTGCGCCGCCCACCGCTGCGCGCCCGTGCCGTTGCACGTCCACAACTGGACCCGCGTACCGTCCGCGCTGCCGCCACCCGAGACGTCCAGACACTTGCCCAGCGCCTTCAACGTGCCGTCACCACCGACCGTCCAGTCCTGCGCCGCACTTCCGTTGCACGACCAGATCTGCACCTCGGTGCCGTCGGCCGTACCCGCGTTGTCCACGTCCAGACACTTGCCGCCGACACCCCGCACCGGACCCGTACGGTCGCCGCCCGCCGCGGTGCCGAACGAGAACTCGTCGATGTCGAACAGCGATCCGCTGCCGCCCTTGAAGACGAGGTACAGGGTCGTGGAACCGGCCGGCTGGTTGTTCAGCGCGGCCGTCACGTCCTGGAAGGTCTCCCAGCCGCCGGTCACCGGCACCGCCGCCGTGCCGATCAGAGTGCCGGCCGGAGAGCCGGCGCGCACCTCGATCGTGCCGCCGGTGCCCCCCGAGGAGACCCGGGCGGTGAAGGCGGTGGTGTTGTCGAGGGCGTAGGGCCGGAAGGAGATCCAGTCGCCGTTCTCGATGTGGCCGACCGTCCTGCCGCCGTGCGCGGGTGCGTGGTCGACGACCTGGACGCCCGAGGAGTCGCCGTAGTGCTCGGCCTGCCGGTGGCTGGGCTGGGTGATGTGCTGGTCGTGGGTGGTGAGGGCGGGCTGGCCGTTCGCGCCCTTGTCGGTGTACTCGGCGTCGATGACGCCGAAGATGTTGGCGTTGGGGTCGTGCTCGCCGTCCGCCAGGGTCCGCAGGGTCCCGGTGCAGCCGGTGGCAGAGGTCTGCGGGTGGCCGTGGCTGTCGTGGCCGATGATGAAGGTGACCTTCACCTCGGCGCAGTCGATGGTGCCGTCCTCGGGGTCGGTCACCGTCACCTTGAACGGGATGGCGGCGCCGAAGTCGTAGACGCGTCCGTCGGTGGGCAGGTCGATGCGCACGGTGGGCGCGGTGTTCCCGACGGTGATCCGCACGGAGGCGGTGGCGGACTTGCCGGTCGTGTCGGTGACCTTCAGCGTCGCCGTGTACTGGCCGTTGGTGGTGTACGTGTGGGAGGGGTTGGCCGCGGTGGAGGTGGCGCCGTCGCCGAAGTCCCAGGAGTGGGTGAGGGCGTCGCCGTCCGCGTCCGAGCTGCCGGCGGAGGAGAAGGCCACCGCGAGGGGCGCGGCGCCGGAAGTGGTGTTCGCCTTGGCCTGGGCCACCGGGGCGTGGCCGCCGGTCACGTGCTCGATGCGGTACAGGGCGGAGTTGGCGTCGCCGTTGAAGTAGCCGGTGCCGTAGTCGAGGACGTAGAGGGCGCCGTCCGGGCCGAAGGCCATGTCCATCACCTGGGTGCCGCTCCAGGGGAAGGAGTTGATGGACTGCACGGTTCCGTCGCCGCCGGTCTCGATGCGCTTGATCCAGCGGCGGCCGAACTCGCCGGCGAAGAAGTCGCCGTCGTACGCCTCGGGGAACTTCACCGCGGAGGTGGAGTTCGCGTCGTAGCGGTAGACGGGTCCGCCCATGGGCGACTCGGATCCGCTGCCGAACTCCGGTACGGAGCCTCCGTCGTAGGGGATCCAGGCGGGCTGGGCCGGCGGCAGTTCGGTCAGGCCGGTGTTGCGCGGCGAGGTGTTCCTGGGCGCGGAGCAGTCGAACGCGCCACCCGCCGCACCGGTGGCGAAGTCGTGGTCGACGTAGGCGTCGTTGTCGCCGGTGCAGTACGGCCAGCCGAAGTTGCCGGCCTTGGTGATCCGGTTGAACTCGACCTGCCCGGCGGGGCCCCGGGAGGCGTTGGCGGTGCCCGCGTCGGGGCCGTAGTCACCGACGTAGACGGTGCCCGTGGCTTTGTCGACGCTCATCCGGAAGGGGTTGCGGAAGCCCATGGCGTAGATCTCGGGCCGGGTCCTGGCGGTGCCGGGCGCGAAGAGGTTGCCGGGCGGGATGCCGTACGTCCCGTCGGCGTTCACCTTGACGCGCAGGATCTTGCCGCGCAGGTCGTTGGTGTTGCCCGAGGAACGCTGGGCGTCGTAGGCGGGGTTGCGCGAGGCACGCTCGTCGATGGGGGTGTAGCCGTCCGAGGCGAAGGGGTTGGTGTCGTCGCCGGTGGACAGGTACAGGTTGCCCACCGCGTCGAAGTCGATGTCGCCGCCGACGTGGCAGCACAGGCCCCGGGAGGCGGGCACGTCGAGGATCTTCCTCTCGGTGCCCAGGTCCAGGGTGCCGTCGGCCTTCAGGACGAACCGGGACAGGCGGTTGACCCCGTCGAACGGGGCGAAGTCGGACGCGGATCCGTCCGCCGGCGCGTCACCGGCCGGTGTGTCGAGCTCGGGGGCGTAGTAGAGGTACACGAACCGGTTGGCAGCGAAGTCCGGGTCCGCCGCGACGCCCTGCAGGCCCTCCTCGTCGTGGCTGTAGACGTCGAGCTTGCCCGCCACGCGGGTGGTGCCCGCCGCGTCGGTCAGCCGGAGTGTGCCGTCGCGCGAGGTGTGCAGCACCGAGCGGTCGGGCAGTACCGCCAGCGTCATGGGTTCGCCCGTTTCGGCCACGCCCTTGGCGAGGGTGACCTGTTGAAAGTTCTCGGCGGCCGCTGCCCCGGCCCCGCCGCCCGGGTCCACCGGGGCGGCGGCGGCCGGGCTGATCGGCAGGGCCAGGCCGATGACACATGCCACGGCCGGCAGTAGGGAGCGGACACGTCTGTGTCCGAGCGGTCTCGTGCGCACAGAGTTCTCCCGGGGAGTGTGGGGTGGCGGCAGGCGTGCGAGACCTGCCGTGAGGGAGTACGGGCGCGCGCCGTCGCGCCGTCGCGCACCGGTCGGGGGTCTATGACCGGTTCATTTCAAGGAAGCTAGCGGCATTGGTCCGCACCTGTAACCCCTTTCGCGCAAGATCTCGATTCTTCTTCCGCCGGGGGGACAAAGTGTGGGGTGCGAGGTGTGCGGAGACCTCGCCTCTCCTGGGCCGGTGGGCAGCCGGCTCACCAGGTGACCGCCTCGATCGCGGGGAGCGGGGCGGCCGGGCGGAGCACCGGCCGCCCCGAGGCCCCGGTCCCGCCGGAGCCGTCCCGCCGGGCGCCCTCGCGCGTCGCCCGGCAGGCAACGGGCTGTCAGTCCCCGGGGAATCAGGGCGGTGTCGACGATCAGGGGGAGGGAGGGCGGCCGGTCCTGTGGGTCACTCGACCGTCACCACCACGGAGTGCCGTCCACTGGCGCCGTCGGGCACGGTGCGGGCGTGCCTCTCGGTCTGGCCGGCCGGTTGGCCCGGAATCCCGTGCAATTTCTCCGGGCCCGCCACCCGCGCTCCGGGGAGGAGCCGGGGTGACGTCAGGGCACGTCGCCCCGCCAGTCGAAGCGGCGGGGGTCGCCCGGCCTCGGGCCGTACGCCGAGCGGCCCCCCGGGCCGTATCGGCCTATCTCCGTCGCCAGCGACACTCCCCGGCCGCGCTCGTGCTCCGCGAGGTCGGTGACGTCCAGGAGCAGACCGTCCAGGGGGCCGCCCACCAGATGCGCGTAGACGCGTCCGGCCCGCGGCCCGGGGTCGTCGTGGTCGGCGCCGTAGACCCTGCCCCGCATGAACTCCACCTCATCCATGCCCCGCAGCCTCGCATCCGCCACTGACAACGACGGCTAGACCGGCGGATCGCCGAGCAGTTCCAGCAGGCAGCGGGCACCGTCCGCGGCCACCGCGGCACGCGCGGGGCCGTACGCCGAGGGGAACAGCCTGCCGTAGGCGCCGGCGCGGCTCAGGGCGCTCAGCCGCCACGCGAGGCTCACCGCACGCCGTAGTTCCGCCGTGCTCCGGCCGCCGCCCGTCCACGGCTCCAGGTAGGCGTCACGCAGTCGCGGCAGTACGTGCGGCCCGTATCGCTCGCGGGCCCGGCGGGCGGGGACCGGCAGGCTGCAGAAGGGGTGCGAGACCACGGCGTCGCCCCAGTCGAAGAACGTGAACCTGCCCGGCGCGGGGCAAAACAGTTGGCCCTCGTGGAGGTCCGCGTGGTCGAGGGAGTCCGGGATGCCCACGGCCGCGAGTTCCGCGCACCAGTCCAGGAGGCGGGGGCGCAGTTCCCGGAGTGCTTCACGTTCCCCCGGCCGCAGCGCGGTGTGGTCGAGCCGGTCGAAGACGCCGGGCAGTGCGGTGGCCGGCGTGCCGGGGACACCCAGCCGCTCGATCTCCCGGGCGTGCGGAGTCAGGGCGTGCTGCATGGCGGCGTACTGGCGCAGCGGCTCTTCCCAGATCCGGGGATTCGCCGGCTCCCGGCCGAGTACGTCACGCAGGAGCGGTCCCCCGTCGGACGACAACGACCAGCCTCGGTCGGCGTCCACGGCAAGCGGCTCGAGTACGTGCTCCGGCACCCAGCGGGCCAGCGCCGCGGTCAACGGGCCCTCGAACGCACTGGCCGGCGGGTTCGCCTTGAACCAGACGGCGCCGCGGCCCTCGACGGCCAGCCGCACCAGGACGGACCAGGGCCGCAGCCGCACCCGCCACTCCCCCGTCGACCGCAGTCCGAGGGCTTCGAGTTCGCCCGCCACCCAGCCGAGGGCCGTGGTCCGCCAGGCCTCGTCCTCCCAGGGAGTCACCGCGTCCCGGTACCGGCCCCGGTCCACGACCACTGAAGTCTCGCTCCGCATCACGCCATGTCAGCATCGCGCTCCACGGGCGGCCACCGCTTTTCGATCCGGCAGCGGCGCCGCGACCACGCGCGGCCCGGCACGGCGGACGGTGAGGGCGAGCAGTGCCGCGGCGGCGCAGGCCCCGCCGAGGACGACCCAGACCGGGTCGTAGGTGGCGAAGACGTCGCGTGCGACGCCGCCGAGGAAGGACGCCAGGGCCGCGCCGACCTGGTGGGCGGCGCTGGTCCAGCCGAAGACGATGGCGCTGTCGTCGCCGTAGAACCGACGGCACAGGGCGATGACCGGCGGCACCGTGGCGAGGTCGAGCAGGCCGAAGAGGACGACGAAGGCCATCATCGGCGGTGTGACGGCCGCGCTCATGATCAGGGGCAGCGTGACCAGCAGGAGGCCGCGCAGGGTGAAGACCACGGCGAGCAGCCTGCGGGCGTCGAAGCGGTCGGTGAGCCACCCGGCGGCGACGGTGCCGAAGACGTTGAAGACGCCGATGAGGGCGAGCAGCGTCGAGGCGGTGGTCACGGGCATGCCGTGGTCGTGGGCGGCGGGGGCGAAATGGGTCCACATGATGCCGTTGGTGGAGGCTCCGCAGACGGCGAACGCGGCCGCCAGCAGCCAGAAGGGAGTGGTGTGCGCGGCCTCGCGCAGGACCCGGAGGGCGCGGCGCGCGGCGCCGGGGACGGGGGCGGGCTTGGGGACGAAGACGGGGCTGCCGTAGGGGCGTCGGCCGCTGTCGGCGGGGTGGTCGCTCAGGGCGAGCCGGACGAGGAGGGCGGTGGCGAGTGCGGCGAGGGCGAGGGTGACCAGGGCGGGGCGCCAGTCGTAGTGGTCGATGGTCCAGGACAGGGCGGGCAGGAAGACCATCTGGCCGAGAACGCCGGCCGAGGAGAGGATGCCGGTGACCAGGCCGCGCCGTTCGGTGAACCAGCGGTTCGCGACGGTGGTGGCGAAGGTCATGGACAGGGACCCGGTGCCCAGGCCGACGAGGAGGCCCCAGAAGAGGGTGAACTGCCAGGCGGCGTCCATGACGGTGGTGAGCAGCGCTCCCCCGGCGACGGCACCGAGGGCGGTGAGGACGATCCGCCGGATGCCGAAGCGGTCCATCAGCGCGGCGGCGAAGGGGGCGGTGAGGCCGTACAGGACCATGTTCACCGAGGCGGCGAGGCCGATGGAGCCGCGGGACCAGTGGAAGTCGCGTTGCAGCGGGCCCTGGAGGATGCCGGGCATGGTGGAGAAGGCGCCGGCGACGACGATCGTGGTCGCGGTGACGGCGGCGACCCACCAGGCGCGGTGTCCGAGGCGGGTGCGGGAGTGTCCGGTCGTGTGGGGCATGGCCCCCACCCTCCGCCGGGCGCCGCACCCAAACCACTGACCGGATGGACATCGAGTGAAAGAATCTGGCCATGAGAAAGACGACGGGTGAGGCGTGGGAGGCGGGGCGGCCGGTGCACCGCGTGGTGGTGTTCGTACGGCCGGGGCTGCTGCCGATGGAACTCGGGATCGTGCACCGCTTGTTCGGCACGGCCGAGGACGACGACGGGCGGCCGTTGTACTCGGTGCTGACGTGCGCGTCCGCGCCGGGCGAGGTCTCCACCGACACCGACTTCAGTGTCAACGTCCCGCACGGACCGGAGGCCTTGGAGAGCGCCGACACGGTGGTGGTGCCCGCGGCCGTGGAGGACTACGGGCCGCAGGAACGGGGGCGGCTCGCCGGCCCGGTGCGCGCGGCGCTGGGCCGGGTTCCCGCGACCGCCCGGCTGGCGTCCATCTGCACCGGCTCGTTCGTGCTGGCCGCGGCCGGTGTGCTGGAGGGGCGCCGGGCCACGACGCACTGGAAGTCCTGCGCCGAACTCGCCTCGCTGTACCCGGAGGTCGACGTCGATCCGGACGTGCTCTACACCGACGACCGGGGCGTGCTCACCTCGGCCGGTGTCGCCGCCGGCATCGACCTGTGCCTGCACATGATCCGCGACGACCACGGCGCGGAGGTGGCGAACACCGTGGCGCGCCGCACGGTGGTGCCGCCGCATCGCGAGGGCGGCCAGGCGCAGTACATCGACCGGCCGATCCGGCAGGTGGACGACTCCTCGACGGCCGCCGCCCGTACCTACGCGCTCCAGCGGATCGGTGAGCCGCTCACCCTGGAGGAGCTCGCGCGGCAGGCGGCGATGAGCGTGCGGACCCTCAACCGGCGGTTCCGGCAGGAGACCGGGGTGACACCCATGCAGTGGCTCGGCCGGCAGCGCCTCGACTACGCCCGGCGGCTGCTGGAGCGCAGCGACGAGCCGGTCGACCGCATCGCCGCCCGCTCCGGTTTCGGCACCGGGACCGCGATGCGCCAGCACTTCCGCGAGGTCCTCGGTGTGTCGCCGCGCGCGTATCGCAACACCTTCCGCGGCACGGCGTAGTACGGGGGCGTCCGGGCCGGGCGCGTGGGCCGGCCCGGACGCCGGTGGGTCAGGCCAGGTCGAACCGGTCGAGGTTCATGACCTTGGTCCAGGCGGCGACGAAGTCGTGCACGAACTTCTCCTTCGCGTCGTCGGCGGCGTAGACCTCCGCCACGGCGCGCAGTTCGGAGTTGGACCCGAAGACGAGGTCCGCCCGGCTGCCGGCCCACTTGGTCTCGCCGGTGGCGGCGTCGCGGCCCTCGAAGGTGTTCTGGTCCTCGGACGTCGCCCTCCACGTCGTGCCCAGGTCGAGCAGGTTGACGAAGAAGTCGTTGGTCAGCGACCCGGGGGTGGTGGTGAACACGCCGAGCTGCGTCTGCTGGTGGTTCGCGCCCAGGACGCGCAGGCCGCCGACGAGGACGGTCAGCTCGGGGGCGCTCAGGGTCAGCAGGTTGGCCCGGTCGAGCAGCAGGTACTCGGCGGGCAGCCGGTTGCCCTTGCCGAGGTAGTTGCGGAACCCGTCGGCGGTCGGCTCCAGCGCGGCGAACGACTCCACGTCGGTCTGCTCCTGCGACGCGTCCACCCGGCCCGGCGTGAAGGGGACCTCGACCTCGAAGCCGGCCTCCTTCGCGGCCCGTTCGACGCCCACGCCACCGGCGAGCACGATCAGGTCGGCGAGCGAGACCCGCTTGCCGCCGCTCTGGGCGGCGTTGAACGACTCCTGGACGCCCTCCAGCGTGCGCAGCACCGACGCCAGCCGGTCGGGGTCGTTCACCTCCCACCCGATCTGCGGCTGGAGACGCACGCGCGCCCCGTTGGCGCCGCCCCGCTTGTCGCTGCCGCGGAAGGACGAGGCGGACGCCCAGGCGGTGGAGACCAGCTCGGACACCGTCAGACCGGAGTCGAGGATCCGGGTCTTGAGGGCGGCGATGTCCGCGGCGTCCACGAGTGCGTGCGTGACCTCGGGCAGCGGGTCCTGCCACAAAAGCGTCTCGGAGGGGACCTCGGGGCCGAGGTAGCGCACGGCCGGGCCCATGTCACGGTGGGTCAGCTTGAACCACGCGCGGGCGAAGGCGTCCGCGAAGGCGTCGAAGTCGTCCTTGAAGCGACGCGAGATCTGCTCGTAGGCCGGGTCGAAGCGCAGCGACAGGTCGGTCGTCAGCATCGTCGGCTGGTGGCTCTTCGACGGGTCGTGGGCGTCGGGTACCGTGCCCGCGCCCGCCCCGTCCTTGGGCCGCCACTGGTGCGCGCCGGCGGGGCTCTTGAACAGCTCCCACTCGTAGCCGAACAGGATCTCGAAGAAGCTGTTGTCCCAGGTGGTCGGCGTGTCCGTCCAGATGCCCTCGAGGCCGCTGGTGATCGTGTCGCCGCCCTTGCCGGTGCCGAAGGTGTTCCGCCAGCCGAGGCCCTGCTCCTCGATCGAGGCGGCCTCGGGGTCGGGGCCGACGTGGTCGGCCGGGCCCGCGCCGTGCGTCTTGCCGAAGGTGTGCCCACCGGCGATGAGGGCGACCGTCTCCTCGTCGTTCATGGCCATCCGGCGGAACGTCTCGCGGATGTCGCGGGCGGCGGCGATCGGGTCCGGGTTGCCGTTGGGGCCCTCCGGGTTGACGTAGATGAGGCCCATCTGGACGGCGCCCAGGGGGTTCTCCAGCTCGCGGTCGCCGGTGTAGCGCTCGTCGCCCAGCCAGGTGGTCTCGGGGCCCCAGTACACGTCGTCCTCGGGCTCCCAGACGTCCGCGCGGCCGCCGGCGTACCCGAAGGTCTTGAAGCCCATCGACTCCAGGGCGACGTTGCCCGCCAGGATCAGCAGGTCGGCCCACGACAGGCTCCGGCCGTACTTCTTCTTGACCGGCCACAGCAGGCGGCGGGCCTTGTCCAGGTTGCCGTTGTCGGGCCAGCTGTTGAGCGGCGCGAAGCGCTGCTGACCGGCTCCGGCACCGCCGCGGCCGTCACTGATCCGGTAGGTGCCCGCGCTGTGCCAGGCCATGCGGACGATGAACGGACCGTAGTGCCCGAAGTCGGCGGGCCACCAGTCCTGCGAGGTGGTCAGTACGTCGGCGATGTCCCGTTTGACGGTCGGCAGGTCCAGGGTCCGGAACGCCGCGGCGTAGTCGAACTCCTCGCCCAGCGGGTTGGACACGGCGGGGTTCTTGGCGAGGATCTTCAGGTTGAGCCGTTCCGGCCACCACTGGCGGTTTCCGTCTCCCTGTGTGGGGTGCGGGGCGCGTCCGTGGGCGACCGGGCAGCCACCCGCCTCCTCGGTTTTCGCGTCGGTCACGATGGCATCGTGGTTCTCGGACATGGGAATCCTTCCGAACGGGGCGGATCAAGGTGCTGGGGAACTGCCGGTGGTGGAGCAGTCGGGGCACAGGCCCCGGTAGATGACCTCGGCCTCGTCTATCGAGAAGCCGTGGTCGTCGGAGGCGGTCAGACAGGGCGCCTCGCCGACGGCGCAGTCGACGTCGGCGAGCGCACCGCAGGACCGGCACAGGACGTGGTGGTGGTTGTCCCCCACCCGTCCCTCGAACCGCGCCGGACCGCCGGGCGGCTGGATGCGGCGCACGAGCCCGGCCGCGGTGAGCGCGTGCAGGGCCTCGTACACGGCCTGGAGGGAGACGTGGCCCACGCGCCGGCGCACTCCGGCGGCGATCGCCTCGACGCCGAGGTGATCGCCCCGCCGGACGGTCTCGAGCAGCGCGACACGGGCCGCGGTCACGCGCAGACCGGCTCCGCGCAGTTCCGGAGCGACGGCCGGATCCCGGGATGCGGTCATGGCGGCGAACCTACTCCCGTAAACACGAACGACTCAAGGAAACGAACCGATCCATTCTGATGACCGCCGGGTGCCGCGCCCGGCCTGCCCCGGGGACGGCGAAACGATCGTGGTAGACACCCTTGGCGGGGGGCACTGGCAAGGAATGCCACATCCCGGCACAGCGCGACAACAGGAGTGAGTGAGCAGCCCGTGCTATTGAAGACGTTCCGTTGGGCCTTCGCCGTCACTGCCCTGGGCCTGGCCGCGGGAGTGCTGTACGACGGGTGGACCGCCTTCGGCCTGGTTGCCATCCTCGCCGTGCTGGAGATCTCCCTGTCCTTCGACAACGCGGTGATCAACGCCGGGATCCTGAAGAAGATGAGCGCCTTCTGGCAGAAGATCTTCCTCACCGTCGGCATCCTGATCGCCGTCTTCGGCATGCGCCTGGTCTTCCCGGTCGTCATCGTCGCGGTCAGCGCCCGGTTGAGCCCCTGGTCCGCGGTGCACCTGGCGCTCACGGACAAGGAGCGTTACCAGGAGCTGGTGACGGACGCCCATCCGTCGATCGCCGCCTTCGGTGGCATGTTCCTCCTGATGATCTTTCTCGACTTCGTCTTCGAGGACCGGGAGATCAAGTGGCTCGGCCGGCTGGAGCGCCCGCTGGCCAAGCTCGGCAGGGTCGACATGCTGTCGGTCTGCGTCGCCCTGATCGCGCTGCTGGCCTCCGCGCTCACCTTCGGCGCCCACGCCCACCAGCACGGCGGCACCCATGTCGACAAGACGGAGACGGTCCTCCTCGCCGGTGTCGCCGGTCTGATCACGTACATGGTCGTCGGCGGTCTCTCCGGCTTCTTCGAGGGCAAGCTCGAACGGGAGGAGGAGCGCGAGCACGCGGCCGAGGAAGAGGCCGAACGCGCGGGCGGGTCCCGCTCGGCCGTCGCCCTCACCGGCAAGGC
Source organism: Streptomyces pactum (assembly GCF_002005225.1). Taxonomy (NCBI): domain Bacteria; kingdom Bacillati; phylum Actinomycetota; class Actinomycetes; order Kitasatosporales; family Streptomycetaceae; genus Streptomyces; species Streptomyces pactum. Next base: position 520,651 of record NZ_CP019724.1, read on the forward strand.
CGCGTTCTTCATGTTCCTCTACCTCGAGGTGCTGGACGCGTCGTTCTCCTTCGACGGCGTCATCGGCGCCTTCGCCATCACCAACGACATCGTCCTGATGGCGATCGGCCTGGGCATCGGCGCCATGTACGTCCGGTCGCTGACCGTCTACCTGGTCCGCCAGGGCACCCTCGACGACTACGTCTACCTGGAGCACGGCGCGCACTACGCCATCGGCGCCCTCGCCACCGTCCTCCTGGTGACCATCCGGTACGAGATCAACGAGATCATCACCGGCCTCATCGGCGTGGTCCTGATCGGCGCCTCCTTCTGGTCCTCGGTGCGGCGCAACCGTGCGCCGGCGGCGGATTCCTGACTCCGCGTCCGGCCGGATCACCGCGTTGCCGGACCGCGCGAGTCCTGGGGCCGAACGGGTGCGCTACATTTTGCAGCGCCTTGACCACGATCACTCACGATCTCTCACGCTACGGAGCCGGCAACCCCATGAGCGACATCGTCAACGGACTCGGCCGAGCCACCGCCTACGGCGGCCTGGGGCTGGTCCTCCTGGTCCTCGGCATCGTCCTGGTCGACGTGCTGACGCCCGGAAAGCTCGGCCGGCAGATCTGGGAGCAGCGCAACCGCAACGCGGCCATGGTGCTCAGCTCCGCGCTGCTCGGTATCGGCGGCATCGTGTTCACCTCCATCTGGACGACGTACGAGGACTTCGGCAAGGGCCTGGTGTCCACCGCGGCGTTCGGCCTTCTCGGGCTCGTGATGATGGCCGTGGCCTTCCTGGTGGTCGACCTGATCACCCCGGGGCGGCTGGGCGCGACGCTGGTCGAGCCGGAGCCCCACCCCGCGGTGTGGGTGACGGCCTCCTGCAACCTGGCCGTCTCCGCGGTCATCTCGGCCTCCATCGCCTGACGCCCCTCCTTTTCCCGCCCGCGCCCGCCGTGACTTCAGGAGACGGTCGCGGGCGGCGGGGTCCAGCGGCGGCGGCGGGTGGCGGCGCCGGAGACGCCGTAGTCCTTCTTCAGTTGTTCGGGGATGGCGTAGTGCATGACGCGTCCACGGGTGAGGGAGGACAGTTCGAGGATCGTGGTGAGGTGGCCCAGCCGGTCCAGCGCCCACGCGCCCAGGGACGAGCGGTCCTCGATCGTCTCGAGTACGCCGAGGAGGCGGGGGGCGGCCTTCACGGCGGTGTCCCAGTTGCTGCGGGGAACGGCTAGCCAGTCGGCGCAGGTGTCGCCGACGAGGTAGCGGATCAGGGCCGGGACGACCGGGTCGAGGAGGGTGCCGGGGACCACTTCCTCGTACAGGTCGATCAACTGCCTCGTCAGGTGGGCGCCTTCCTCGGAGGGGCCCATGTGGCGCAGCATGTACAGGTCGAGGAACCGCCGCCCTTCGTCGAGGCTGGTGGGGACGGCCGACTGGTCGACGCCGAGCACGGCGCCGACCACGCGCCAGGCGTAGAAGTAGGCGTCCGCTCCTTCCGCGGACATGTGGATGCCGAGCCGGTGCAGGCTGTCCAGGACGAGCAGGGAGAAGAACATCTGCCCGCCGATCATGTCCTCCTGGCAGATCGGCACGCCGAGGGTGCCGGTGTCCCAGCGGTTCTCCCGCTTGAGGTGGTGGCGGATGGCGGCGTGCAGCAGGCGTACCTTCTGGGCGGCCGGGATGAAGCGCCCGCCGGCCTCGAAGGCGTCCGGCTGCATGAGGTAGACGGTGAACTGGCCGGTCTCCGCCATCCGTTTGGAGGGGTAGCTCAGCCCGTGGGTGGCCGACAGCAGCCTGGCGACGTGCGGGACGACGTAGCAGGCGGGCATCGACGCGAACGACAACGCGGTGGAGATGTGCACGTTGTTGTCGATGAAGAACAGGCGTGCCTTCTCCATCTCGGCCCAGTCCACCCAGGCCGGCGGGGTGCCGGTCGCCCGCAGGTACTCCCGGGCCACCCCGGGAAGGCCGTCCGGCAGTTCCTGGCCGCTGGTGGAGACGTAGCGCATCAGGGAGTTGAACTTGCCGACCTCGCCGCGCTCGAAGAGGGTGGCGACGACGGCGTCGGCCAGTTCGTCGCCGCCGTGGCGCAGGGCGTCCATCGACGTCTCGGTGTAGGTCATCGCGGTCTCCTCGTCAGTGGATGCGGTCGGTGGCCTGCTGGGCGAGCTCGCGCAGTGCCCGGCGCGCCCGCGGTGGCGTCCCGGCGGCGTCCAGGGCGCGGGTGGCCCGCTCCACGCGGTCGAGGATCATCCGCTCGACCCGTTGCGGTGCCTTCAGCTCCAGCATGAGGTCGCGCACCTCGCGCAGATGGGTTCCGTCCAGGTCGCTCCGGCCCAGCACCCCGCGCAACCGCTCCCGCTGGGCCGCGTCGGCGGCCTGCCAGGTCTCGGCCAGCAGTGCGGTGGGCCGGTGGGTGCGCAGGTCGTCCAGGCCCGCCTTGCCGGTGCGCTCCGGGTCGCCGAACAGGCCGAGCAGGTCGTCGCGCAGTTGGAAGGCCTCGCCGAGCGGCAGGCCGTAGGCGGAGTAGGTGTCCCGCAGTGCGGCCGGGGCGCCGGCCAGCAGACCGCCGATGAGCAGGGGGTGCTCGACGGTGTACTTGGCGGTCTTGTACCGCACCACCTTCAGGGAGGTCGCGGTGTCCGGTCGTCCGCCGGTGTGGAGGATCTCCAGGCACTCGCCGGCGATGAGTTCGCGGGCGAGCGCCGCCCACAGGCCCCGGGCGCGGGTGAGGTAGGCGGCGGGGAGACCGCTGGTGGTGAACAAGTGTCCGGCGAGGGCCATCAGGTGATCACCCACCAGCATGGCCAGGGACCGGGCGGCCGCGCGGACCCGGCGGCGGCCGTCCCGGTCGGGCACCGGGGCCGCCGCCAGTACGGCTTCCAGGGCGACGTGGGCGGTGGGCAGGCCGTGGCGCAGGCCGCTGTCGTCGATGAGGTCGTCGTGGACGATCGCCGCGGCGTGCACCAGTTCCATGGCGGTCGCCGCCCGCACCAGGGCGTCGCTGTCCGGCTGTCCGGCCGCCCGCCAGCCCCAGTAGCAGAAGGCCGCTCGCAGCCGTTTGCCGTGCCCGGCCGCGCTCCGCAACCGGTCGGCCACGGGTTCGAGAGCGTCGTCGAGGGCCACGAGGTGGCCGGCCTCCTCGTCCAGGAAGCTCCGCAGGACGCCGTCGACGCGGGTCTTGAAGGCGGCCGGGTCCCAGCGGTCAGACATCGCCGCCGTCGGCAGCCCGCCGCTCCCGCACGTGCCGGGCGAGTACCTCAAGGTGGGCGGGGGGCACGTTCGTGCACCGGTCCACGGCCAGCCTGCCCCGGGCCCGGAGATCCTGTTCCGCCTCCCTTACCAGGTCGGCGGTGTCCGAGCGGCCGAGGAGCCCGCGCAGCCCGTCCACCGCCGAGCCGATCGTGCTCACCGCCAGGTCGGCGAGTCCGGCGACCAGCAGCAGGGTCTGATCGTCCGGGCCCGGGCCCGGGCCCCGTCGCGTCGAGTGCGTCATGCCTGTCCCCCAGGGGGTCGCGTCGTCACGAATGCGCCTGGTCAACGACGCATCCGGTCAGAGCATGACCGGGCACACGGGGCGGAAGATCCCGAATCCCCCTTTGAGCGACACGGGGAACAGGTGTCAGAGGGTCCGGTTCAGTCGCCCGTGTCGCCCTGCCCGCCCGCGCGTCGGCCGGAGCCCTTGGAGCTGCGCAGCAGTTCGCCCGCCGCCAGTGTCACGGCGGCCACCGCACGCGCCCAGCGCGGACCGCCCCGCGCCGCCCAGGCGACGCAGACACACCCTCCGACTACGAGCACGAGGACACCGGACAGGGCCGGCACGGCCACGTTCCTCCCCCTCTTTTTCCTGCTTCCCACTGCCGCGATCCGCCCCATCCTGCCAGTTGGCGGGCAGCGGGCAGGCGCCTCGACCGGCGCGGCATCACTTGCCCTCTGCCGGACGCGGGGCGGGCAGGCGGCGTCCGGCCGCGCCCCGGAGGACCGGAAGGCGCACGGCGGCTCCCCCGTGCGGGCGGTATCGCCCGGTACTCCGGCGCGGGCCCGGCGGCGTGGTGACGGCACGGTCCCGCCGCCACCGCCGGCCGTCGTACGGCCGGGACGCCGCCGGTCGCGGGCCCGGCCCGCCGGCCGGCGAGGCAGCGCCCAACCGCGCTCCGCGGCCCCGGCACGGCCTGCCGGAGCCGCCGGCGGAGGCGGGCTGCTCAGTGCCCTCGCTCCCGGCACCGCCACCCCGCGGCGTCCGACCGGGCCACGGCCCGTCCACTCTCCGGCGTGCCGGAGACCCTCGTCCGTCCGCTCACCGTGCGCGGGAGACCAGGGTCAGCCGACCGACCGGTGCGCGACCTGTTCACCCGGCCCGCTCGACGCTCCACTGCGGCACCCGCTCGAAGAAGGCGACCGCCTCCTCCCGCCACCGGGGCCGCCAGCCCTCGGCCACCAGGCGGGCCTGCTCGGCGTACCGCCGCATGTCCGTCCGCATCCGGTCGGCCACACCCCGGCGCTCCCCGATCTCGCGGATCGCGGCGACGGCCCGCGGCGTGCGGGACGGGTTGCCCAGGGCCTCCTCGACGACGGCGCGCTCGGTGCCGTGCACGGCGGCCAGCAGTCGGGCGACGGTGTAACTGTGCCTGCCCTCGCGGATGTCCGTGCCCGTCGGCTTGCCCATCGCGGCCTCGTCGCCGAACAGGTCCAGGTAGTCGTCGCGCATCTGCCCGCAGATGCCGACCAGTCGCGCGTAGCGCCGCAACTCCTCCTCGTGGGCGGCCGGTTGTTCGCCCGCGGCCAGGAGCCCGAGCTCCAGGGGGGCGAGGACCGAGTAGCGGGCCGACTTGCGGTCGGCCACGTCGTGCAGGACTTCGTCGTCCGGGGCCTCGGCAGCGAAGTCGCGCTCCAGGTCGATGATCTGGCCCACGAACGTGTCGGCCGCGGCCCGTGTCTGCACTTCGACCATGGCCTGACGCACCCCGACCGGAAGCCTGGCGTCCAGGAGCACGCGCAGCGAGAGGGCCAGCGCCAGGTCACCCGCGAGTACGGTGAGCCCGAGTGCCGCCCGCGGGTGCCGGGGGAACCGCTCCCGGTAGGCGTGGTAGGTGGTGGGCCCGCCCCGGCGGGTGGCGCTGTCGTCGATGAGGTCGTCGTGCACCAGGCCGTGGGTCTGCAGCAGTTCGACGCTCAGCGCGGCGGCGTCCAGCCCTTCGACCGGCTCGTCGGTCACCAGGCGCGCGGCCTCGTGGAGCAGCACGACCCGCATCCGCTTGCCGCCGCGCAGGGACAGGTCGCGCAGCAGCTCCAGGCAGTCGGGGGTGAAGCGGCTGAACGACGGCGCGTCCAACGTCGTGCCCAGCGTGTCGAAGTACTCCGCGAAGAGCGCGTTGAACCGTCGCTCGTACCGGGCGACACGGTCCGGCAACTGCTCGGTCATGGCGAAGTCCTCCTGGGGGCCGGGCGGCTGGCAGGCAAGCAGTGTGCCAGGGAGCGTCCGGCCGCCGAGCAGGGAGTGCCGAGTATGGCGCATAACGGGATCAATCGGCATTCGAGTTGAAGGAACCGTGGATACGCCTCCATCCTTCCTCCATGTCTCTCACGTCTGCCGCCGCCGATCCGTCCGCCCTGCGCGACTACGCCTTCGAATGGGCGTTGGTCGACGTGGAGACCTCAGGTCTCGTTCCGCGCCGTGACCGGGTGCTGTCCGTGGCCGTGGTGACGCTGGGCCCGGACGGTGAGCAGACCGGCGAGTTCTCGACGCTGGTGGACCCCGGTTGCGACCCGGGACCGGTGCACGTGCACGGTCTCACGGCCGAGCGGCTGCGCGGGGCCCCGGCGTTCGAGCAGGTGGCCGAACGGATCGGCGCGCTGCTGGAGGGGCGGGTGCTGGTCGCCCACAACGCCCAGTTCGACTACGACTTCCTCGCCCACGAGTTCGCGCGGGCGCGACTGCGGCTGCCCGTGGCCAGGCGGTTGTGCACGTTGGCCCTGAACCGCCGCGTGGACCCGCCGACCGGCGACCTGCGACTCGGCACGCTGGCCGCGCACTACGGCGTCCCTCAGCTCAAGGCGCACGACGCGCTGGACGACACCCGAGTGCTGGCCGGCGTGCTGCGTGCCTCGCTGCGGGAGGCGGCGCAACTGGACCTGGCCCTGCCGCTGGTGACCTGCCCGCCCCGGCAGGACGCGCGGTTCGCGCCGCAGCCGCCGAAGGCACCGTGCGCCTTCCGCAACCCGGGACGTCTCACCGCGGGCGGTCCGCTGGTGCAGGGCATGAAGATCGCCGTCACCGGGGAGACCCGGACGGCGCGGGCGGATCTGCTGCTGCGGGGCGCCGCGGCGGGACTGAACATGATGACCTCCGTCAGCCGGCACACCAGCGCCCTGGTCGCCAACGACCTGACGGCCGGCTCCGCCAAGGCCCGGCGCGCGCTCGCCGAGGGCGTTCCCGTCGTCGACGAGGCGGCCTTTCTGCGGCTGCTGGACGACGTCCGGCCCGGCGTCTCGCACGAGGGCGCGCGACCGGAGACCGACGCCGCGCCCTCCTCCGGCTCACCCGCGCTGCCCGCCGTCCCCACGCCGCGCGCGCCCGGTGCCGCCGAGGCCGACGCCCCGCAGGCCGGCCCGCCCGTCCCGGCCGCGCCGACGGAGCAGGCCCCGCAGGCCGCCGGCCCGAAGCCCGGCAGGCGCCCCGGGAAACCGCGCGGCCCGCTGACCGGACGGCGGGTCCTCGTGCTCGGCGGCACCCACCCCGACGCGGTGGCCGCCCGTACCCGCGTCGTCGAGCTCGGCGGGGCCGCGGCCATCAATCTGTCCGCCGGAGTCACCGACGTGGTCGTCCTCGACGGCGGGCACACCGACCGCAGGCTGCCCCGCATCACCGCACTCCTGCTGCCCACCCACGACGCCGCGTGGCTGGTCGCACCGGTCGTCACGGCCGCGCCGAGCGCCGACGACCGGCGTACGGCCGGGCATGTGCTGCCGCGCGGCGGCGTCGTCGACCTGCCGCTGCCGGACGGGCGGGGGCCGGCGCACCGCTGGACGGTCACCGCGTCCTGGGCGCAGCAGACGGCGTGCGAGATCGACGTGGTCGCGTTCGTGCTGGACGAGGACGAGCAGGTCTCCTTCGACGAGGACTTCGTCTTCTACGGCGCCCCGGAGAACCCGGGCGGGACGGTGCGGCTGCTGTGCGACGGTCCGACCGAGCAGACCGTCAGCGTGGACCTCGCCACCCTGCCGCCCTCGGCCCGCAAGGTCGTGATCGCCGCCGCCATCGACGGCTCCCCCGCCTTCGGTGACGTCGGCGCCCTGCACATCGTCTCCGGCCCCGGCAGCAGCGCCGCGGCACTCGCGCAGGCCACACTGGACGCGGCCACGACCGAGCGCACCATGCTGCTCGCGGAGATCTACCGGCGCGGGCAGAGCTGGCGGCTGCGGGCCGTCGGCCAGGGCTACGACCACGGCCTCGGAGCTCTCGCCCGGAGCTACGGCGTGGACGTCGCCGACTGACCGCCGCCCCGGTGCCGGCAGCCCTGCCACGGCCTTCGCGTCGGTGCCGTCCGGGTCGCGGTACGGCACCGGGCCCACGACCGGAGTTGAGGCCGCGACGGTTCGGTCCGCGACGGTTCGGTCCGCGACGGCGGCCCGCGACGCTTCAGCCGGCGACGGGAGTGAAGAGGACCGGCAGGGCCGTCAGTCCACGCGTCCAGATGGACGGCGCCAGGTCAGCTCCTCGGGCTCGACCTCCAGTACCGGGTCGGGGAGGCGTTCCGGCAGGGTCTCGACCGCGGTGCGGGCGATGACGTCGGCGAGCAGCGGAGCCGGGTATGGGCACCGGGGTTCTGCAGGAGCCAGGTGAGGCTGTTGCCGGTGGTCTGCGCGATGGGTGAGGGGACGGCGGTTCCTGGTTCTCCGGTCACCGGCCGGTTCCTCCGATCTCACGAGCTCGAAGGGTGAGGGGCGCCTGTACACGCGATGCGGTACGGGCTGCCCCGAAGCGGGCGGCTCGGACTCCGGCGCCGCCCCGCCGGCCGCCCCGGGCCGCTCAGTCGCGCAGGTGCCGCACGAGTGCCCGCGCGACCTCCTGTGCGGCCGGTGCCGCCCACCGCCGGCGGTGCCGGGCCAGCCGTACCGGCACGTCGGGAAAGCGCGGTCCGTCGACCCGTACCAGCCGCCCCCGCCGCAGCTCCTCCTCGACGGTGGTCAGTGGCAACAGGGTCAGCCCCAGTCCGGCCGCCACGCAGTTGCGTGCCGCGTCCACGCTCCCGAACCGGGTCAGCCGCGGCCGCCCACCCGGCTCGTCGAGCAGCCTCCGTGCCAGCGCGTCACTGTAGGAACAGCCCTCCTCCAGCAGGAAGAAGCTCTCCGCCGCCAGTTCCGGCCAGCTCGCCGCGTGCGCCCGTGCGGCGAGGGGGTGCCCGGGAGCGGAGACGAGGGCGAGCGGCTCGTGGGCGACGGGGTCGCCCGTCACGTCGGGGTACTCCGTCTCCTCCAGCAGCAGCGCCAGGTCGAGCCGTCCGGACCTCAGCCCTTCCAGGCACTGGGCGGTCCCGGCCGCGTACAAGTGGACGTCCACCTCCGGGTGGGTCGTCCGCAGGGCGGCGACGACGCCGGGCAGACGGCTCGCGCACAGGGACTCCGGACTGCCGACCACCACCCGCCCCGATACGACTCCGGTGGCGTCGCAGGCGGCCCGCAGCCGGGCCTGGGCGTCGAGTACCTCCTCGGCCCGCTCCAGGATCCGGTGGCCGGTGTCGGTGAGCAGCGCTCCGGTGGGCAGGCGGTCGAAGAGCCGGACGCCGAGATCCCGTTCCAGGGTGCGGATGTGCACGGTGACCGTGGACTGGGCCACGTGCAGTTCGGCGGCGGCAGCGGTGAAGCCGCCCGTGCGGGCGAGCGTGATGAAGGTCGTCAGCAGTCGGGTGTCCACCCGGCCAGCCTATGCGCTTTCTCGATGGGAAGCATCGTGATCCATCGTTGGACACGATCGGTGCCGGGTGGCAGCGTGGACGTCATGAACACCGACGTGACGGGAATGAGCGACGGGGCAGACCGTTCCGAGCCGCTGAACGAGACCGAGATCCTGCGCTACTCCGCCTTCACCCACGACCCGGTGGGCGGGAATCCGGCCGGGGTGGTCCTCGACGCCCGGGGCCTCGACGACGCGGCGATGCGGGCGATCGCCGCCGAGGTGGGGTACTCCGAAACCGCGTTCGTCACCGGCGGCGACGCGTCGGCGCGCCGGTTCCGGGTCCGCTACTTCAGTCCCCTCGCCGAGGTGGCGTTCTGCGGGCACGCGACGATCGCGCTGGCCGTCGCCCTCGCCGAGCGGCTGGGGCCCGGCGAGATCGTCCTCGACACGCCCGCCGGCGAGATCCCGGTCTCCACCTCGGCCGACGACTCCGGCGCGGTGCGGGCCACGCTCACCAGTGTGCCGACGCGTTCCCGTCCGGCTCTCGCCACGGAGCTGGACGCGGCGCTCCGTGCGCTCGGCTGGGCACCGGAGGACCTGGACCCCGCGCTGCCCCCGCACGTGGCGTTCGGCGGCAACGACCATCTGGTGCTCGCCGCGGCGTCGCGGGCCCGACTGGCCGGACTCGACTACGACTTCGACGGGCTCGCCGACGTCATGCGACGTCACGGCTGGACGACGGTGGACCTGGTGTGGCGCGAGTCGCCGGAGCGCTTCCACGCCCGCAACCCGTTCCCCGTCGGTGGCGTCGTGGAGGACCCGGCGACGGGAGCGGCGGCCGCCGCGTTCGGCGGGTACCTCCGCGAGCTGGGCCTCATCACCCGGCCCGGCACGATCGCGATCCGCCAGGGAGAGGACATGGGCCGCCCCAGCGACCTGCTCGTCGACGTGAGCCCGCGGGACCCGCGCATCCGGGTCACGGGACAGGCGGTGCCGATCCCTTAGGCACGTCGGCCGGGTCTGTAAGGTGGCTTCTGCATCGCCGCCTCGGCGTGCGTTGCTCCGTACACTCGCCTCCGTACGCGTCCCCGAGCATGAGCGGGCCGAGCCTGCCGCCGGGGCCGTCGGCCCGCGGCGGGGCCGCGGCTCCGGCAGAGCCACCCTGCGCGTGTGCGGGGCGCCGGCCCGCTCCTGTTCCCGCTCCCAGGCCTTGGCGATGTCGACGCTGCAGGACCAGTAGTCCGGGACTTCGGGTTCGGCTCCGCCGAGTACGCCGGTGGCCTCGTCGTTCGACGCGTCGAAGCGGTGGGCGTAGACGGTGGCGGTGCTCATCTGCAGCCAGATCACCGACCCTACCTCAGATTTGAACGCGTTCAAACGCGAGGGGCGGCGTGGCCCCACCCTCGGGGGCACACCGCCCAACACCGTCTGGGCGCCTGTGGGATGCGGTGGGGCACGACAGCGGATCGGATGGGTGCCATGCGTAAACCCATAGCCGTGGCGCCCAGCCACTCACGCCGCCTGCTCACGACAGGCGTCCTCCTCGCCTCCCAGTCACTCCTCCTCGCCCTGTCCGCGGCCCCCGCGTCGGCCGACGACGTGCGGGCGCCGGTCCGCGGCACCGCCTACATGGGCAGCGGTGTCCTCGCCCACGAGGGGGTCCAGGGGCGGCCCTCCGACACCCGCACCACCCAGACGGAAGGCGTGGACGTCTCCAGCCATCAGGGCAACGTCGCCTGGCCGACCCTCTGGAACAGCGGGGTGAAATGGGCCTACACGAAGGCCACCGAGGGAACGTCCTACCGCAATCCCTACTACTCCCAGCAGTACGACGGTTCGTACGACGTCGGCATGATCCGCGGCGCCTACCACTTCGCCATCCCGGACGGCGCCGGCGGTGCCGCCCAGGCCGACTACTTCGTCGACCACGGCGGGGGCTGGTCGAAGGACGGCAGGACGCTGCCGGGCGTCCTCGACATCGAGTACAACCCGTACGGGGACACCTGCTACGGCAGGACGTCGAGCCAGATGGTCGATTGGATCCGGGACTTCCTCGACCGGTACAAGGAGCGCACCGGCCGCCAGGCCGTGATCTACACCTCCACGAACTGGTGGAAGCAGTGCACCGGGGACTACAGCGGCTTCGGCTCCACCAACCCGTTGTGGATCGCCCGGTACGCCTCGACCGTGGGCCCCCTCCCGGCCGGCTGGGACTTCCACACCATGTGGCAGTACACCTCCTCCGGACCGACCGTCGGGGACCACGACAGGTTCAACGGGGCGCTCGATCGGGTCAAGGCGCTGGCCAACGGCTGACGCGGACCACCGGGCCGCCGGCCGGCCGCCCGGTGACCGGTGCGTCAGCCGAGGATGCCGGCGACCTGCTCACGCACCACGTCCCAAGCCGTGGGCGGCAGGGCGCCGACGTCCGTGCGCTCCAGAGCGCCCAGTACGTCGTCGGCGCCCGTGTCGCACGGTGCGGACTCGCTGACCACCTCGTAGCCGTCCCGGACGGCGATCCGCAGGCGGTGCCGCCCCTCACCGTCGGCGTGCACGGCGGTGGCGACGACCAGCGGCGGCGGCCCGCCGGCTTCGGCGGGCTGCTTGCGGTAGCCGCTGACCGTCGGGACGCGCCAGTTCAGGCCCAGCAGCAGGTGACGCTTCGCCATGACCTCGGCGAGGTCGGTCTCGTAGGGCCGGTCCGGCCCCAGCACCGTGGCCCGGGCGTCCAGGACGAGGGCTGCGGGCAGCAGGCAGCGCAGACTGCTGCCGACGAGGTTGCCGCCGACCGTGGCGGTCCGGCGCACCGCTCCGGTGCCCACCGTGCCGGCCGCCCTTCGCAGCACCTCGGGTACGCGGTCGTCGACGCGGTGCAGCAGCACGGCCGCGCCCAGCGTCTCGGGTCCGACCGCGGTCGCCTCGGGCAGGTTCCGCAGCGACATGGCCAGGTCCGGGAAGCCGTCCCGCTGCCAGGCGGCCCACACCAGGGTGGCGCCACCGACGGGCACCGCTCCCTCGGCCATGCACTCCTGCGCTTCGGACACGGATGTGGGCAGACGCAACAGCATGGCGATCGACCTGCTTTCCCCGGAAGGCGGCGGTGGACGACCCCGCGCCTCCCGCCGCGTGATCACGGCCACTGCGCATTGTCCGCAGCGCCTCGGGGGCGCGTACAGGGCTCACTCATTAACCGGGTGCGCCCTTCGCGCGCCGGACAGGGCGCTTGTAGTAGCGCCGGGGGAACGCTCCGGCGCCGACCTGCGTCCACCCTTGTTGCACCCGCCGTTCCGCCGCGCCGGCCGCGTCCGGGCCGGGCCGCCCCTTCTCGGCGAACCTCTGCTGCACGCCTGCCGGCTCACACCGGGGACACCGCTCACGGGGTCCCAGCACTGCCCCGCGGCTCGCGCGCCCCGGACCGCTTCGCGCGGGAGCCTGCTCGCCTCCCCGGCACCGACGCGACTGGTCTCCACCAGGCGGACACAGCCCCCGGCATCCTGCTCCAGCGACTTCACCAGTCCTCCCGGGGCATCGAGAACGGCGGCTGCGATGCCCTCCCGGATACGCCGGGTCTCCTCCTCGGTGAGCAGTTCGGTCCCGCTCACCGCCGCGCTCCCTTCGCCTCGCCGGTGCGCAGCGGCTCCGGGCCGTCGGGCGCGGGCCCGCGAGGTCACATCCGTGCGGCCAGGAAGTCCAGCAGTACGGCGTTGAAGCGCTCGGGCTGCTCGGCACCGGGCAGGTGACCGGCCTTGTCGACGACGGCCAGGACGGAGTGCGGGACGAGGTGCTGGATGGACTCCGCCTCCGCCACCGGGGTGTAGACGTCGTCCGCGCCCACGACGATCAGGACCGGCGCCTCGACGGCGGCCAGGACGTCCCGGTAGTCCGGGCGTTCGGCGCGCCCGCGCAGTGCCGCCGCGGCGCCGCGCGGGTCGGTGGCGCACATCATCTCCAGGACCCGGGTGGCCACCTCCGGCATCGCGGTGACGTTGTAGGCGGCGAGCATCTTGTCGATGACCTCGTGCGCGTAACCCTCCATGCCCTCGGCCAGGAGCCTGTCGGCCAGCCGGTTGCGGAACCGCTTGCCCTCGGCGGTCTCGGCGGGCGCCGAGGTGTCGGAGAGGACGAGCGCCCGTACCCGCCCCGGGTGACGCGACTGGAACTCCATAGTGATCTGACCGCCCATGGAGACGCCGCCGACCACCGCGCGCTCGATCTCCAAGTGGTCCAGGAGGGCGGCCAGGTCGTCGGCGAAGTCGGCGAGCAGGACCTTGCCGGTGCTCACGCTGCTGCGGCCGTAACCACGCAGGTCGGGGGCGACGACCCGGTGGCCGGCCTCCGTCAGTGCCGTCACCTGCGGTGCCCACAGGGTCCGGTTGAAGGGGTGCCCGTGGATCAGGAGGACCGGAAGGCCCGTCGAGGGGCCGAAGTCGTCGTAGTGGATCGTGGCGCCGCGCACGGTTGTGGAGTTCATTCCGGGCACCCTAACGGGGTGTCACCCGGCAGGGCACGCGGCGGGTGGACGTCTCGAGGGGGGAGCAGCCCCCCGGTCAACTCTGCACGCAGTTCCTCCCCTTCCTTGTGGACCAGCGCGGGCAGCCGCGCGTTCCACTCCCGCGCCGCGCCGTCCAGCGCCTCGGCGATCGACCTGTGTGCGCGGCGCCCCATGAACGCCATCACGACCGGGAGCAGGGGCCGGACGAGGGAGCGGCCCCTGACCCGCGCCTTCACCGTCACCCGCCAGCGTCCGTCGGGGGCCGGGCGCGGTACGACCGTCACGGTGGCGCGGGCGAGTGCGTGCGTCAGGGTGCCGCCCAGGGGCGCGGCGAGTGGGCGGCGGTTTCGGCCCGCCGCCGACGGCCACCAGCGGCCGAGGTCGAGGTGCAGACGCACGGTGCCGCCGAGGTACTCAGCCCGCTTGCCCCCGGTCGTCCCCAGCGTCGCCGTGAGCCACGCCTCCCGCGGCCGCGCGGCGCTCAGCAGCCGGAGTACACAGGTCAACCGGGCGGGGTGGGCCGGGTCTTCGTCGACGGTGACGACCTCGAGCGCCGTCTCCCGACGGCGGTCCCAGGCGAGGACGGTGGCTGCCCGGTCGGCGTCCGGCTGCCCGTCCTTGCCGTTCACGGGCCGGTAGCGGGCACCCGGCCGCAGGTGACTCCCTTCGGACAGGACCAGACCGGGCAGTGGTCGCCCGTCGGGCAGGCGCAGGCACCCTCCGTCGGAGTCGAGGTCCTCCGCGACGTCGTGGAGGGTGGTGACGCATGACTCGAACCATTGGCGGGGTACGGGCGCCAGCGTCACGGTGTGCTGAAAGCGGGCCATGGGGACAAGGATGGACGCCCGGGTGCGCCCGGTCATGGGTGGGACCCGGCAGCCAGTCGACGAAGTCGGTTGCCGGGTCCCGGGGGCGCCCTGGCTCCCGGTCACCCGGTCCGCCGCGGGGCGGGGCCACCGCGCTGCGGCCGGCCTGCCTCGGGGCGTCGTGCGACGAAGACGAACTCCCTGCCCGCGCGGTCGGGTGCGTCGCGCACCTCCTCCACCACGTAGCCCGCTGCCTCCAGGTCCGCCACGACCTCCCGCCGTTCGCGGAAGCGCAACGTCGAGTCGGAGGTGAGCACTTCGCCGTCCGGGGCGAGGACATAGGTCCAGCGGAAGCTCACCAGCGGCCACCTCACCTCCACCAGCCGGCACCAGCTCTCGACCCTGCCCGCGCCGGGGATCTCCGTGACCCGGTGGGTCCGGTCCCGGTTCCACTCCTCCCAGGCGCGCCGGGCCGGGTCCCGGGTCTCGAACACCAGGCGTCCGCCGGGGCGCAGGGCTTCGTACGCGCCCCTCAGGGTCCCGTGCCACAGCCGCGTGCCGGTGATCGCCTGGGAGACGTTGGCCGTCATGGCCGCCAGGTCCACCCGCAGCCCGGGCGTCGAGGTGGCGTCACCCTCGATCCAACGCACGAGGTCGCCGCCCGCCTTGCGCCGGGCCACCTCGACACAGGCCCCGGCGGGGTCCACGCCGACGACCTCCAGGCCGCGGCGGGCCGGCAGGAGGGCGAACACGCCTGTTCCGCAGCCGATGTCCAGCACCCGGCTCGCACCGAACTCCCCGGCCATGCGCACGTACGCGTCCAGGTCGCCGCGATCGGGGTCGAGGGCGTCGTACACCGCGGCGAGCCGCGGATGCCGGAAGCATTCGTCAGCCATGCGGCCGACGGTAGCCGAGGCCCGGGCGCGGTGGGTCCGGGTCACCTGGCGACCCGGACCCGCTCCCCTCCCGGCCGGCCGTCACGCGGCGGCGGCCACCGGCCCGGGGCACTCGGCGTCGTTCAGCCACTCGATCAGGGAGGTACGGGCGCGGGCGACCCGTGAACGCACCGTCCCTACCGGGCACTCGCTGACGTCGGCCGCCTCCGCGTACGGCAGCCCCAGCATCTGGGTGAGGACGAACGCCGCACGGCGGTCGTCGGGCAGCGTCGCCAGCAGGTCGGCGAGGGCGATGCCGTCGTCGAAGCCGGGCAGGTCCCGTGGCTGGGCGCGCTCGGCAGCCGACTCCCAGTCGTCCGTCGCCGCCAGGCGGGGCCGGCAGGAGTCGTGACGGATGCTGTCGACCACCGCGCGACGGGCGATGGCGAGCAACCAGGTGCGGGCCGAGGAGCGGCCCTCGAAGCGGTGCAGGCTGCCCAGGGCCCGCAGGAAGGTGTCCTGGGTCAGGTCGTCGGCGCTCTGCGGATCGGCGCCGAGGAACGTCACGTAGTGGCGGACGTCCCGGTGCAGGGCGCGGACGAAGCGGTCGACGGCGTCGGGGTCGCCGGTGCGCGCGGCCAGTGCCCAGGCCGTGATCGACGCCTCCTTCGCGTCTTTGACCGACGGCCGGGGTGGTGAGGGCGGGGCGGAATTGATCACCTGTGTCGTCCTTCTCGGAATCAGGGATCCGGTCTTGTCGCAGGGCCGGTCCGAGCGGGACGGGCCGGCGGCACGGTGAGACCGGACACGGGGCGGGCGGCCGGGCGCCGGAGCGCGCGGCCGGTGCCCGAGGCCTCCCGCCGACGGCTCGGTGTGCTCGCCGGCTGCCTCGGGGAACCTGCTGTCGTCACACGACAGCGACCCCGGCGGGCGGACCCCGAGAAGTGATCGCGTGGGCGAGGAGGAGGCGGCGCTGTGTCCGGCCCGAGGACGCCCGGCGGACCCGGACGCGCGGCCGGTGCGGCGGCGCCGGCAGCCGGAGCGGCAGACGCAGTGGCGCGACGAGCCGGGCGGCGAGGCAGCGCACGACGCGGAAGACGGCGCGTTCGCCGTGGGCGAGCCAGAGCCCGCACAGCAGCGCGGCCACCAGGTGGGCGGTGAGCATGCCGGCCGAGGACGTGCCGCCCACGGCATGTCCCGCGGGGCCCGCGGCGTCCAGGCCGGGCATGGAGTGCCCGAGGTGGAGGCCGTGGTCAGCGCCCCCCGTGGACATCGGCATGGTGCCCCGCTCCGCGCCCGGGCCGGACGGCATCCGGCACAGCAGGATGTCCAGCCACCGGCGCGACAGGGACTCCTCGCCCGAGGACCGCGGCCCTCCCGTCGCCTGGGCGAGCGAGAAGGAGGCGTGCAGTGCGGTCTGGGCGGCCACGGCGACACCGGTGACGGCGAGCGGTCCGCGTTCCCGGCCGGCGAGCCACCAGGCGGTGGTGCCCGTCGCCGACGCGCCCGCGGCCATGGCCCACCAGGGGACCGCGGTGCCGGACATCAGGATGTGGCCCAGGGCGGCGAGCAGCACGCAGACGGCCGCGAACACCGCGGCCCGAAGCGTGCGGGAACACCACCCTGCGGTCATTGGCGGCCTCATCCTCGCATCCGGGCTTCCGTGCTCACCGGTGGGTACGGATTCCGGTCCGGCCCCCGACTCAACACGACGGCCATGATCCACGCCACACTTCACACACGTACGGTCGGCCGAAGTACCGGTCCGGTTCCCGGCCGTCCCCGCCGGACCGGAGCAGCGGCGAGGCCGACTGGACGGCATCGCCCCCGCCCTGAGCCGGCCACGGCCGGGCCGCCCGCCCCCTTCCTGCCGCTCCTCCCGCCTCCCCGCTCCCCCGTTCCCCGCCGCGCGGGTCCGGGCGGGTGAACGGCCCCACGCCGGGACGCTCGCAAGCCGCTGTCGGGGGAAGAGGGGTAAGCATGCGCGCACTCGTCATCAACTGCACCCTCAAGCCCTCCCCCCGGCCGTCGAACACCGAGGCCCTCGCCGCCACGGTCATCGCGGCGCTCAAAGGCCACGGGGTGGAGGTGGACGTCGTACGGGCCGTCGACCTGAACCTGAAACCCGGGGTCGAGACCGACATGGGCGACGGCGACGACTGGCCGGGCGTGCACGAGAAGCTCCTGGCGTCGCAGATCCTGATCATCGCCTCGCCCACCTGGCTCGGCCGCCCGTCCTCGGTCGCCCAGCGGGTCCTCGAACGCATGGACGCCATGCTCGGCGAGACCGACCACGAGGAACGCCCCGTCGCCTACAACCGCGTCGCCGGGGTCCTGGTCACCGGCAACGAGGACGGCGCCCACCACGTCATCAGCGAGATCAGCGGCGGGCTCGCGGACATCGGGTACACCATTCCCGGGCAGGCCTGGACCTACTGGCACCTGGGCCCCGGGCCAGGCCCCGACTACCTCGACGACGACCGCGGCCACGACTGGTCGACCTCGACCGGCCGGGCCATGGCGTCCAACCTCGTCCACGCGGCGCGAGCGCTCGGCGCGATGCCCCTGCCCGCTCCGCCGTCCTGACCTCGTCCGCGCGCACCGCGGGAGGGCGCCCGTCCGGGTACCCGTCGGCACGGTGCATCCGTCGCTAGCGCCCGGTGATCGGCGTACGCGCCGCCCCGGCCGGCGCGGGACGGCGTCGGCGGTAGTAGGAGACGGTGACGGCGCCGAGCAGCGGGCCCCAGGCGATCAGCGGCAGGTAGGCGAAGCCGAGCAGTGTGTCGCCGAGCGGGGTCATGTCGGGGTGGGGAGTGGCCCACCACCACGCGAACGGGGTCCACAGGGCGGTCAGCACGACGGCGCCCAGGCCCGCCGGGAGGACCGCCGCCAGCACCGGGACCGGCCGCCCGCCGACCAGCGGGATCCAGCGCGGGACCACCTCGCCCCACGGCCGGACCAGGCCGAGCGTGAGCAGGGCCAGCGCCTCGCTCACGACGCTCAGCCCGACCACGTACACCACGCCCCATCCGGCGATGCCCATCGCCTCGTACCCCGCATCGGTGTAACCGGCCGGCTGCCCGGCCGCCAGCAGGAGGCGCCAGATCCCGGTCGGCAGGGTGAGCAGCGCGGTGGTGTGGGCGGCGCGGACCGCCCAGCGGGCGGGGGCGGGGTGCTGTGGTGTCGTGGTCATGTACATCATCCTGTCGGCGGGCCGCCGGCCCGGCGTCGCTCCCGGGGACGGTCCGGAACGGGGCGCCGGCAGGACATTTCGACGGTTGACTCACCCGCCCGGGGGAGACCCGTCCTCCTCAGGGACAGCACCCGTGCATGTCTGCCGTCGCCGATGCGGGGCAGTCGTACACGTGCAACGACGTACGAAACGCATGAGGAGCTGGTGTCCGCCATGACGCACGACCTGACCCCGAAGTACACGGTCCCCGGCATCGAGCGGGAGGCCGCCGGCCGGCTGATCGGCGTGCTGCGGCTTCGGCTGCACGCCCTCAACGACCTCCATCTGACCCTCAAGCACGTGCACTGGAACGTCGTGGGCCCGCACTTCATCGCCGTGCACGAGATGATCGACCCGCAGGTCGACCAGGTGCGCGAGATGGCCGACGACGTCGCGGAGCGCATCGCGGCGCTCGGCGGAGTGGCGCAGGGCACGCCCGGGGCCCTGGTGGCCGAGCGGCCCTGGGACGACTACTCCATCGGCCGGGCCGACGCCATCGCCCATCTCGGCGCACTCGACGTCGTGTACACCGGTGTGATCGAGGGCGTGCGCGCGGCGGTGAAGGAGGCGGGTGACATCGACCCCGCCACGGAGGACCTCCTGATCGGTCAGCTCAGGGACCTGGAGCAGTTCCAGTGGTTCGTGCGGGCTCACCTGGAGAGCTCCGGAGGCACCCTGGCGACGGGCAGCGCGACGTCCGAGACGGAGGCCGCGGAGCGCGGCGCGGAACTCGCCTAGGGCCCGGCCGCGGTGGCGCGAGGAGCGGGCCGGTCGTGCCGGCGACGGCGCGGTCGGCCCCCGGGTGCGTCCCCGCCCGGGGGGCCGCCCGGCGTGGAGGGTTCAGCGCCGGCCGAGCCGGCGCTCGCCGCGGCTGCCCTGCGCGTAGGGCAGGTGGTAGTGGGCGAAGAGGGCGCCCTCGTCCTCGGCCGCGAGTTCGCCGTCCGGGTCGATCCCGGGCGCGTCCTTGACCAGCGACTTGTCGTAGTTCACCTTCAGGTAGCCCGGACCGACGGTGGCCCTGTCCACCGGGACGAACACCAGGCGCCTGCGGGTCGGCAGACCGATCATGACCGCGGCGAACGCGGGCCGGTCGGTGCCGGTGTCGAAGTAGACGGATTCAAGAGTCCCGATCTTGTGGTTGTCACCGTCCACGACGTCATGTCCACGCCACTCACGGATGTTGTCTGCTTCAAACATGTCGGACCTTCCTTCCGAGGACGCTCACTGTCCTGTTCCCCGCTTCGTACCCCTCTCGCATGTCTTGTCCCCGCATCGGCGTACGACGCCTGATCGCGATAGGCTGCTCGGCCGGACAAGGCGCCCGGGTGTGGACGGACACCCGGCGGATTTCCGAAGGAGACCGAGTGTGGATGCCACAGGCCCCGGGGGCGGACCGCCCCGGGTGCGGAGCGGGGCCGTACTGGAGGTGGGCCCACTGTCCGGCCGCCCCGGTCTCCGGGCCAGCGGAGAGATCAGCGTGACCACCCGCCCGTCCTGGGAGAAGGCCCTCACCGAGTTGTCCAGGCGGCACACGGACGTGTCCTACGTGGAACTGTCCGGCGTGCGGTTCGTCGACGTCGCCGGGGTCGCGGCGCTCGCCGTCACCGCCATCAACCTGCCCGGCGGACGGGTCGTGGTGGAGCAGCCCCCGCCGCAACTGCCGCGGGTGCTGGAGATGTTCTGGCCGTCCCTGCGGCGGATCGAGGTGGCTCCGCGATGAGCACGGTGACCACCGACGACGCCTTCGCGCATCCGGCGCTGTTCTACCGCTCGGAGCGCGAGTACGCCGACCGGACGGTGACGTTCGTACGGGAGGGGCTGGCCGCGGGTGAACCCGTGGCGGTGGCCGTGCCCGCCCCCAACCTGGAGCTGATCAGGGCGGGGCTGGGTACGGACGCGCGGGACGTCTCCTTCCTGGACATGTCGGAGGCCGGGCGCAATCCGGGGCGGATCATCCCCGGCGTGCTCAGGGCGTTCGCCGACGCGCACCGGCACGAACGGGTGCGCATCATCGGTGAGCCGGTCTGGGCCGGGCGCACTGCGGCGGAGTACCCGGCGTGCGCCCAGCACGAAGCGCTGATCAACGCGGCCTTCGCGGGCCGTCCCGCGACGATCCTGTGCCCGTACGACGAGGCCAAGCTGAACGCGGACGCGCTGGCCGACGCCTTCCTCACCCATCCGACGGTCATCGCAGACGGCCTGGAGCAGACCAGCGAGGCCTACGACTGGCACGCGGTCGTCGACCGCTACAACCAGCCGCTGGATCCCCCGCCGGACGCCGACGTCTTCGCGTTCGGTGCCGGGGAACTGCCCGAGGCGCGCCGCTTCACCGTCGACCGGGCCGTGTCGCTCGGGCTGGCCGAGCGACGCCTGCAGGACGCGGAGTTGGCGGTGGCGGAGCTCACCACCAACAGCGTGGTCCACGGCGGAGGGCACGGGACGCTGGCGATCTGGGCCGAGCCGGGGCAGTTGGTGTGCGAGGTCCGCGACAAGGGACGCCTCACGGATCCGCTGGCCGGCCGCCGGCCGCCCGAGCACGGGCAGATCGGCGGCCGCGGCCTGCTGCTCGTCCACTACGTCGCGGATCTGGTGCGGGTGCACACGACGGACGACGGCACCACCGTCCGCTTCTACCTCGGTTTTTGAACCGGTGCCGGACCGTGCGCCCGCAACGCCTACCGCGGCAGCATGTGTGGGTGCCTTGACCGGGGGTAGGCGCTCTTTCGTCGGCCGACGAGCCGGCGGCGACGGGGGCCGATCGACTGGGAGGGCACATCATGACGACGACGACCGCACGGGTCACCGAGCACACCAGCACGGGCATGCCGGAGGTAGCGGACCCGTCCAAGGTGGCGCCCAAGGACGCGCGGGAGTTGTCGAAGCTGTTCTTCCAGCAGCTCACGGTTCTCGAAGAGGGCACGCCCGAATACCAGTACGCGCGCAACACGCTGATCGAGATGAACATGTCCCTGGTCCGCTTCGCGGCCGGCCGGTTCCGCAGCCGCGGGCCGGAGGAGATGGAGGACATCGTCCAGGTCGGCATGATCGGGCTGATCAAGGCCATCGACCGGTTCGAGTTGACCCGCGAGGTCGAGTTCACCTCCTTCGCCGTGCCGTACATCGTCGGCGAGATCAAGCGGTTCTTCCGTGACACCTCGTGGGCCGTGCACGTGCCCCGGCGCCTCCAGGAGGCCCGTGTCCAGTTGGCCCGGGCCACCGAGGAGCTGCGCAGCCGCCTTGGCCGCAACCCCACCACCAGTGAACTGTCCGAGCTGATGTGCCTCCCGGAGGACGAGGTCGTCGAGGCCCGGCTGGCGGCCAACGGCTACAACTCCGCCTCGCTGGACGCGGCCATCAACGGCAGCGAGGACGGCGAGTCGGCCCTGGCGGACTTCATCGGTGCGGACGACGCCGCGCTGGGGCTCGTGGACGACTTCCACGCCCTGGCCCCGATGATCGCCGAGCTGGACGAACGCGACCGGCAGATCATCCACTGGCGCTTCGTCGAGGAGCTCACCCAGAAGGACATCGGTGAACGCCTCGGGGTCTCGCAGATGCATGTGTCCCGGCTGATCTCGCGGCTGCTGGCCCGCCTGCGGGAGGGCATGCTCAGCGACCACTGAGTGGCGCTTCAGGCGGCGGTCTTCTTCTTCCGGCGGCCTCGGGCGCCGGTGAGGGCGTCGATCAGCTCGTCGCGGCTCATCTTCGACCGTCCGGCGATGTCCTGCTCGGTGGCCCGCTGGTAGAGCTCCGCCTTGCTCAGCTCCCGGAGCTCGCCCCGTCCGGGCGGCGCCTCGCGGGAGGGGGTGGTGGCCTTCTTCCGGGGCACGGAGCCCTTCTTCCGGGGCTCGAGGTGCTTGTTCCGGGGCTCGGAGTGCTTGTTCCGGGGCTCGGTGTCCTTCTTCCGCGGGGCCGAGGTCCGCCGGCCGCCGGTGCGCTTCGTCTTCGCCGGTTCCTGCTCGCCGCCGGCTCCCTTCGCCTGCTCCAGGCTGCCGCGCAGGACCTCCATCAGGTCGACGACGTTGGTGGCCCGAGGGGCTTCCTCCGCGACGGCGACCTCCTTGCCCTCGGCCTTGGCCCGGACCAGCGCACGGACCTTCTCCTGGTACGTGTCGCGGTAGCGGTCGGGCTCCCAGGGCCCGCTGAGGGCGTCGACCAGCCGCATCGCCATGTCCAGTTCCTTGCCCCGGCCCGCCCGGCCCGAGGGCAGCTCGGGTAGCTCCTCGACCGGGTCGCGGACCTCGTCGGCCCAGTGCAGCGTCTGGAGGACCAGGACCCTGTCCTCGGCGCGGAGCGCGGTCAGGTACTGCCGGTTGCGCATGACGAAGGTGGCGACGCCGACCTTGCCCGCCTCGGCGAGGGCGGTGCGGAGCAGCTCGTAGACCTTGAGGAACTCCTTGCCGCGCGGGGCGACGTAGTAGGTGCGGCCGAAGTAGACCGGTTCGATGCGGTCGAGGTCGACGAAGTCGGTGATCTCGAGGGCCTGGGAGCGGCCCGGTGCGATCTCGTCCAGTTCCTCCGGCTCGACGACGACGTACTCGCCCTCGCCCACCTCGTACCCCTTGACGATGTCACCGGAGTCCACCTCCTCGCCGGTGCGCTCGTTGACCCGCCGGTTGCGGATCCGGTCCGAGGTGCCGCGCTGCAGTTGGTGGAAGTGGACCGAGTGGTCCTCGGTCGCCGTGAACAGACCGACGGGCACCGAGACCAGCCCGAACGTGATGACACCTGTCCAGATCGCCCGCGCCATGGCCGTCCGCTCCGTCCGTCCTGCCCGCACCGCCCAACCCGTCCACGCTCACACCCCGACCACGATCGTGCGCGCCGGACGGCGCACCCGGGTCAACAGCCGGGCGACAGCGCGCGCATCGGCCCCGGTCGGTATTCCCTGTGAAGTGCGGGACGGCGACCGGGCTCCGCGCCCTCGGCGTTTCCCGTCACGAGAAGCCGGACCACGTCGATCAAAGGGACCTTGACCCATGAGCTGTCACCTGAAGGCGATCACCCGCGAGGAACATCTGGACTTCGTCGCGGCCCGGCCTTCCGTGAGTCACCTGCAGACGCCCTCGTGGGGCGACGTGAAACCGGACTGGCGGGCGGAGAGCCTCGGCTGGTTCGACGAGAGCGGCGGCCTCGTGGGCGCGGGGCTGGTGCTGCTGCGGCCGTTGCCGAAGCTGAAGCGCTATCTGGCCTACCTGCCCGAGGGCCCGGTCATCGACTGGGGCGCGGCGGATCTCCAGCGGTGGCTGGAGCCGATGCTCGCCCACCTGAGGAAGCGCGGCGCCTTCTCCGTGAGGATGGGGCCTTTGGTGGTGGCCCGGCGCTGGAGCGCCGAGGCGGTCAAGGCGGCGATCGCCGACCCCGGGGCCCGGCGGCTGGGGGACGTGGAGCCCACCGTGCGCGAACCCGGCGCCGAGGGCGTCGCCGAGCGGCTGCGCCGGATGGGCTGGCGGCGGACCGCGCCGGGCGGCGAGGACGGCTTCGCCGCGGGCCAGCCGCGCTACGTGTGCCAGGTGCCGCTCGCCGGGCGGACGCTGGAGCAGATCCGGAGCGGCTTCAACCAGCAGTGGCGCCGCAACATCAAGAAGTCCGAGAAGGCCGGCGTCAAAGTCGTCCGGGGCGACCACGAGGACCTCCCGGCCTTCTACGAGCTCTACGTCGAGACCGCCGAACGGGACCGGTTCGTCCCGCGTCCCCTCGCCTACTTCCAGCGCATGTGGACCGCGCTGACGGCCGAGGATCCCGATCGCATGCGCCTCTACCTCGCCCATCACGACGGGGAGGTGCTCGCCGCGGCCACGATGCTGACCGTCGGCGAGCACGTCTGGTACTCCTACGGCGCATCCACGAGCCGCCGGCGCGAGGTGCGGCCCAACAACGCGCTCCAGTGGCGGATGATGTGCGACGCCCATGAACGGGGCGCGGCCGTCTACGACTTCCGCGGCATCACCGACACCCTGGACGAGGACAACCACCTGCTGGGCCTGCTCCGGTTCAAGACCGGAGCCGGCGGTGAGGCCGTGGAGTACCTCGGCGAGTGGGACTATCCGCTCAACAAGCTGCTGCACAAGGCCCTGAACCTGTACATGGCCCGGCGCTGAGCCGCGGGGGCCGGTCAGTCGGCGGGCTTCTCCCAGACCGAGACGTGGTGGCGGCTCTCGTGGGTGAAGGGTGCCCGGCTCCATCCCTCCCACCGGTCGCGCAGTCGCAGTCCGGCGAGCCGGGCCATCAGGTCGAGCTCGGCGGGCCACACGTAGCGGAAGGGGATGGACGAGTGCTCGGCCCGTCCGTCCACGATGCTCACGTAGTTCGAACTCATCGCCTGGGTGGCGGTGTCGTAGGTGTCGAACGCCCACTCGGTCGGGCCGACGCCGAACGGCACGGCGGTCTGTCCCGGCGGCAGCAGGCGCAGCTCCGGCACGCCCACCTCGATGACGAAGCAGCCCCCGGGCTCCAGGTGTCCGGCCGCGTTGCGGAAGCAGTCGACCTGGGCGTCCTGCGTGGTCAGGTTGTTGATGGTGTTGTAGACGAGATAGACGACCGTGAAGGCACCCGGCACCCGGGTCGTCGCGAAGTCGCCGATGGTCACCCCGACGGCGTCGCCGCCCGGTTTGGCGCCGAGCCGGGAGGTCATGGCCCGGGACAGGTCGATGCCGTGCACCGGGACTCCGCGGCCCGCCAGGGGCAGCGCGATCCGGCCGGTGCCGATGCCGAACTCGAGCGCTCGTCCCCCGCCCGCGAGTTCGGCCAGCAGGCCGACCGCCGGATCCACCGCGTCGGGCGTGAACCTGTCCGCCGACGACGCGTCGTATCGCGCGGCGACGTTTTCTCCGAAGTAGCCGTCCTCGTCAGACATGCGGGGACCGTACCGCTCGTCAGGCCTTCGGCGCCCGCGTTTTTCCACCGCGTGCCGACAGCGTGTACAGCAGCCCGTACAGCAGCGAGGCGACGACGAGGCCCGCCGGCAGGCGAGTTCCACGCCGCCCAGGGCGTGTGCGACCGGCACATCGAGACCGTCCCGGACGACACCCTGTGCCGGTTCGCGGAACTCGGTGTGGTGGCGTCCGTGCAGCCCACCCACTGCTGCGACTTCACCGTACCGGCCACCGAACCGGCCGAGGTGCCGCTGCTGTTGACGGTCCTCGACGGCGACCCCACGCATCGCGCCGCGAGTCTGTGATCCGGCCCGAGGGTTGCGGCCCACCCCGTCGTGGGCAGTGGGGTGATGTGGTCCGAGGGGTGTGAGGCGGGAGGTGGGCGATGTCGCGGCTGCTGGTGGTGCAGAACGGTCCGGGTGGCGGGCCGGGCAGGTTCGGTGACTGGCTGGCCGAGGACGGCCTGTCACTCGAGGTGGTGCACGCGTACGCCGGTGCGCCGCTCCCCCGGCACCTGGCGCACGACGGCGTCATGGTGCTCGGGGGCGGCTACCTGCCCGACGACGACGCCCGCGCACCCTGGCTGGCGCCCACTCGCGCGCTGGTCTCCGAGGCGCTGGAGCGCGGTGCCCCCGTGTTCGGGATCTGCCTCGGCGGGCAGCTCCTCGCCCAGGTCGCGGGAGGCACGGTCCGGGGCGAGCACGGCGAACCGGAGTTCGGCAGCACCCCGCTCACCCTGCGGTCCGGGGCCGCGGACGATCCGCTCTTTCGGGGGCTGCCGGAGCGGGTGACGGCCATCGAACACCATGTGGACGCCGTCACCGCCCTGCCGTCCGGTGTCGCCTGGCTGATGGAGAGCGAGCACTGCCCCTACCAGGCCTTCCGGGTCGGCGACCGGGCGTGGGGCGTGCAGTTCCACCCGGAGGCGGGCGCGGACCGGGTGCGGTCGTGGGAACCGGAGCGGCTACGGTCCCGAGGGCTGGACCCGGCTGAGCTGCGCCGCCGGGCGGAGCGCGACGAGCCCGCCGCCGCGGCGGTCTGGCGCGAGGTCGCCCGGCGCTTCGCCGCGGTCGTACGGAGCCGGGCGGTCAGCCGGTGAAGGCGCCGCGGTCGGTGAACGCCAACTTGGCGAAGCGCTCGCCCATGCGGCGGTGGGTGGCGGCGTCCGGGTGGACGTTGTCGGGCAGGGGGAGCTCGGCCGCGTCGGCCTCGCCGTAGAGCTCGCGGCCGTCGAGGTGGTGCAGGTTCGGGTCGTCGGCCGCCCGCTGCTCGACGATCCGGGCCAGCTCGTCGCGGATGACGTTCAGGGTCAGTTTCCCGCTCGCGCGTTCCGCCGGGTCGCCGGTGGCCACGAAGCGCACTCGTCCCTCGGCGAGCCCGGTGAAGTCGGGGGCGAGGGGGCCGGGGGTGTCCTCGTGGACGGGGCACAGGATGGGCGAGACGACCAGCAGCGGGGCGGTGGGGTGGCCCTCGCGGATCGTGTCGAGGAAGCCGTGCACGGCCGGTCCGAACGCCCGCAGACGCATCGCGTCGGCGTTTACCACGTTGATGCCGATCTTGACGCTGATCAGGTCGGCGGGGGTCTCCCGCATGGCCCGCGCGGTGAACGGGTCGAGCAGCGCGCTGCCGGCCAGGCCCAGGTTGACGAGTTCGACACCGCCGAGGGAGGCGGCGAGAGCGGGCCAGGTGGTGGTGGGGCTCGCGGCGTCGGAGCCGTGGCTGATCGAGCTGCCGTGGTGCAGCCAGATCCTGCGGCCCGGGTCCGGGGACGGCTCGACGGGGGCGTCGGTGCGCAGGGCGACGAGTTCGGTGGTCTCGTTGTGCGGCAGCCAGATCTCGATGTCCTTGCCGCCCTCGGGCAGGTCCGCGAAACGGAGGGTGCCGACGGGGCCGGGTTCGACACCCGCCGTGCCGGTCGTCATGTCGATGGTCAGCGTGTTGCCGCCCGCGACACTGCCCCGGCCCGCCGGGCGGCCGTCGACCAGCAGCTCGTAGACGCCGTCCGGGCGCGGCGGGGCGCCGACGTAGACCCGCTTGGTGGGCAGGGTGTCCAGCTCGAGGACGGTGGCCCGGGTGCGCAGCGCCAGGCGTACGCCGGAGGGCTGGGACTCGGCCATGGCGAGCTGTCCGTCGGTGTTCTGGGCGCGGGCCCGGGCAGGCAGCCGGTGCGGCAGCAGGCCCTGCTCGGTGCGCTCGAGGTCGAGGGCGCCGCGCAGGAGGGCCGGCGTGATGGGCGTGGTGATCAAGTCGTCCGTGGTGGGCATGTGGTCTCCGGCTGTGGTGGTGTCCGCGTTCCCGGGGCAGGGGTGGTTCACGGTGCGGGCCAGTTGCGCAGCAGGGCGTCCAGGGCGTCCACGACCCGTGTCCACGTCTCCTGGGTGTCGGGGGCGCTGTGGCTGAAGCCGCCGCCCATCTCGAGGCTGACGTAACCGTGGAAGACGCTGCCCAGGAGTCGGACGGCGTGGGTCTGGTCCGGTTCCGCCAGGTCGTAGCCGCGCAGGACGGCCCGGGCCAGCTCCGCGTGGCGGACGCCCGCGCTGGCCGCCGCCGTCTTCGGGTCGAGTCGCAACTGGGCCGCGGCGTAGCGGCCCGGGTGTTCCCGGGCGTAGTCGCGGTAGACGTCCGCGAAGGCGGCGAGGGCGTCCTTGCCGGCCCGCCCGGCCAGCGCCGTGGCGCCCCGGTCGGCGAGTTCGGCGAGGGCGAGCAGGGCGATCCGGGTCTTGAGGTCGTGGGAGTTGCGCACGTGCGAGTACAGGCTCGCGACCTTGACGTCGAAGTGTCTGGCCAGCGCGGAGACCGTCACCTGGTCGAAGCCGACCTCGTCGGCCAGTTCCGCGCCCGCCCGGACCAGTCGGTCCGTGGTCAGCCCCACCCGTACCATCATCATCCTCTCGTTCACCTGAGTCGATTATGCATTTGCCTAAAGCATTTAGGCAACTTAGCCTGCGTTGCATGAGACCACTGACCGACAATGAGATTCGCGCCGCCTTCGTGAACTGCACCAAGGGAGCGGCCAAGCGCCTGTCCGTGCCCCACGACCTGGCCGACCGGCCGTGGGACGACCTGGACTACTTCGGCTGGCGGGATCCCCGGGCACCGGACCGCGCCTACCTCGTGACCGAACGGAACGGCCGGCCGACGGCACTCGCGCTGCGCTCCTCCGGCGCCGCCTCCTGGCAGGCACGCCGCAGCATGTGCTCGATGTGCCTGACCACCCATTCCGGCGGCGTCTGCCTGATGGTCGCTCCCAAGGCGGGCAAGGCCGGGCAGCAGGGCAACTCGGTGGGCGCCTACATCTGCGGTGACCTGGCCTGTTCGCTGTATGTGCGGGGCATGCGGGAGGCGGGCGCCGGCGCGCGGCTGCACGAAACGATCACACTCGAGGAGAAGATCCGGCGGACCGTGGCGAACCTCGCGGCGTTCGTCGACAAGGTGCTCGCCTGACGGGCGGGCCAAGGCGCCCGCACTTCTCCCCGTGGCGTGAGTGCCACCTCTCAACGGGATAGTGCCACGGGTCGCACGGGGACGCTCCGCGCCGGTCCGCCGTGGTTCCGCCGGTGGCCGGGGGCACGTCCGCCGTCTTGCGGGGAGGTACCTTCTGGCCATGCACACCGTCGCCGTTCTCGCGCTGGACCGGGTGATCCCCTTCGACCTGTCCACCCCGATCGATGTCTTCGAACGCACCCGGCTCCCCGACGGACGCCCCGGTTACCAGATCCGCGTGTGCGCCGAACAGCCCGAGGTCGACGCGGGCGCGTTCACGCTGCGCGCGCCCTGGGGGCTGGACGGGCTCCGGGACGCGGACACGATCATCGTGCCCGGTACGGCCGCGGCCGCGGCGCCGCTTGCCCCCGCCGTCCGCGACGCGCTGCGCGCGGCCGCCGCGAACGGCACACGTATCGCGTCCATCTGTTCGGGCACCTTCCCGCTGGCCGCCACCGGCCTGCTCGACGGTCTGCGGGCCACCACCCACTGGATCGCCGCCGACCTGCTGGCCGGCGCCCATCCAAAGGTCGAGGTCGACCCCGGTGTCCTGTACGTCGACAACGGGCAGATCCTCACCTCGGCCGGCGCCGCCGCGGGGCTGGACCTGTGCCTGCACATGATCCGCCGCGACTACGGCTCGGCGGTCGCCGCCCACGCCGCCCGGCTGTCGGTCATGCCCCTGGAACGCGAAGGTGGCCAGGCCCAGTTCATCGTCCACGACCACACCCCCACGCCCAAGGGCTCCGCGATGGAGCCCCTGCTCACCTGGCTGCGGGAGAATCTCGCCCGCGACCTCACCCTCTCCGACATCGCCGGCCACGCCGGGATGAGCACCCGGACGCTGATACGCCGCTTCCGGGAACAGACCGGCACCACCCCACTGCAGTGGCTCCACCGGGCCCGCGTCCGTCAGGCACAGCATCTGCTGGAGACCACCCAGCACTCCGTGGAACGCATCGCCTCCCAGGTCGGCTTCGGCTCGCCCACCGCCTTCCGTGACCGCTTCAAACGCACCACCGGAGTCAGCCCGCACACCTACCGGCGCACGTTCGGCTGACACCGCCCCCGGGCGGGCACCGGCCGGAGGGGGACGCCCGGACGCGTCCCGTCCGGACCGCGGGCCGGGCGGCGTGACCGTGGACGGGAGGCATGAGCGCGGGCAGCGAGGGGACCCCGACGACATGTCCCAGCCTCACCTGGTCACGTTCGGGCACGGCACCGCGGGCCGCACGGCGCTGGCCGGACTGCTCCACGGTGCCGATGTCGCCGCCGTGGTCGATGTCCGGACGGCGCCCGGCAGCCGCCGCGACCCCGACCTGCTCCGGGAGCGGCTCGCCGGGTGGATGCCCGAGGAGGGGCTCGCCTACCGGTGGGAACAGCGCCTGGGCGGCTTCCGCAAGCCGGCGCCGGACTCTCCCGACGGCGTCTGGCGCAACACCTCGTTCCGCGGCTACGCCGGCCACACCCGTTCCCCGGAGTTCGTCGCCGCCATGGACGAGCTGCTGGACGGGACGGCGCGAGAGCGCACCGCGGTGATGTGCGGCGAAGCGGTGTGGTGGCGGTGCCACCGACGTATCATCGCCGACTTCGCCGTCCTGGCCCGGGACACCCCCGTGGACCACCTCATGCACGACGGCCGCCTGACGGCCCACTCCCCCACGCCGGGCGCGCGACTGCGGGCGGACGGTCTCCTCGTCTACGACGACGAGGAGGCGGCGGCGAGGGCGGCCGCGTCGAGACCGGGACGGTCGTAGAGGCCGCAACGGGAGGCGGAGGAACATGCAGCGCGAGGGCGGTCGTCGTCCCAGAGGCGGCGGCCACGACGAGGAATCGGTCGAGTCGGTTCTCGACGAGCTCTACGCGACGCCGCCGTCCGGCTTCGTCGCCCGTCGTGAGGAACACGCCGCGGCCGCCAGAACCGCCGGCCGTGACGAGGACGCCCGACGGATCCACGCCGCCCACCGGCCCACGCTGGCGGCCTGGGCGTCGAACCTGCTGAGACGCTCCCGGCCGGAGGAGAGCAGGCGGTTCCTGGAGCTGGGGCAGGCCCTGCGCGAGGCACACCGCACCCTGGACGCGAATGGCCTCAAGGAGCTCTCCGCGCAGCGCCGGCACATCGTCTCCGCCCTGTCGCGCCAGGCCGCCCAGCTCGCCCGCGAGGCCGGACACCCACTCTCACCGGCGGCGCAGCGGGAGGTCGAGTCGACCCTGCGCGCGGTCCTCGCCGACCCGGAAGCGGCCGACCGGTGGGCCGGCGGACGCCTGGAGGGCTCCCTCACCCCGCCGTCGCGGTTCCCCTCGGCCGCCGCCCCGGCCGAACCCGCTCCGCGCGAGCGGCCCCGGCCCGGCACCCGTCGTCGCGCACCCGCGGTCCGGGCGAAGGACGAACTCGCCGAGCGGCGCCGCGAACGGCGGGAGGAACTGGCCCGGGCGGGACGGGCCGCGGAGAAGGCCACGCGGCGTCTGAGCGACAGACGCGCGGAAGCGGCCGACGCCGACGCGTCACTGCGGCGGGCCGACGAGGAACACGACCGTGCGCGCGATGAGGTGACTGCCGCGGAGCAACGGCTGCGCCGGGCGCATCAGGAGCTCGACCGGGCCGGGCGGGAGCAGCGGGAAGCCGAGGAGCGGGGGCGTACGGCCGCGGACGCGCTGGCCCGGGCCGAGCGGGAGGCACGTGAGAGCGCACGCGAGGTGGACCGGCTGGCCGGCCGGGTCGGGCGGTCCGGCCCACCCGACTGAGTACTCCTACTCATGAGGTACGTCCCCCCGCCGGGGGAGGCTTGCCGTACCAGCCATCCAGAGGGAGCCAACCGTGCGTAGTACCGGCCGAGTTCACCGCCCGTCACCCG
The DNA here is from genome assembly GCF_002005225.1 of Streptomyces pactum. Taxonomy (NCBI): domain Bacteria; kingdom Bacillati; phylum Actinomycetota; class Actinomycetes; order Kitasatosporales; family Streptomycetaceae; genus Streptomyces; species Streptomyces pactum. Next base: position 552,144 of record NZ_CP019724.1, read on the forward strand.
TGAGCCCCAACCGCACCACACGGTCCGCCCTGGGCCTCGCCCTGGCCTGCGTGACCGCCGCCGCGGTCCTGACCGGCTGCTCCGTTCGGGAGGCGAGCTGCGGCGGCGGCGAGTATCCGGTCATGACCATCGGCGGGACCGGCAGCGCGTGCGTCCCCAAGGGCGAGGAGCCGCCCGAGGGTTACACCCGTTACCCCGAGGGCAAGGTCCCCGAGCACGTCGGCGACAAGTGGGACACCTACTGGCAGACGCACACCGTCGACAAGGACGGAAACATCGTCGAGGCGCCCGACGGCGAGTAAGTGCCGGCCATGCACACACCGAACAGGCGCACGAGGAATCGGCGACACATACCACGTTGGCGGCCATACGTGGTATACCGGCCCGGCAGCAAACAGGGGAACAACAGGCGCCGTCCATCCGTACCATCTGTGTGTCAGCACAGCCGGTGGCAGTCTCCAGTTCTCCGCTGCCGGGCGCCGATCGGACATGGTCCCCATGTCCCGCGCCTGACGTCCCGCAGTTCCTCACGAGCCTTCACGGCCGCGAATCGAGGAGAGTCAACACCATGTCCGAGAGCACGATGCAGGCCGCCACCCAACTGGCATCGCAGTACAGCGTCCAGGTGACCGACGACCTGGAGCGCAACGTCAAGGAGCAGGAACGCATCAGCGCGGAGATCACGGCTCTGCAGCAGCAGTTGGCCGCGCTGCAGCACGACCACGCCCTGCTGGTGAACATGCAGCAGGCGCTCGGCATCACCTCCCCGCCGGTCAAGCCCGCGACCGTCGCGGAGGCCGCCGCCGCGACCGACGAGCCGGTCGTGCCCGCGCCCCGGGACAGTGCCGCCACGGAGCCGGCCGCCGCGAAGCGGACGCGGAACAGGAAGGCCGCGGCCACGCCCAAGCGCGCCGCCGCCCCGAAGCCGGGTGCCAAGCCGGTCTCGAAGGCCGGCGCCTCGAAGGCCGGCGCCGAGCCGGCCGCCAAGCCGGCCGCCAAGGCCGCCAAGGCCGCCAAGAAGCCGGCGGCGAAGAAGGCCTCGGCGCAGGTCGCCGACCGGCCCACGCTGGTGGAGCTGGTGCGCGACCACCTCGTCGAACAGCGAGAGCCGCGCTCCGCCGCCGAGGTCACCACGGCACTCGGTCAGGCCAACACCGGACGCACCATCAAGACCACGGTCGTCCGCACCACCCTCGAGGGACTCGTCGCCAAGAACCAGGCCCAGCGCTCCAAGCAGGGCACCTCGGTCTACTACACCGCCACCGAAGCACCGGAGGCGAAGCAGAAGCAGGACGCGGGAACGGAGAAGCCGTCCGCGCAGAGCGACAACTGACGGCGGGCGCCCCCGGCGCCGACCCGCGACCACGTCGTCTTCCCTCCTCACGGCGCGGCGCGCGGTCGGGGGGAAACGGGGTCAGGATCGGTGGATGGGTGTTGTACTGCCGGTGCTCTTCGCACTCCTCGCCGCGTTCAGCAACGCGCTGGCCACCGTGCTCCAGCGGCGCGCCGCGCTGAGCGTGCCGCAGACCCAGGGCTTCCGCCCGGGGCTCGTAGTCGACCTGCTGCGGCGGCCGGTCTGGATCGGCGGCATGCTGGCCGTCGTCGTCGCCGGTGTGGGGCAGGCGGTGGCTCTGGCGACGGGGCCGCTGTCACTCGTACAGCCGTTGTTCGTGCTGGAGCTTCCGCTGGCGCTGCTGCTGGCCTCGTTGATGACCGGCCGCCACATGACTCACGTCATGTGGCTCGCCGTGGGCGGGGTGGTCGTCGGGCTCGGTGTCGCGCTGGCGGCGGCCGCTCCGGACGGCGGCGAGGCCGACGTGCCCCTGGATCGCTGGGTGCCCGCGCTGGTGGCCTGCGCGGGAGCGGCCGTACTGCTGGCCGCGGCCGGCCTGCGGCGCCCCGTCGGCAAGGCCCGCGCCGGTTGTCTCGGCGCGGCCACCGCGGTGTGTTACGCCCTGACCGCCGCGCTCATGAAGGACTCCATGCGCGTCCTGGACACCGGCGGCGTGGCCGGCTTCCTCACCACCTGGCAGACGTACGGCTTCGCCGCGGCCGGTGTGGGTGCCGTGCTGCTGCTGGAGCACGCCATGCAGGGCGGCCCCCTCGTCGCCTCCCAGCCCGCGCTCACCCTGGGGGACGCCGCGGTGAGCCTCCTGCTCGGTGTCGTCCTCTACCGCGAGGACGTGCGGGCCGGTTGGTGGGTCGTGCCGCAGTTGCTCGGCGTCGCCCTGATCGTCGTGGGCGTGCTCACGCTGGCCCGCCGCGGCATCGACCTGCGCACGGGCCGGTGAGCACCGGCCGCGGGGACGGCGGACACATCCGGAGCAGCGGGCGGGTGCGCCCGCGGGTGACGGAGGCGAACAAGATGCCCGGAGCCACCATGTGATGCACAGTGGTCGCAATCGCTCGGCGACCCAGAGGGACGGCATGTCACAGGCCGCTGTTTCCGACACCGACGGGAAATCCCCGCCGGCCGCCAAGCTGCCGCTGTTCACCCTGACGGCCATGGTCGTGGGGTCGATGGTGGGCGCCGGTGTGTTCTCGCTGCCCGGGCGGTTCGCCGAGGAGACCGGTGTCGCGGGGGCGCTGATCGCCTGGGCGATCGCCGGCACGGGCATGCTGATGCTGGCCTTCGTGTTCCAGTCCCTCGCCGTACGCAGACCCGACCTCGACGCCGGTGTGTACGCGTACGCCAAGGCCGGCTTCGGTGAGTATCCGGGCTTCTTCGCCGCCTTCGGCTACTGGGCCAGCACCTGCGTGGGCAACGTGACCTACTGGGTCCTCATCATGTCGACCATCGGCTCGGTCTGGCCGGGCCTCGGTGACGGGGACACCGCCCTCGCGGTCGTCCTGTCCTCGATCGGGCTGTGGGCGTTCTTCTGGATGATCCGACGCGGTGTGAGGGAAGCGACCGCCATCAACAAGGTCGTCACGGTGGCCAAGCTCGTGCCCATCGTGTTCTTCGTCGTCCTGGCCCTGGTGTACTTCCGGCCGAGCGTGTTCGCCGGCAACTTCGGCGGCGCGGACTACTCCGGTTCCCTGTTCTCACAGGTGCGCGGCACCATGCTGGCCACGGTGTTCGTCTTCCTCGGTGTCGAGGGTGCCAGCGTCTACTCCCGGCACGCGAAGCGCCGGTCCGACGTGGGCAGGGCGACGGTGCTCGGTTTCCTCAGCGTGTTCGCGGTCTTCGCGTCGGTGACCATCGTGTCGTACGGCATCATGCCGATGGCCGAGATCGCCGGCCTGCGCCAGCCGTCCATGGCGGGCGTCCTGGAGGAGGCCGTCGGCACGTGGGGCAGGGTGTTCATCAGCGTCGGCCTGATCGTGTCGGTGCTGGGTGCCTATCTGGCGTGGACGCTGATGGCGGCGGAGGTGCTGTTCGTGGCGGCCAAGGACGACGACATGCCGCGCTTCCTGCGCCGTGCCAACGCCGTCGACGTGCCCGTGCCGGCGCTGCTGATGACGTCGCTGCTCACCCAGGTGGTGCTGATCGCCACCAGCTTCTCGGACGACGCCTTCAACTTCGCGCTCAACCTGACCAGCGCCCTCTCGCTGATCCCGTATCTGCTCGCGGCCGGCTTCGCGGTCCGGGTCGGTGCCCGTGCCGACCCGCTCACGGCGGGTGGCCGCGGCTCCCGGCGGGAGTTGGTCGTCGGCGTCGTCGCCACGCTGTACACCGCGTTCCTGCTGTACGCGGCCGGCCTGAAGTTCGTACTGGTCTCCTTCATCCTGTACGCCCCGGCGACCGCCCTGTTCGTGATGGCCCGCCGTGAGCAGGGCCGGCGGTTGTTCTCGCCCGGCGAACTCGTCGTGCTGGCCGTCTCCGTGGTCGGCGCGGTACTCGGCGTCGTGGCCCTCGCGGCCGGGTGGATCAGCCTGTGAGCCGCCTCCCCGTCGCTTCCGCACCTCGTCCCGCATCCTTCAAGGAGGCCGTGTGAACAGCAACGAAGGCGCCGCGATGCCCGCGCTCGGCGTCCACTCCGAGGTCGGCCGGCTGCGCAAGGTCCTGGTGTGTTCGCCCGGCCTCGCGCACCGGCGGCTCACCCCCACCAACTCCGACGACCTGCTCTTCGACGATGTGATGTGGGTGGAGAACGCCCAGCGCGACCATGCCGCGTTCGTCGGCGAACTGCGCCGCCGCGGGGTGGAGGTGGTGGAGCTGCACGACCTGCTGGCGCAGATCATGGCGATCCCGGAGGCGAAGGCGTGGCTCCTGGACCGGAAGATCACCGCCAACCAGGTCGGTATCGGACTCGTCGACGCGACCCGTGCCTATCTGGAGTCCCTGTCGCCCAGGGAACTGGCCGAGTACCTCGTCGGCGGACTCGCCACCGGCGACCTGCCCGACGACTTCCGCTCCCCGCATCTCGCGCTGGCCCGCGAATCCACCGGCGGGCGCGAGTACCTGATGCCGCCCCTGCCCAACACGCTGTACACCCGTGACACCACCTGCTGGCTGTACGGCGGTCTCACCCTCAACCCTCTGTACTGGCCCGCGCGGCACGACGAGACGCTGCTGATGAAGGCGATCTACACCTTCCACCCGGACTTCAGGGGTTCGACGGTGTGGTGGGGCGATCCCGAACTCGACTGGGGCGAGGCCACCCTCGAGGGCGGGGACATCATGCCGGTCGGCAACGGTGTCGTCCTCATGGGCATGAGCGAGCGCACCTCACGGCAGGCCGTCACCCAGGTGGCCGCCGCGCTGTTCCGCGCCGGCGCCGCGCGGCACGTCGTCGTCGCCGGGATGCCGAAGCTGCGGTCCGCCATGCACCTGGACACGGTCTTCACGTTCGCCGACCGCGACGTGGTCACGCTCTACCCCCGGATCATGGACGGGGTGCACACCTTCTCCCTGCGCCCCGGCGACCGGGCACCCGGCTTCGACATCGTCGACGAGGGCGGCACTCCCTTCGTCGACGTCGTCGCCAAGGCGCTGGGGCTGCCCTCCCTGCGGGTGGTGGAGACGGGCGGCGACGCCTACGCCTCCGAACGCCAGCAGTGGGACAGCGGCAACAACGCCGTCGCGGTGGAGCCGGGAGTGGTGTTCACCTACGACCGCAACACCCTCACCAACGCCCTGCTGCGCGAGGCCCGCGTCGAGGTCGTCACCATCGTGGGCGCGGAACTGGGCCGGGGGCGCGGCGGGGGCCACTGCATGACGTGCCCGCTGGTGCGGGATCCCGTCGACTTCTGAGCGTCCCGCGGGCGTCCCCCGGGCGGCGGGCACCCGCCGCACGTCACCGGCAGAACCCGTAGGCCTGCTCCAGCCACCGGCGCAGTGCCGTGTGCACGCTGCCGGGGAGTTCGCTGAGCTGTGCGATGGCCGCCCGGTCCCCGGCGGAGGGCGCGATCCCCGCCGCGGTGAGAAGGGCGAGCAGGTCCAGGCGGCGCAGGTCGACGGGGTCGATGCGGCTGGGGACGCGTTCGGCGGGGTTGGGCGGCCGGAGCAGGAAGTCGCCCTGGGTGTCACGGGAGTGCGAGCGCGCCGGGTCGGCGGCAGTCGGGGCAGTCGGGGCAGTCGGGGCAGTCATCGTGTACATACCGGGGTCCTCCACTTGATGGGTCACCGTTCTTGAGGGCATGAGACACCGCGGCGACGACGGTGGTTGCGGTCCGGCCCCACGACCACACGGTGGATGCAATCGGCGCCTTATCGCACGAACCGGCCCGGCACGGGGGCCGGCCGGTAGGCGACCCGTGCCCGACCGCGCGGCCCGCGGTGGGCGGCGGGAAGTGGGTGCCCAGCACCAGCGTGCCGGTGCCGGCCGGCGGGGCGAGCGGGGAACGCCGGGTCGACTCGGCGAGCGCCGGGTCGATGTCCACGCACCTGCCCATCGCGGGGTGGGCGAGCTGCACGGGATGATGGACGCAGTCGCCGGTGATCAGGGCGTCCGCGCCGGGGCCGTACACCCGCACGGCGACGTGGCCCGGGGTGTGTCCGGGAGGCGGCAGGAGGCGCAGGCCGGGCGCGACGTCGACGCCGCCGGCGGTAACGTCGACGGCGTCCGGCAGCCGGCCTCCTCCACCGGGTCGACGGAGTCGCGGAACGGCTGTCGGACGTGGCCGTCGAGCACCCGCGGCCGGACACCGCCCCGGAGGCCACGGCGATCTGCTCGCCGGCCCGACGGCCTGGGCCGAGCAGTTCCTCGACGAGACGGCCCCTCCCCCGGGCCGCGCGTACAACCGCGACGCTCTGCCGGGCGATCCGGACGGCACCCAGGCGGGCCGGTGCTCCGCCTACGCCGCCGAGCAGAAGGCGGGCCGGTGCTCCGGCTACGCCGCCGAGCAGGTCGACGTCGTCCTCGCCCGCCCGGCCGGCCGGCCGCGGGGAGCCGGCGCCCGGCACCGAGGCGGTCCTCGACCGCGTGGTCGCTCCCGTCATGCACCGCGTCCTGCTCCGCCCCGGCCGGCTCGACGCCGCCCACGTCCGCCACCTGGTGGCCGGGCTGCTCGACGCCCCCGACAGCGGGCCGGGCTCCCGAACCCGTGCGCCACTCCGTACGAGTGGTGCGTTTCGGGACACGGCCGTACCGTCGGTACGGGGAATGCGGAGACGAGCGACCCCGAGACGGCCGGGAGCAGACATGGGCAGAAACCCGATGAGGGCAGCGGTCACGCTCTGTGCCGCCGCCGCGCTCGCAGTGCCCCTGGGCACGGCCTCCGCCGCACCGTCGGCGGAAGACACGACACGGACACAGCAGACGCGGGACCCCGTGCTGGTCGACTGCGCCTGGCAGCCGGAGGTACGGCCCGAGGCGTTCCTGCTCGCCTGCGGCGACGGCAACAGCCGCCTGGTCTCGCTGGACTGGCTGCGCTGGGACGCCAACGCCGCGGTGGGCCGGGGAACCAACGCCATCAACGACTGCGACCCCTACTGCGCCGCCGGCACGTTCCACTCGTATCCCGTGACCGTCCGGCTCGACCAGCCGCGGGCCTGGGAGAAGGACCCGGGCGAGCGGCACTACACCCGCATGACCCTGACCTACACCGACGGCAGGCCGGACGGATTTCCCCGCGTGGTGACCTACCCCCTGTGGGCCTGACGGCCCGGTCGGTCAGTCCGGGAGCGCCAGCCGGCAGGTGTCGCCCGGCTGGAGGCGCACCGCACGGTCCGGCAGCCGGACGTCGAACGGCAGGCTGCCGGACGCGGGCACGGCGATCTCCAGGCTGCCGTGCTCCGGCCGGAGCCGTACGCCCCAGTGGCCCTGGTAGCGGATGGAGAAGCCGTACGACGACAGCTCCGGCAGCGGCACCGGGTCCAGCCACAGGGCGCCCGCGCGGGTCTCCAGCCCGGTCAGGCCGCGCTGGACGAGGTCGAGGGTGCCCGCCATGGCGCCGAGGTGGATGCCCTCGCCGGTGGTGCCGCCCTGGAGGTCGGCGACGTCGCCCTTGAGCGCCTCCTGGCAGAACGCCCAGGCCTCGGCGCGGCGGGCCCGGGCCAGGATCCAGCCGTGGACGAGTCCGCTGAGGGTGGAGCCGTGGCTGGTGCGGTCCAGGTAGTAGTCGACGGTGCGCTGCCAGGTCTCCTCGTCCAGGCGGTACCCCAGCCGTTCGAAGAGTGAGCGGAGTTCGGCCGGGGAGAAGAGGTAGCCCAGCATCAGCACGTCGGCCTGTTTGGACGCCTGGTAGTTGTTGACGCTGTCGTCCTCGGCCTCCAGGACGCGGTCGAGACGCCTGATGTCGCCGTACCGCTCGCGCAGGCCCTCCCAGTCGAGTTCGGGAAGGTCGCCGTAGCCGTCGAACTGGCTGACGACGCCCTCGTGGAAGGGGACGTGGAGGGTACGGGACACGTCCTCCCACTGTTCCAGTTCGCCGTCGTCCAGGGCGGTGCGCTCGACGAGCTCGCGGCGGCGGGGCGCGGGCAGGTCCGCCAGCACCTCCAGCGTGCGGGTCAGGACCCAGGCGGCGGTGACGTTGGTGTACGCGTTGTCGTCGAGGCCCGGTTCCAAGGCGCCGGGGTAGGCCTCGTGGTACTCGTCCGGGCCGACGACGCCGCGGATGCGGTGCCTGCCCAGGTGCTCGTCCCAAGTGGCGGAGTCCGCCCAGAAGCGCGCGATCTGCAGCAGCATCTCGGCGCCCTTGGTGTGCAGGAACTCCTCGTCGCCGCTCGCCTCGCAGTACTGCCACACGTTGTACGCGATCGCCGACCCCACATGGTGCTGGAGGTGCGAGTGGTCCGGCAGCCAGCGGCCCGAGTGCGGATTGAGATGGAGCTGCTGGGTCTCCTCGCGTCCGTCGCTGCCGCTCTGCCACGGGTACAGGGCGCCGCGCCTGCCGATCGCGCGGGCCGCGGCGCGGGCCCGTTCCAGGCGGCGGTGCCGGTAGTGGAGCAGGGCCCGGGAGACCTCGGGGAAGTGCAGGTTGAGGTAGGGCAGCACGAACAGCTCGTCCCAGAAGACGTGCCCCCGGTACGCCTCGCCGTGCAGCCCGCGGGCCGGTACGCCCACGTCGAGGTCGGCGGTGTGCGGGGACAGTGTCTGCAGCACGTGGAAGAGGTGCAGGCGCAGGATGCTGCCCGCCTCGCCGGGGACGTCGAGTTCGGCGCGGCGCCAGAGCTGGCCCCAGGCCGTCCGGTGCGTCACCAGCAGTGCGTCGAAGCCGGGTGCGTCGGTCACCCGGTCGGCGGCGGCCTGCAGCGGATCGCTGATCGCCGGGTCGCGCGAGGTGTGCAGGGCCACGATCTTGTCGACGGTGACGGTGCGGCCCGGTTTCGCGCGCAGGGTCGTGCGCTGGGTGACCCGCAGGTGTTCCCGGGCCGGGGTGACGGGCGCGTCGGCCGTCGTGCGGGCCGCCAGGCCGACCCGGATGTCCGAGGTGCGGGTGCGGCAGCGCAGCCATACCGTGCCGTCGTCGGCGGTGCCGGTGTGCACGTGGGTCAGGTGGCGGCCCTCCAGGTCCCGGTAGCGCGGCACGCCGGAGTTGGTGACGCCGCCGTCCAGGGCCGCCTCCACGTCGAGGTCCGCCGCGCCCGCGTCGACCGTGAACTCCGTGCGCATCGCGGCGAGGTGCGGGTCGGCCATGTGCACCAGGCGCAACTGGCGTACGGACAGCACGCGTCCCTGGCCGATCCCGAAGTGGGTGCGGCGCTCCAGTACGCCCGAGTCCAGGTGCACGGTCTGGCGGTGGTCGAGCACCTCGGCGGTGTCCGGCGTGAGCCAGTCCCCGCCGGCGACCCGGAAACGCAGCGGCAGCCAGTTCGGGAGGTTGACCATGTCCTCGTTCTCCACCTCGCGTCCGGCGACGGTGGAGGTGAGGCGGTTGTAGCAGCCGGCCACGTAGGTGCCCGGGTAGTGCACGTCGTCCGCGACGCACTCGGGCAGCGCGCCCCGGGTGGCGAAGTAGCCGTTGCCGAGCGTGCACAGCGACTCGCGCAGCCGCTCGTCCGCGGGGTCGTAGTGGTCGTAGTCCCAGGTCGAGGGGGTTGCGGTCACTGCGGTGGTTCCCTTCGCACGGTGGTTCTCAGCCGTCCCAGGACCAGTCGGCGACCTCGGGCAGGTCCACTCCGTGTTCGCGGTTCCAGTCGTGGTGGCGCAGCCGGGCGTCCTCCGTCCGCTGGCGTACGGCAGCCGCGCGCACGGCCGGGCCGGGTACGCGGTCGATGACGTCCACGACGAGGCGGTAGCGGTCCATGTCGTTGCCGGCCACCATGTCGAAGGGTGTGGTCGTGGTCCCGGATCGGGTCGTGGCCGTACCCGCGCAGGAGTTCGTCGAGCTCGGCCTCGGGGAGGCGGGCGAGGACCGTCGGGCCCGAGAACTGCTTGAACAGCCGGGCCACTGCGGTCGCGTCCCGGGTGATGTCCGGGTAGGTCGCGGTGTACGAGCCCTCCAGCCATGAGTCGGCCAGTACGGCGGGCCCGCCGTGGCCGGGCCCCAGCCGCACAGGGCGTCGAGGTCGCGCGCATTGCTCACCCGGTTGAGGTGGGTGTGGACCAGGTTGAGGCCGGGTGAGGTGCCCCAGGGGCCGAGCGGCCGGGGCTTGACGTGCTCGGGGCGCAGTGGCTCGGTCAGCAGGGGGTTGGCCATGAGGTGGATCTGACCGACGGAGAGGTGGTTCGCGGCACGCCAGTGGGCGTCCAGGCCGGCGAGCTCATCGTCCGTGAGCCCGGAGGGCACCTGCTGCGTGTCGGCGGACATCGGTGGTCCTTTCCGTGTCGGGACAGCGGTCGGGCCGTGTGGGCACGGGTCGCCCGTGCCCTGCCCATCCCAACCCTGTGCGGACCGCTCGGGTACCCGACAGGGCCGTTCGGGTCACGTCGGCTCTTGCACGGGGGCAGCCCCTGCCGCGTGCCGCCTCTCGCACGGGGGCCGCCCCTGCCGCGTGCCGCCGCTCTTCGGCGGCACGGCAGCCTGCCTCCGACTCCGGCGCGTCACCCTCGACCGCCTCGCGAGCCTCGCGGATCTCGCCGCTCCCGTGGTTTCCCCGGATCACCCGAGTCGCCTGGATCGCCGTGGACCTGGCGGACCTCGCGGACCCGGAGGATTCCAGCACGCGAGCAGCACGGCCGACCCCGGCGCCGACCCCGGTGCCGACCGTGCTGGTGCACCGTGTACCCCAACTTCGTCGCCGCACGCAGGGATTGTGCATACCGCAGGCGCCGGGCACTGGACGGCAGGCCGGGGCCGCGGGCCGAGCCCTCGGCCGCTCCGCGCCCCGGGGCACACCCAGTCCTTCGATACCCCCGTGGGTATCTTTGCTACGGTGGACGGGGAGATACCCCGGGGGGTAATTTCGGAAGGAGAGTGCGCCGTGTTCTTTGTCGACGTCCTGGGGACCGAAGGGCTGGGCAACCGCAGCTATCTGGCAGGCGGGGCCCGCTCGGCCGTCGTCGTGGACCCACCGCGGGACATCGACCGGGTCATCGCCGAGGCGGCTCGGCGCGGGGTGCGGATCGCCGCCGTCGCCGAGACCCACGTGCACAACGACTACATCACCGGCGGCCTGGAGCTCGCCCGCCTCACCGGCGCGCGCTACCTGGTACCGGCCGGGGCCGACGTGGCGTACGCGCGCGTGGCGGTGGCCGACGGGCACGTGGAACCGGTCGACGCGGACCTGGAGCTGCGCGCGGTGGCCACGCCCGGCCACACCCCGCACCACACCTCGTACGTCCTGCGGGAGTCGGGGCGGGCGGTGGCCGCCTTCACCGGCGGCTCCCTGCTGATCGGCGGCGTGGGCCGGCCCGACCTCGTGGAGCCGCGGCTGACCGAGGAGCTGGCCCGCGCCCAGTACGCCTCCGCGCACCGCCTCGCGGACCAGTTGGAGGACCAGGTGGCCGTGCTGCCGACGCACGGCTTCGGGAGTTTCTGCTCCTCCTCCCCGGCCGGCGGCGAGCAGCACAGCACCATGGGCGCCGAGAAGGCGGCCAACCCGGCGCTCGTCCAGGACGTGGACACCTTCGTCGAGGAGCTGCTGGCCGGGCTCGACGACGTTCCCGCCTACTACGCGCACATGGGACCGGCGAACGCGGACGGCCCCGCGCCCGTGGACCTGACCGAGCCCCGGCGCGCCGACGCGGAGGAGATCGCCCGGCGCCTGGCCGCCGGCGAGTGGGTCGTGGACCTGCGCGGCCGGGTGGCCTTCGCCGCCGGCCACGTCGCCGGGTCGTTCAACTTCGAGGTCGACGGACAGCTCGCGACCTATCTCGCGTGGATGATTCCGTGGGGGAAGCCCGTGACACTGCTCGCCCGCAGTGCGCAGGAGCTCGCCCGTGCCCAGCGGGAACTGGCCCGGGTGGGCATCGACCGGCCGGCCGCGGCGGCGGTCGGTTCCCCAGCCGACTGGCTCCTGGACGGGTCCCGGCCGGCCTCGTTCCGGCGCGCCACGTTCGCCGGGCTGGCCGCCGCGCGGCGCGGCGGTGAGGACGTGGTGGTGGTCGACGTGCGCCGGGACAACGAGCGCGCGGACGGCTGGGTCGAGGGCAGCGTGCACCTTCCCGTGCACGAGATCCACCGGCGGCTGGACGAGGTGCCGCCGGGCACCGTGTGGGTGCACTGCGCGGGCGGAATGCGCGCGGCCGTCGCCGCCTCGGTGCTGGACGCCGCGGGACGCGAGGTGGTCGCGGTCGACGACGGCTTCGCGGCGGCGGCCGAGGCCGGTCTACGGCTCGTCGCGCCCTCGGGTGGCAGCGCCGCATGACCCCGCTGGTCCTCGCCCTGCTCGCCGGCGCCGTGGCCGGCCTGTCACTGGGCGCGCTGGGGGCGGGCGGCAGCATCCTCACCGTGCCCGCGCTCATCTACCTGCTCGGTTACAGCCCGGCCGCGGCCACCACCGCGAGTCTGGTCGTCGTGATCGTCACCTCGGTCACCGCGCTGGTCGCCCATGCCCGGGCCGGCGCGGTGCGCTGGCGGGCCGGGCTGGTGTTCGCGGCGGCGGGTCTGCTGCCCGCCGCCGTGGCCGGCACCCTGTCCGCGCGGGTCCCCGAGGCGATGCTGACGCTGGTGTTCGCGGCCCTGGCCGCCCCGGCCGGCCTGCACATGCTGCGCCGCCGGACACCACGCGAGAACGGCACCGTGTCGGGTGTCCGGGCCGCGGGCGCCGGGGCCGGGCTGGGCGCGGTGACCGGGTTCCTGGGCGTCGGCGGCGGCTTCCTGGCGGTGCCCGCGCTGGTGACGGTACTGGCCGTGCCGATGAGCGCGGCGGTGGGCACGAGTCTGCTGGTCGTCACGGCCAACGCGCTGGTGGCTCTCGCGGCCCGCGCGCACACCGCCGTACACCTGGATCTCGCGCTGCTCCCGCCGTTCCTGGCCACCGCCGTCCTGGGCGCGTGGGACGGCAGGCGGCTGGCCGCGAAGGTCTCCGCCGGGACGCTGCGGCGCGTCTTCGGCGCCGTACTGCTCACCGTCGCCGTGGCGATGGGCGCCACGGCGGTACTGTGAGCCGCCCGGCGGGTCAGGCCAGGGAGAGGAAGAGCTTCTCCAGCCGGGCCCGCATCTGCGCCGAGTCCCGCACCTCGGGGTCGTCGCTGGTCATGCACTGCTGGAGACCCGTGGCGATGATCGAGAAACCGGCCCGGTCCAGGGCCCGGGAGACGGCGGCGAGCTGGGTGACCACGTCCTCGCAGTCGCGCCCCTCCTCGATCATCCGGATGACTCCCGCGAGCTGTCCCTGAGCCCGCCGCAGCCGGTTGAGCGCCGACTTCAGTTCGTCGGCCGACATGTCGAGTTCCACGCCCACTCCTTCACCTGACCCCATCACCCCATATACCCCTGCGGGTATCGTACCGCGCGCAGGCGCAGCAACGTGAAAGGTTCCCCTCCGTGATCACCCCCACCGCATCGGCCACCACCCTGAGCACCGGCCAGGCCGTGGACCGCCTCGGCGAGTTCACCGTCGTCGACGTCCGCTCCCCCGGCGAGTACGCGGGCGGCCACCTCCCCGGCGCGCACAACGTCCCGCTGGAACGGCTCGACGAGGCGGTGGACGCCCTGACGGCGGCCGCCGCCCGTGGCCCGCTGCTGCTCGTGTGCGCCTTCGGCAACCGGTCCGCCAAGGGCTGCGCGCGACTGGCGGCACGGGGCGTGGAGGCGGCCACCCTCGAGGGCGGCACGGGCGCGTGGGCGGCGGCCGGCCAGCCGGTCGAGCGTCCGGCCGGGGTCCGTAGGCCGTGGCCCATGGACCGGCAGGTGCGTCTCGCCGCCGGGTCGCTCGTCGCCGCCGGCTTCCTGGCCGGCCGAGTCTGGCGCCCCGCGCACTGGCTGTCCGGCGCGATCGGCGCGGGCCTGGTCTTCTCCGGGGTGACCAACACCTGCGGCATGGCCGCCGTGCTGGCCAGGCTTCCGCACAACCGGCCCGACGGGAACGCCGTGCCGTTCAAGGAGACGCTGGCGCGACTGGCGGCCTGAGCCGAGCCACCGTGGCGGCGGGCGCCGAACCCTTCGGGGATCGGCGCCCGCCACAATTTTGCATGCCGTGCATCTTTGCATACCATGCAACTTATGTCGGAGAAGAGTGCCGCGAGAGGCGGCCTGCGCGAGCGGAAGAAGCGGGCCACACGTGCCGCTCTCGCCGAGGCCGCGGTGCGTCTGGCCGCCGAACACGGAGCGGAGAAGGTCACCGTCGAGGCGATCAGCGCCGCCGCCGGGGTGTCGGTGCGTACCTTCTTCAACTACTTCGACACCCGCGAGGACGCCTTCGTCGTCATCGACGCGGACGCGGGTGGCCGCATACGGCGCGCCGTTCTGGACGCGCCCGCCGATCTCTCCCCGCTGGAGGCCCTGCGCCGCGCCCTGGCGGCGGAACTCGCCGAGGCGGAGCAGCACCACGAGCTGTGGCACCTGCACGCCGAGGTGCTGCACGCCTCACCGCACCTCCTGGCGCGCGGTGTCGGGGCGCACATGGCGGCCGAGGCGGACCTGGCCGAAGCCATCGCCGAACGCCTCCGCGGCGACGGCGACGGTTACGGCGACGACGACCGGGCCGGGCCGCCATCCGCGTCCGGGCCCGGCGAGGAAAGGCCCACGCCCCCGGGCCTCTATCCGCGGCTGCTGGCCTCCGTGGCGCACGCCGCGGTGCGGACCAGCATGGACCACTGGTCGGCACACCAGGACGAGGCGGCCTTCCTCGACGTGTTCGACGAGGTGTTCGCGCTCCTCGCCGCCGGTCTTCCGGCACCTTCCGCGTAACCACCGCGCGCCGGGCGCCGCGCGCCGGCGCGACCTCACTCCACCACCACCGAAAGAGATGCCGTGACCGCAGCTCAGGCGCCCGCCGACGCGCCTCCCACCGCCATGGACCGACGGCAGATACTCCAGGCCATGTCCGGCCTGATGGCCGGCATGTTCGTCGCCATCCTGGCGGGCACCGTCGTGTCCAACGCGCTGCCGACGATCATCGCCGACCTGGGGGCCAGCCAGTCCTCGTACACCTGGGTCGTCACCGCCGAGCTGCTGGCCATGACCGCGACGGTGCCCCTGTGGGGCAAGCTGTCCGACCTGTTCAACAAGAAGCTGCTGCTCCAGCTCTCCCTGCTGATGTTCGTGGTCGGTTCGCTGCTGGCGGGCTTCTCCCACGACACGACCCTGCTGATCTTCAGCCGGGTCGTGCAGGGCATCGGCGCGGGCGGGCTCACCGCGCTCGCGCAGGTCGTCATGGCCGCCGTGATCCCGCCCCGGGAACTGGGCAAGTACTCCGGCATCTTCGGTGCCGTGTTCGCCGTCGGCACCGTGGCCGGACCGCTGATCGGCGGTGTGCTGGTGGACACCGACTGGCTGGGCTGGCGCTGGTGCTTCTTCATCGGCGTGCCGTTCGCCCTGCTGGCCATCTTCCTGTTGCAGCGCACGCTGAAGCTGCCCACCGTCAAGCGTCAGGTGAAGATCGACTGGCTCGGCGCCTTCCTGATCGTCGCCGGTGTCTGCGCGCTGCTCATCTGGGTCTCGCTGGCCGGCAACCAGTTCGACTGGGCGTCCTGGCAGACCGGCGCGCTCGTGATCGGCGGTGTGCTGCTGCTGGGCCTGGCGGTCTTCGTCGAGGCGCGTACCGCCGAGCCGGTGATCCCGCTCGACATCTTCAGGAACCGCACGGTCACCCTCACCACGGTGGCCAGCCTCCTGGTCGGTGTCGCCATGTTCGGCGGAACCGTCTTCCTCTCGCAGTACTTCCAGGTGTCCCTGGGCAAGTCGCCGACCGTCGCCGGTCTGATGAGCCTGCCGATGATCCTGGGTCTGCTGGTGTCGTCCACCGTCGCCGGACAGCTCATCAGCCGGACCGGCAAGTGGAAGGGCTACCTGGTGGCCGGCGCGGTCACCATGACCGCCGGCCTCGCGCTGCTCTCCCTGATCGACGCGGACACGCCCTTCGGACTGCTCAGCCTCTACATGGCCGTCCTCGGCGTCGGCGTCGGCATGCTGATGCAGAACCTGGTGCTCGCCGCGCAGAACGACGTCCCCGCCGCCGAGCTGGGCGCCGCGACCTCGGTGCTGTCCTTCTTCCGCAGCATGGGCGGCACGATCGGCACCAGCGTCCTCGGCGCCGTCCTCGCCAACCGGGTCGCGAGCGAGATGACCGAGGGACTGGAGAAGGCGGGCGTCGCCGGCGGCGCGGAGGGCGGCTCGGGCGGCGGTGAGGGCAGCGTCCCGGACATGAGCACGCTGCCCGCCCCGATGCGGGAGATCGTGGAGCACGCCTACGGTGTCGCCACCGCCGACCTGTTCCTCGTCGCCACCCCGTTCGCGCTGCTCGCACTGGTCGCCGTGGTCTTCATCAAGGAGAAGCCGCTGAAGACCACCAGCGGCATGGAGCGCCTGGCCGAGGAAGCCGGCGAGGCCGCCCGCGCCACGGCCGCCGTCCCGGCGCAGCGCTCCGGTGACGCACCGTCGAAGGTGGACAGCGGACCGGCGTCCCCGGTCGGCTGAGCCCTCGGCTCGCGCGCGTCACGACCCGGTCGGGGCCGCCCACCGTGTGTGCGGCCCCGACGGGTTCAGGCAAAGCGGTAGACGACCCACGTCTGCTCGGCCACGCTGATCCGTTATGTCGGAAGATGCTGCGGACGGTGCCCGTCCGCGTTGGCTGGCCAAGCTCCTCAAGATCGACAGCAACGACAAGGTCGACCGCGTTCTGGTCACGACGCTCGCTGTCGTGACCACCCTTGGGGCAAGCGGTGGTCTCGTCAACCTTGCGGACCTCGAACCCGATACAGGGCCCTACGAAGCGGCCGCCGTCGCCTCCATGCTCACCGTGGCGACAATAGGCACGCTGTTCTGGAAGTTCACCGCTCCTCGCGAGAGTGCGGAGCAGGTGAGCCGCCGACGAGTCCGCGATGCCGAGCGGAATTTCGAAGAGGCATTGCGTGCCGGGCAGGCAACAGTGGACCCGGAAACGCCTGCTGGGCCTTTCGGCCCTCTCGACCGACGGGAAGCCGGAGCAGATGCGTCCCCGCCGGCGACGGTGGACCCGAGCCCTCGCGCCGGCGGCCTGGCGCTACCAGAGCTATGGACGCTGACTCACACTCGCCTGGACGCCTACCACGAGATCGCCCTCGCCCAAGCGCGGCGATCATTCCGCAACGCTCAAGTGGCGATGGGCCTCGGATTCGCATTACTGCTCGCCTTCGTGTTCGTCGCACTGAATGCCAGCACCACGGCCGGTGCGGTCGTCGCAGGCGGACTCGGTGCCGTCTCAGCAGCACTGGCCGGATATGTGAGCCGCACGTTCGTCGTGTCACAAACCGCTTCGGCAGCCCACTTACGCGCATACTTCGATCAGCCGCTCGAGTTCGCCAGGTACCTGGCCGCTGAGCGGATCATCATGGACTGCGGACTGGACCAGGCCCAGCGGACGGAGGTGCTCACGTCCTTGGTTCAGGCGATGGTCGCGCCGCCGGCAGCCCCGGATCCTGCCGGTCAAGTAGGTGCTCGCGGCATTCCTCAGTGATTCACCGGCGAACGTCCTTCAGAGCCAAGCCGCGATCCGGAACAGAACACAACTCAAGTGGCGACGGAAGAACTCGATACCGGCTCACTGGGTAGTGACGGGGTGCCAGGGCGCGTCGGCTCGAGTGGGCAGGGCGTCGGAGGCCAGCCGGAGTGCGAAGACTGGTCGGTTGCCGGGGACCGGGCCGAGGTAGTGGTGTCCGGTCATGTGGCACCAGGCGGGCAGATCGAGCGGGGCCGCCGGGTCGGTGGCGATGACGTGGACGACGGTGCCCGGCACGGCGTCGTCGATCTCCTTGCGCAGGCGCAGCAGGAGGGTGACGCAGAGCAGGCCGGTGCCGTCGACGGTGATGTCCGGCGTGGGGGTGTCGGGGTTCATGGTGCTCATCGGCGGTAGGCGGTGGCGACAACGGCGGGCAGGAGAGCGAGGGAGAGGATGCCGCCGGTGAGGGCAAGGGCGGGGTAGCCGGTGGCGGCGACCATGATGCCGGAGGCCATGCCGCCGGTGGCGCCGGCGATGGCGATGGAGACGTCGATCAGGCCCTGGGTCTTGGCTCGGGTGGCCAGCGGCACGGTGTCCGTGATGATCGCGGTGCCGGAAACCAGGCCGAAGTTCCAGCCGAGCCCCAGCAGGGCCAGGGCGAGTGCGAGGAGGGCGACGGAGTCGCCCGGCGCGAGCGCGGCGAGGACGCCGGCGGCCAGCAGGGTCATGCCGGAGGCGGCCGCGACTTCGATGCGGCCGTAGCGGTCGACGAGCCAGCCTGTCAGAGGTGAGGGCAGGTACATGGCGCCGATGTGGATGGCGATGACGAGGCCGGATGCGGCGGTGCCGTGGCCGTGGTCGTGCATGTGCACCGGCGTCATCGTCATGATCGCGACCATGACGAGCTGGGTGAGGACCATGACCAGGGCGCCCAGAACTACGCCTCCGCGGCCCTCGCTCGGGTCGGCGACGGCCGCGGTGGTCGTGCCGGTGGTGGCTTCGGTGTCCTTGGTCTCGGCAACGGTGCGGGCCAGGAGCAGCGGGTCGGGGCGTAGCCAGAGGGCGAGGACGAGGGCGGCTAGCGCATAGGCGGCGCCGGAAAGGATGAAGAGCCCGGCGAGGTGGGGGATGCCGAGGGCTTCGGCGAAGGTGCCGGTGGGGGCGGCGAGGTTGGGGCCGGCTACACCGCCCACAGTGGTGGCGACCAGGACGGTGGAAACGGCGCGGGCGCGGTGTCCGGGTGCGGCGAGGTCGGCTCCGGCGTAGCGGGCCTGGAGGTTGGTTGCGGTGCCGGCACCGTAGACGAACAGGGCGGTGAACAGCAGGACGGGGTTGTCCAGGATCGCGGCGGTGATGACACCGGCCGAGCCGATGGCGCCGGTGAGGTAGCCGGTAGCGAGGCCGGGACGGCGGCCACGGGCCTGGGAGATGCGGCCGACGACCACGGCGGCGAGGGCGGATCCGGCGGTGAACAGGGCGCTGGGCAGTCCGGCGAGGCTGGTGGAGCCGAGCATGTCCTGAGCGAGGAGGGCGCCGACGGTGACGCCTGCGGCGAGGCCCGCTCCGCTGAGGACCTGGGAGGCGACCAGGACGCGCAGGATGCGGTGCTGGGCCTGGACGGGGTCGGATATGTGGGCCGCCGTGCCGGCGGATGGGGAGCTGGTCATGGTCTCTTTCAACAGTGGTGCAGGCGTGCTGCACCGGCCCGGTCCGGCAGGGCGGCGGGCCGGTGCACGCGGGGCTGGTGCGTCAGTCGGCGTCCAGGGCCTGGGCGAGGTCGGCGATCAGGTCGTCGGCGTCTTCGAGGCCGACGGACAGTCGGATCATGCTGTCGGCGATGCCCCGCTTGGCGCGCTCGGCCGGGTCCATGCCGTGGTGGGTGGTGGTGATGGGCTGGGTGACCAGGGACTCGACTCCGCCGAGGCTGGGCGCGATGGCGAACAGGAGCAACCGGTCCACCACCGCGGCGGTCTGGTCGGCGTCCGCGTTGAGGACGGCGCTGAGCATGCCGCCTCCGCCTCGCATCTGCGCGTCCACGATGCGTTTCTGTTCGCCGGTGGCCAGGCCCGGGTAGTGGGACCGGGCGACACGGGGGTGCGTGTGGAGGAAGGCGGCGACGGCCGCGGCGGCGTCGTTCTGTGCGCGGACCCGGACGGGAAGGGAGCGCAGGGAACGGGCGAGGAGGAAGGCGGTTTCGGGGGCGATGACCTGGCCGAGGTTCTTGCGCCACATCGCGACCGGGGCCAGCAGTTCCGCGGGGCCGATGAGGGCGCCGGCGGTCAGGTCGGAGTGCCCGCCGAGGTACTTGGTCGCGGAGTGCACGACCAGGTCCGCACCATGCTGGAGAGGGTTCTGGTTGACCGGGGTGGCGAAGGTGTTGTCCACCACCGTCAGCGCGCCGGCCGCGCGGGCCTGGGCGGAGATGGCGGCGATGTCGAAGACGGTCAGGGTGGGGTTGGCCGGGGTTTCGAAGAACACGACCCGCGTCCGGCCGGTCAGCACCTGCGGCAGCCGGCCGACCTCGTCGGCGCGCAGGAACGTGGTCGTGATGCCGACCTGTGGCAGGTTGTCGCCGAGGAGTTCGAACGTTCCGCCGTAGACCTCGCCGATACACACGATGTGGCCGCCGGTCCGGCAGTGGGCGAGGAAAGTGGCGGCTTCGGCGGCCATCCCGGACGAGAATGCCAGGGCCTGCTCGCCGCCTTCGAGGTCGGCGAGTTTGGCCTCGGTCGCACGGATGGTGGGGTTGAGGCCGTAGCGGGTGTAGAGGTTGCCGGTCTTGCGCCCTTCGACGACGTCGAGGAGGTCGGCGGTGGAGTCGAACGCGAACGTGGAGTGGTTGTAGAGCGGGGTGTGGACGGCGCCTTCGGCGTCGCGGCGCTCGCCGGCGTGGACACTGCGGGTGGACAGTCCGTACGCGGTCGTCTCGGTCATGCCTCTCCTGCTGATCGACGGTTTCTGCGGTCCTAACCGGTCAGCTCGGTCACTTCGTGGGCAGCCGCAACGAGAGCTGATGCCGCTGTCTCGATGTCCTCGTGTCTGGTCCAGCGGCCCAGGGAGAGCCGCAGTGCGCCGAGCGCGCGGGCCGGCGCGAGGCCCATGGCGGTCAGCACCGGCGAGGGGGTGTGGGTGCCGCTGTGGCAGGCCGATCCGGTCGAGGCGGCGATCTGGTGGCAGGCGGCGAGGAGTTCGTGACCGAGGACGCCATCGACGCTGACGTTCAGGGTGTTCGGCAGACGGTGCGCGTCGGGACCATTGAGGTGCATGCGGCCAGGCAGGGCAGCCGTCAGCCGTTGGTGGAGGTCGTCGCGCAGGGCCGCGATGCGGGCCGGGGCGCCGGAGGCCAGTTCGGCAGCCGCGATCTGGGCGGCGGTGCCGAGCGCGACGGCCAGGGCGACGTTCTCCGTGCCCGCCCGCAGGCCGCGCTCCTGCCCGCCCCCGTAGACGACCGGCTCCAGCCGTACCCCGTCGCGTACGAAGAGGGCGGCGGCGCCCTTGGGCGCGTACATCTTGTGCCCCACCGTTGTGAGCAGGTCCACGCCCAGCTCACGGACATTGATCGAAACCTTGCCCACCGCCTGGGCAGCGTCGCAGTGGAACAGCGACCCGCGCTCGTGAGCGAGCGCAGCGAGCTCCGCGATCGGCTGGAGAGCGCCGGTCTCGTTGTTCGCCGCCATCACCGACACCAGCACCGTGTCCTCGGTGAACGCGCCGACCAGCGCCGCCGGGGAAAGGAGCCCCTCGCCGTCGACCGGCAGCACGGTCACCCGCGCGCCGTGCAGCCGCTCAAGGGCCCGGCACGTCTCCAGGACGGCAGGGTGCTCGGTGGCCTGGGTGATCACATGCGGGTGACGGCGGCCAGAGCCAAGGACCGCGCCCCGCAGGGCGAGCAGGTCGGCTTCGGACCCGGAGCCGGTGAACGCGACTTCGCCGGGCCGGGCACCGATCAGGTCTGCGACCTGGGCGCGGGCTTCGGCGAGAGCCCGTCGAGGCTCCTGGGAGAACGGGTGGCTGCTGGAGGGGTTGCCGAAGAAGTCGGCCAGGTACGGGAGCATCGCCTCGGCGACGCGCGGGTCGACCGGGGTGGTGGCGTTGTAGTCCAGGTACACCGGGCCGTCGGCCAGCCCCGGATGAACGTCTGGCGTCCCGGCGATCACACGAGCTCCCCGGCGTCGACGGGCATGTCGGACAAGCGCCACTCGAGCATGCCGTCGTTCATGCGCAGCGCGCGTCGTCCACGGTCTGTCAGCAGCCGAACGGCGTCGTAGGCGAGTGCGCAGTACTCGCCGCGGCAGTAGACGACGATCTCCACGTGCTCGGGCAGTTCGTCGATCCGATGGGCCAGCTCCGCTACCGGGATGGAGAGAGCACCGGGGATGTGCCCGGCGAGATATTCCTCCATCGGCCGCACATCCAGCACTACTGCCGCACCGGACCGGACACGGGCCGCCAGCTCTTCGCGGTTGATCTCCTGTGCGCCGTCTTCCCCGAGGTAGGCGTCGCGGGCTGCGGGAACGGACGACTGGTGCGTCTCGGCCACCTTGCGCAGCAGCGCGAACAGTTGGGCGACGTCGTCGCCGGCGAGCCGGTAGTGGATTCGCACGCCTTCACGGCGAGTGGCGACGAACCCGGCCCGCTTGAGGGTCTGCAGGTGGGCCGATGCCGTGGTCAGATTCAGGCCGGCTGCTTTCGCGAGCGCGTCCACAGTGCGCTCGCCCTGGGCTAGGAGATCGAGCAGTTCCAGCCTCTTTCCACTGGCCAGTGCTTTGCCGCTGACCGCGAACGCGTCGTAAAGCCGCGCCCTGGTGTTCTCCGCCACCACTCCTCCATGATTCCATGGAGGAATGTAGCTTATGGCGAGCGCTCCGGCCACCTTCCCTGCGGCGCGGTTTCGCCCCGGCCTGCTCACTGGCGGCCCAAGTGCGCGACCCGCGACGACGACCGGTCACCGGACCGGGTCACCATGTCACCGGCACAGCGGCGAGTCCGCCCGTGAGCGTGTCCTGGCGGACAGTGAGGTCGACCGTCTCCACCGCGGAACCCGCGCGCACCCCGCCCGGGAGGAACGACACCCGAGTGACGGGCAAGATCCTTGTCTGCGTCTGCCCCGGCAGCCACCTGGGTCGATGCCGTGAGACGGCGGTAGAAGGCTGTACGGGTTGGCTGGAAGTCCTTGCCCGCGAGCATCTGTTCTAGATATCTTTAGAACATCCGAAGGGACCGGGGGTATGGCATGTCGGAGCGAGAAGTGCGTGAGGGCCTGTTCGGCCAGCTCGCTCGCATCGGCAAGGCCATCAGCAACCCCAAGCGCATCGAACTGCTCGACATCCTGGGGCAGGGAGAGCGCTCGGTGGAGTCTCTCGCCACCGTCACGAATATGACGGTGGGCAACACCTCCAGCCATCTGCAGGTCCTGCGGGGGGCTCGCATGGTCGAGACCCGCAAGGTGGGCACGAAGGTCATCTACTCGCTCGCGGACGAGCGGGTGGCGTGTTTCGTGCGTGAACTGTGGACGCTGGCAGACGCTCGCCTCGCTGAGGTGGAGCAGTTGATCCGTGAGTACCTGCAGGGCGAGGAGACGCTCGAGCGGGTCACCAAGGAAGAGCTCGTCGCCCGCTCGCTGAGCGGCGATGTGTTCATCATCGATGTGCGGCCGGCCGAGGAGTATGCGGCCGGGCACATCCCCGGAGCCACGTCGGTACCGTTCGACGAGTTGAGTGACCACCTGTCCCGGTTGCCTGCAGACCTGGATATCGTCGCGTACTGCCGTGGCCCGCACTGCGTCTTCGCTCCGAAGGCGGCGCAGATACTCAGGCAGCACGGACTTCGGGCGATGGTGCTCGAGGACGGCATGCCGGAATGGCGTCAGGGGGGACTTCCTGTGAGCACTGTCAGCAGTTAACCGAGTGGCCGCGGCAACCGCGGCGACGGACTTCAGCGTCATCTGTCACGGCCGGGTGCACCGCCCCGGGGCGCCGTTTCGGCGTGCCCGCATTCCCACGCGCCGGCCGCAGTTCCAACACGCGTCACCGGCGAAGCCGCACACGCGACACGCACTTTGACGTGTACTTGTCATGCTCGTGAACTGTAGGGGCGTACGTGAAGAAGATCCAACTGTTCCTTGCCCTGTCCGTGCTTGCTGCCACCGCCGCGTGCGGCGGCGACGCATCGGGCGAGACCAACGCCCAGGGCATTCCGGCGAAGTTACGCGTGGGGATCATCCCCAATGTGGCCCCGGACAAGCAGGGGGCCAAATACGATCCGCTGCGGAAGTACCTGGCGGACAAGCTCGACACCGACGTCGAACTGTTCGTCGCCACCGACTACGCGGGCGTCGTGGCCGCCCTCGCGGCCGAGAAGGTCGATCTCGCCTACGTCGGCGGCCTGACCTATGTACAGGCCGAAGAGCAGGTCGACGTGCAGCCGCTGGTCACCGAGGTCGACGAGGAGACCGGCACCAAGGAGTACCTGTCCGGCATCGTCGTCCGTGACGACGCCCCGTACGAAAGCCTGAAGGACGTGCTGGACGCCGAGGCCAAGTTCGCTTTCGGGGACGTCAGTTCCACTTCCGGAAGCCTGTACCCGCGCGTCATGCTGAACGCGGCCGGTGCCGAGTGCTCACCCAAGACGATCGACAAGTGCCCGCCGCTGTCGAAGGTTTCCTTCACCGGCGGTCACGACGCCACCGCCCAGGCGGTCCTGAACGGCTCGGTGGACGCCGGCGGCCTGGAAGTGCGGATCCTGCACCGACTGGAACGCGACGGCAAGGTCCCCAAGGGCGAGCTGAAGGTCGTCCAGTCGCACAAGGTCATGGGCTACCCCTGGGTCATGCGGACCGCGCTCGGCGACACGGCGGCGTCCACGTTGACGGACGTGTTCGAGGCGATGAAGGACCCCAAGCTGCTCGACCTGATGGGCACCACCGGCTACCAGTCGGTGACCGAGGCCGAGTACGAGCCGCTCAAGAAGCACGCCGAGGACCTCGGCCTGCTCACCGCCGGCCGGTGACGGGCACGGCCGGCCGTCTGAACCGTTGACTCAGGGGGAACCGATCCCATGAAGATCGAGCTGAAAGACGTCTCCGCGTCGTTCGCCGACAGCGACGCACCCGCCCTCAACGACATCTCGCTCACCATCGACCAAGCCGAACACGTCGTCCTGCTGGGCCCCTCCGGCTCCGGCAAGACCACGCTGCTGCGCTGCATCCTGGGCGCCGTCGCTCCGACCTCCGGAATGATCCGGGTGGGCGACCTCGACCCCACCGACGACTCCGATCTGCGCGCACTGCGCCGCAAGACCGGCGTCATCAGGCAAGGCAACGACCTGGTGCTCGGTCTGCGGGCACAGACCAATGCGGTGCTGGGCACCGCGCCCGCCTGGGGGCTGCGCGAATGGGCCTCCGTTCTGCGCGGCAAGGTACCCGGCCGATACCAGGAGCGGGTGCACGCGCTTGCCGAGGCCCAGGGAATCCTCCCGTATCTGAGGAACCGGGTGGAGAACCTCTCCGGTGGACAGCGGCAGCGGGTCGCGCTGGTCCGCGCGGTCCTGTCCGAGCCACAGCTGTTACTGGCGGACGAACCGACCTCCGGCCTGGACCCGGTCACCTCCCAGGCTGCCGTCGACACACTGCGTGAGGCGAAGGGCGTGACCGTCGTGGTGTCGACCCACGACCTCGGCATCGCCCGGCAGTTCTCGCGCGTGATCGCCCTGCGGGCCGGCCGGGTCTGCTTCGACGGGCCGCAGCTCTCCGAACACGACGCCGAGGAGATCTACCAGGGAACGGCGGTACCGGCATGAGCGCCGACACCAACACGAGCGCGGGTGAGCGGGGATCGGCCTGCGGGCCGAAGGTCCCGGTCCAGCGCGACGGGTCCAAGCCGCCGCCGCCCGACGTCTCGGCGCAGATGCGTGGTCCCAAGCGGTCCAGGACCACCTGGATCGTGCTGGCCGTGGCCTTCGCGGCGGTCGTCTGGTCCCTCGACGGCACGGGCGTGAGCGTCGCCAATCTTGCGGCCGGCTGGGAGGGCGCCCGTGACATCTTCTCCGGCCTCTTCCCGCCGGAGCTGGACGGGGAGCTGCTGCAGGCGGTCGGTCGGGCCGCACTGGAGACACTTCAGATCTCCATCGCCGCCCTGTTCTTCGGCACCATCGGCGGCCTCGTCCTCGCCGTGCTGATGGCCGGCAACATCGGGGCACCACGCTGGCTGTCCGGCGGCGCCCGCCTGATCGCCACCGTCTGCCGCTCCGTGCCCGAACTGCTGTGGGCCCTGGTCTTCGTCGCCGTCGTCGGCCTCGGCCCGGCAGCAGGCGTCTACGCCATCTCCCTGCACGCCGCCGGCCTGCTCGCCAAACTCGTCTCCGAACAGCTCGAAGCCGTCGACCCCGCGCCGGTGGAAGCCATGCGCATGACCGGCGCATCCAAACTCGCCACCGGCCTCCTCGCGGTCATCCCGCAGGCCCGCAACAACATCGCCTCCCTCGTGCTCTACCAGTGGGAGTGCAACATCCGCAGCTCCGCCATCATCGGCTTCGTCGGTGCCGGCGGCATCGGACAGGCCCTCGGCATCTCCATGCGCCTGTTCCGCTACCAGGAACTGGCCACTCTCATGATCGCGCTGCTCCTGCTCGTCGTCGCCGTCGACCAGATCAGCCGCTTTCTGCGCCGCCGTATGGGTGCAGCGACCCGCTAGTACCGGCCTTCCACCCCGATTCCTCTGGACACCCCCGCCCTCGATCCCTACTCTTCAAGAGATCTCTAGAATAGGAGAACATCGGTGAACTTCCTTTTCGTCTTCCACGACCCGCCCTACGGCACGGAACGCGTCTACAACGGGCTGCGGTGGGCGACCGAAGTGGCCAAGCGCGAGGGCAACGAGGTCAAGGTCTTCCTGTTCGGGGACGCGGTGGTCTCCGTCGCGGACGGCCAGAAGACGCCGGACGGCTACTACAACACCGGCAAGATGTCGGTGAACTTCGCCCGCCAGGGCGGGGAGATCGGCTGCTGCGGCACCTGCATGGACGCGCGGGGGATGAGCGACGAGGGCCTGGTCAAGGGCGCCCACCGCTCCTCCATGAACGAACTGACCGACTGGACTCTGTGGGCCGACAAGGTCATCAACGTCTGAGGTGGGAGCACCCATGCGACGCAATATCCTCGTACTCGGGTCAGGCTTCGGCGGCCTGAGCACCGTGCGGGAACTCGAGAAGTACGTGGACCCGAACGACAAGATCACCCTCGTCGACCGCAGCGAGAGCCAGGTGCAGGGCCTGTCCCTGCTGTGGCTGCTGCGCGGCTGGCGGACTCTGGAGGACGTCACCGTCCATCCGACCAAGGACGCCCTCGGCAAGGCGACGCACCACGTCGCCGATGTCGAGCAGCTCGACCTGCCGGGCAGGCAGGTCCGCACCTCGAAGGGCGTGCTGGACTACGACGCGCTGGTCCTGGCGCTCGGAGCGGAACTGAACACCGCAGCCGTCCCCGGCCTGGACGATGCCCTCGCGGCGGGAGTGGCAGCGCACTACTACACGGCCGAGGCCGCGGTCGACGCACACGCGAAGCTGACGGCCACCACCTCGGGCAAGGTCGTCTTCCTGGTGACCCGCATGCCCTACAAGTGCCCGGCCGCACCGTACGAGGGGGCGATGCTCGCCTCGGACCTGCTCACCGAGACCGGGGTGCGCGACAACGTCTCCGTCGACGTCTACACGCCCGAGCCGCAGCCGATGCCGGTGGCCGGCCCGGTGGTCGGCGCCGGGGTGGTGCAGATGCTCGAATCGCAGAAGATCGGCTTCCATCCCGGACGCACGGTCACGCAGGTGGACCCCGCCGCGCGGGAGCTCGTCTTCGACGACGGCGAGCGGGTCTCCTTCGACCTGCTGGTGTTCATCCCGCCGCACCAGGCCCCGGCCCCCGTCAAGGCGGCCGATCTGTCACCCACCGGATTCGTCCCGGTGGACGCCCACACCCAGAAGACGATCATCGACGGCGTGTGGGCGCTCGGTGACGTCGCCTCGATCACGCTGACGAACGGCAAGCCGCTGCCCAAGGCCGCGGTCTTCGCCAAGGGACAGGCCGAAGCGGTGGCCCAGGGTGTGGCCCGCCACCTCGGCTACGACGCCCCGGAGCCGCACTTCGCCGGTGAGGGCCACTGCTACCTGGAGCTCGGCGGGCACCTCGCCGCCAAGGGCGCGGGCGACTTCTACCACCCCGACGGACCGAAGATCGAGATGTCGCAGCCGTCCGAGGAGCTGCACCGCGCCAAGGAACGTGAGGAGCAGGAGTGGCTCGCCCTGTGGAACGCCGCTCCCGGCCGCAACTGACGCCAGGCACCTGCCTGTAGTGGATCCCGGCCGCCCTCGCGCGGCCGGGCCCACCGATTCCCCTTCTCGCCCCGGACGTCCCGTCCCCGTCCGAACCTTGACCATCCGGGGCGCCTGCCCCCCCGTCAGGGCGCATCCCCGCTATCGGAGGTTCACCCCTATGTCTGTCGGCACGTCCGAGCCCGTCCACACCCAGGAACCGCCGGGCCGGCGCACCCTCGCCGACCGCACCGCAGCGGTCATGGTCGGCCGCCGCAAGATCGTCATGGTCGCCTGGCTGGTCCTGGTGCTGCTCGCGGCCCCGTTCGCCGTCACTCTCAACGGCGCCCTTTCCGGCGCCGGTTGGACGGCCTCCGGATCCGAGAGCCAGGAGGTCCGCGAAGAGCTCCGCGAGGACTTCGCAGACCTCGGCGCCGAAGCCGCCGTCATCGTCGTCCAGGTGCCGGCCAAGGACGACCTGGACACGGCCGTGAGCGGCCTCATCGACTCCCTCGACGGCCAGGAGGACGTCCGCAAGGTCACCGATCCCCGCACCCAGCCGGCGCAGGCCGGTCTCATCAGCGAGGACGGCACGACCGCACTCGTCCCGGTCCACCTGCAGGCCGACGACGAAGCCGGGCTCCCCGAAGCCGCCGCCGCGGTGGGCGACACGGTCAAGGACAGCGACCTGCCCAAGGGCGCCACCGCGGACGTCACCGGTGAGTGGCCGATGTGGGCGGACTTCAACGAGTCCAACGAGAAGGCCATGCTCAAGGCCGAACTCATGTCCGGCCTGCCGATGATGATCCTGCTCGTCATCGTCTTCGGCAGCCTGATCGCCGCGGGCATGCCCATGATGCTGACCGTGGTCGGCATCGCCGTCGCCTACGGCACCCTGCACCTGATCACCATGGCCACACCCGTGTCGGTGTGGTCGATGAACTTCTCCATGATGATCGGCATGGCGCTCGGCATCGACTACAGCCTGTTCATCGTCACCCGCTACCGAGCCGAGCGCGCCAAGGGCCACGGCGCCCAGGCAGCGCTGGCCACCACCCTCGCGACCTCCGGCAAAGCGATCTTCCTCTCCGGCCTCGCACTGATCATGGCGCTCGGCGCGGTGTTCCTGCTGCCGGTCATGGTCTTCCGGTCCATGGCCCTCGGCATGATCATCGCGGTCGTCGCGGTCGTCGCCGCCGCCCTCACCCTGCTGCCGGCCGTTCTGGCAGCCCTCGGCGACAGGGTGCTGCGCGGACGCGCCGAGCGCAGCCACCGCAGCGAAGCACGCTGGGGCCGCTGGGCGGACGGTGTCGTACGGCGTCCCGCCCTCGGCCTGGTCGCCGGCCTGGTCCTCCTCGGCGCCCTGACCGCACCGGTCATCGGAGTACAACTGGGCATGCCGGGCGCCCGCGTCGTCGACTCCGGATACTCCAGCCGCGACGGCTACGAGACCATGACCGACGCCTTCGGACCCGGTGCCGCAGCCACCATCTATGTCACCACCCCCACCGGTGACGCGGACAAGGTCATCAGCGCGGCCGAGGACCGGTCCGGCGTCAAGGAAGCGGCGCTCGCCGCAGAACCGGCCGACACGGGCCGCACCGTCGTCCGGATCACCCCGACCACCGCCATCGACGACAACAAGACCTCCGACCTCGTCAGCGACCTGCGCTCCGACCTCGACGAGAACGTACCCGCGGCCAAGGTGGGCGGCCCCGCCGCGCAGAACCACGACATGACCGAGGCGCTGGCCGCCTCAGCGCCGTGGATCATCGCCCTGGTACTCGTCATGTCGCTGATGATGATGCTCATCGTCTTCCGCAGCGTCGTCATCGCCCTGGTGTCGATCGCGATGAACCTGCTCACCGTCGGCGCCGCGTTCGGTATCGCATCGATCATCTTCCAGCACGGTGTGGGCGCCTCGCTGATCGGCATCGAATCCCAGGGCTTCATCAACGCCTGGGCACCGGTGTTCTTCTTCGCGATCCTCTTCGGCCTGTCGATGGACTACCAGCTGTTCCTGCTCGCCTCCGTCCGCGAGAAGTACGAACTCAGCGGTGACACCCGCACCGCCGTGCGCGAGGGCATCGCCGCGACCGGACGGCCCATCACCAACGCCGCGGTCATCATGGTCATCGTCTTCGTGGCCTTCGGCGTCACCGGACCCATCCCGCCGACCGAACTCGGCATCACCCTGGCCATCGCCGTCATCCTGGACGCCACCCTGGTGCGGATGCTGGTCGTGCCCGCCTCCCTCGCCGTCTTCGGCAACAGCAACTGGTGGATGCCGCGCTGGCTCGACAGGGTGCTGCCGGCCTTCTCCTTCAAGCACTGACCACGACTCCGGGCGGCGCGGGCCACCCCCGTCCTGCGCCGCCCGGTCCCACGCGCCCCGCTTGTTCGAACGAACCGGTCCGGAGGACTGTCCATGCCCCGATTCGGCATGCTCATCGACTTGAACACCTGTATCGGCTGTCACGCCTGCTCGGTGGCCTGCAAGAACGAGTTCGACGTGCCACTCGGAGTCTTCCGCGACACGGTCAAGGTCGTCGAGGACGGCGAGTACCCCAACGCCGGCAAGCACTTCATACCCGTGCTGTGCAACCAGTGCGAAGACGCTCCCTGCCTGAACGCCTGCCCCACCGACGCGATCACCCGCCTGCCCAACGGCGAGGTCGTCATCGAGGAAGGCGACTGCAACCTCAACCGGTTCTGCATGGCCGCCTGCCCCTACGACGCCATCTACGAAGACCCGCAGACCCAGACCGCATCGAAGTGCACCTTCTGCGAACACCGCACCTCCAAGGGCGGCGAGCCCGCATGCGTGGAGGCGTGCCCCACCGGCTGCCGCGTCTTCGGCGACCTCGACGACCCCGACAGCAAGATCTCGCGGATGGCCAGCGACAACGAGATCGACGTCTGGAAGCCCGAGGCGAACACCCAGCCCAAGGTCTTCTACGTCGACCCCAAGCGGGCCCTGCCCCTCATCGCCGTCGACGGCGTCCAGGTCGACCAGAGCACCGACCTCAAGGGACGGTGACCGGTGGCGACCACACTCGCGCAGACAGCACCGATCGAGCACGCTCAGCCCTGGGGCACGCTGCTCGCGGTGTACTTCACTCTCATCGGGATTCCCAGCGGCCTGACCCTCATGGTGTGGTGGCACCGCAACCGCTACCCGACCGCGGCCCTCAGTCTGGACTGGCGGGCCGGCTGGGCCACCCTCGGCCTGCTCGCGGCGGCCGGGCTGCTGCTCACCATCGACCTCGGCCGGCCCGAACGCTTCCACCTGATGCTCACCGAGTTCGGCAACTGGGACTCGCCCATCTCCCTCGGCGCGAAGATCATCGCGGTCAAGACGTTCCTCATCGCCGTCGCGCTCTACCTCCTGTGGCGCCGCCGGACCGCGTCCCGCGACACCCCTGCTCAAGCCCGTGGCATGACGGCCCGTTTCGATACCTCGGTGGCATGGCTGCTGGGAGCGTCCAGCGTCGCGCTCGCCGTATACCCGGTCGCTGTCCTCGCCCGAACCTGGGTCTCACCGCTGGCGGCCACCAACAGCTCCGCGCTGCTGTTCCTGATCACCTCGCTGCTGATGGGCTGCGCCACCGTCCTGATCCTCGACGCCGTGAGCCCGAACGAGGCCGAACAGCAACGCGGCCTGAACAGGATCACTCTCGCCCTGCTCATGGCCTACACCGTCACCCTCGTATTCGGCGCCGCCTCCGTCAGCGGCGGACCGGCGAAGAAGTCCCTGGACACGGTCCTCACAGGTGAGCACGCGCCGCTGTTCTACACCTGCGTCATCGGCGCCGGCGTTCTCCTCCCCGCGGCCGCACTCGCCCTCGCCGGGAAGCGTCGCTGGGCCCGTCTGCCGGCGGCCGGCGGACTGCTCGCCGGAACCGCGGCCATCCGCTACCTCATCTTCACGGCCTGACCTCGGGGGGAGACGTCACATGACCACCGACACCCACACCACCAGCGGCAACGAGGCAGCCGGGTCTTCACCGACCTGGGAGCTGTCCCGCCGGGATCTGCTGCGCATCGGCGCCGCCGCCGGCGCCGCCGTGGCCGGCCTCGGCGCCATCGAGATCGCCCGCGACCCGCAGACCGGCGTCACCCCCGAAGGAGCCGGTGCGAGGCCTGTGACGGTTCCTTCCCTGTGCCAGATGTGCACCACCGCCTGCGGCATCGTCGGTCACGTCGCCGACGGACGCCTGCTGAGAATCACCGGCAACCCGGAGGACCCCAACAGCCAGGGTTCGGTCTGCGCCAAGGGCGTCGCCGGCCCCTCGGTGCTCTACGACCCGTTCCGCATGCTGTACCCGCTCAAGCGCGTGGGCGAGCGGGGCTCGGGACGCTGGCGGCGCGTCAGCTGGGACGAGGCGTACGACGAGATGGCCACCCGTCTGAAGGAGATCCGGGAACGCGGCAAGCCGGAGGAGTTCGCATTCCAGCAGGGCCGCAACCGCTCCGCCGACATCGTCGCCCGGTTCCTCAACGCCTACGGCACCCCTTCGCACTTCAATCACCGGGCCCTGTGCTCGTCCAACCGGCGAGCCGCGATCGCCACCACGATCGGTGAGTCCGACTGGGACCTCGGCGACTTCGAGAACAGCCAGTACGTACTCAACTTCGGCTCCAACTGGGCCGAGGCGCACCAGGGCCACATCCCCGTCGCGATCCGCATGATGCGCGCCCGCCGCAAGGGCGCCAAACTCGTCACTTTCGAGACCCGCATGTCCAACACCGCGGCGCTCTCGGACGAGTGGTTCTGCGTCAAGCCGGGCACCGACGGCCTGATCGCCCTGGCCATGGCGAACGTGATCTGCCGCGAACAGCTGTGGGACAAGCAGTGGCTCGACGCCTGGTCGAACTACCCGGCCGCGAAGGTCGCCGAACACGTCGCCCAGTACACCCCGGCCTACGCCGAACAGGAAAGCGGCGTCCCGGCCGCGGTGATCGAACGGATCGCCCGCGAGTTCGCCGCCGCCGCACCGCAGTGCACCACCATCTGCAACCGCGGGTCCGCCTCCCATCGCAACGGCTACTACAACGACCGGGCCATCACCATGCTCAATGCCCTGGTCGGCAACATGGGCAAGGTCGGCGGCTGGTGCTGGCACCCCAACTCCGCCTGGGACAAGAAGGCCCTCCCCGAACCCGGGCCGGTACCGGACAAGCCCAAGGCGAAGAGCGTCATCGCAGAGGCCAAGGACTGGCCCCTGGCCAACGCCTTCGAAGGCAAGAAGATGAAGGTCGCCGAGGTCATCTACCTGTGGATCAAGGAAGGCCGGCAGAAAGTGTCGGCCTTGATGACCTACAACGCCGACACTGCCTGGTCCTTTCCCGAAGCCCAACTCGTCAGAAGCGTGCTGAAGGACGAGAGGCTCATCCCGTTCCACGTGTGCATCGACGTGATGTACTCAGAGACCGCGCATCTCGCCGACCTGATCCTGCCGTGGGCCACCTATCTCGAGCGGTGGGACATCGACTCCCGCCCTCCGCAGAGCCTGGTCGACTACGTGGGACTACGTCAGCCCGTAGTGGAACCGCGCGGCGAGTCCAAGGACATCCGTGAGATCTTCCCCGAACTCGCCCGCCGCATCGGCGGCGGAATGCAGACCTACTTCCCCTGGAAGACCACCGAGGACTACCTGGAGGAGTACTTCAAACCCGTCCCGGGCGGCTTCCCCCGCATGAAAGCCACCGGCATCTGGATCGACCCGGCCAAGAAGCCGCTCTACGAGCCCCACCTGAAACGCCTCACACCGGACGAGCTCGACGGCGCGGAGGAAGACACCCGGACCGGCATCTTCTACAAGGGCAAGGACGAGAAGACCGGCGGGCCGCTCGCGATCGGTGTCCGGATCGCGGGGGTTCCGCGCCGCGGCTTCCTCACCCCCTCACGCAAGGTCGAGATCCACAGCGACTTCGTCGTCGGTGCGGGCAAGGACGTCGGGCGCGAGATACAGCCGCTGCCGGTGTACGAACCGATACCCAGTCACCAGCGGGACCTCCCCGACGACCACCTCATCATGACCAGCTACAAGATCAACGTGCACAACGCCCACCGCACCATGCAGTCCAAGTGGCTGCAGGAGATCTCCCACACCAATCCCGCCCTGCTCAACAGGGCCACCGCCGACAAGCTGGGCATCGCCGACGGCGACTGGATCGACGTCACCAGCTTCAGGCCCGACGATCCCGCCGTCCCCGGGGGTGACGGCTCCAAGGTCGGCACCCTGCGCACCCGCGTCCGGCTCACCGAGGGCGTCCACCCCATGGTGTTAGCCATCGCGCACAACGCCGGCCGCAGCGTCGGCGGCGCCTACGCCACCAACGGCAAGGACACCGCGGACAACCCGGGCTACGGCGAAGCCACCGACCGCGATCTGGACCGCCTGTGGTGGAAGGGCGCAATCAGCGTCCCCCAGAACGACCTGCTGCCCATCTACCCCGACCCGGTCGTCGGCGGCCAGTCCTACCACGACACCGTCGTGCAGATACGGAAGGTCTGATGAGTCCTGTGAACCCCCCCGTCGGCGCCGACCACCTCAAGGCGTACAGCGGCCTGCTGCGCCTGGCCGTCAGGCTCCTGGCCCGCGAAGTCGACACCGCGCTGTACCGGCAGATGTCGAACGCCGACGGCCACAGCAGCAAGGACCACGCCCCGCTGATCGACTCCGATCTCGCCGACGCCGGCGAACACCACGCTCTGGTCGAGCTCGCCACCGAGTACTGCCGGCTGTTCATCGGCCCCCAGCCCGCCTGCCCGCCGTACGCCTCGGCGCACCAAGGGGAGGTCAAACTCGGTGGCCGCGCCGCCCACGACGTCGAGACCTTCATGGCCCGCCACAGCCTGCACCCGGTCATCGCCCAGCAGGACGCCGTCCTCGAGGCTGACCACCTGTCGGTCGAGCTCGCCCTCCTCGCCCACCTGTACTCCGTCGCTGCGGGCGCCAATGAGAGTGACCTGACGATCGAGCAAGCCTGGACCGCGAGTCACGAACTGCTGCACACCCACATCAAGCCCTGGGCCTTCAGCTACTTGCGCGACCTCGCGCAAGCCGCTGAGTACGCCCCCTACACCACGATCGCTCACCTCGTTCACCGCGTTCTGGACGAGGCCTGCGCCTGGCCCGCCCGCACGCTCACCATCCCCTCGGAGGCAAGCACCATGGTCACCGTCTACTCCACCACCTGGTGCGGCTACTGCGACCGCCTGAAGAAGCAACTCGATCGCGAGAACATCGCCTACACCGAAGTTGACATCGAAACCGACCCCGAAGCGGCACAGACCGTCATGAAGGCCAACGGCGGCAACCAGGTCGTCCCCACCGTGATCTTCTCCGACGGCACCGCCATGACCAACCCCGGCGTCCTCCGGATCAAGCAGCACCTCGCGAAGACCGCCTGAAATCTCGGGAAGACCGCGAGGCCTGCCAAGCATCTGCAAGACGGTCCCGTCCACCTCGACTACAACGCCACCACCCCGGTCGACCCGAACGTGCTCGCTGCGATGCTGCCCTAGTCGCAGGTCAAGGGGCCTTCCGGTGCCACCAGCGGCGACGGAGCTCCACAATCAGCCTTGGAGCGGCACACCGGCACCGTTGGGTAAATATCGGGATCAAATGGGTGAATAGCGGCACATGCTGGGGGCACTCCGTTCCCTGTAGATCCCCCCATAGAACGGAGCCGCCCAATGATCATCAAGAAGATGCACGACATGGGCGTCAAGAGCGAGCACGCCTACATGGCTGCGTTCGCCTCCATCGGCCTCACCGTCGTCGCCTGGGCCACCAGCCTCAACGCCGAACCCGGCACCAGCGTCGCCCGCGCCGACCGGTGGGGCATCTTCGTCGGCGAATGGGCGCCCACCTTCTTCGGCCTCGGCCTCGCCCTCTCCCACTACGAGCAGCAAGACGGCACCCTCACCGACGGCGCCGCCCACGCGCTCCGCGATCAGAACGGCGGCTGAAGAACAACGAGGGCCCGCCCCAAGTGGGCGGGCCCTGCTGTAAGTGCCACCGGGCAAGATGCAGGCATGGCGATCACGATGCCGGGTTCCGCTTCACCTGGACCGACCCCGACGGACCCCGCGCGCCTCCACCGTCGCCTACGACCGGTCCTCCGCCGACCGGCGACGAGGTGAACGGGAGAAGGCCGGGGGCTCGCAGGCGGCGAGGGCCGCGGCGACGCCGCCGAGGCCGCCGAGGATGTCGGGTTCCGGAATCACTCTGCTCCTTGTGTCGTGCGGTCGGTCCGGGGCGTTGCGCGGTTGGTTCGGGGCGTCGTGCGCTTGCTCGTGGTCGTCGTGCGATGGGTCACGAGGCGGCCGGCGGGCCTGCGGTGGTGCCGGCCGTGGGGCGCGGTGGACCGACCACCGTGCGGAGGGGTGGGCCGGCGTGCGGAGGGGTGGGCCCGGCCGCCGTCAGATGCCGAACGGTGCCGCGTAGCGCACCGTGCCGGCGGGCAGCGGGCGGGCCGCGTCCAGGGTGAGGGCCATCAGGGCCTCGTCCGGAACGTCGATGGTCAGGCCGATGCCGTGCGCGGAGGCCCGGCCGAAGCCGAACCGCGGGTAGTACTCCGGGTGCCCGAGGACCACGACGTGGTGTTCGCCCAGGCCTGCGGCCGCGGTGAGTGCCGCCCGGACGGCCGCGGAACCGGCGCCGCCGTTCTGCGCCTCGGGCCGGACGGCGACGGGTGCCAGGCAGAGCGCCGGGCTGTCCCCGATATGGCAGCGGGTCAGCAGGGCGTGGCCCACGGGGCGGTCGTCGTCGTCCACCGCGACGAGGGACAGGCCGTCGATCCACGCCTCGGGGTCGGCGCGAAGCGCGTCGACGAGGGCGGCCTCCGCCGGTGTGGGGAAGGCGGTGCGGACGATGTCACGGATGGCGGGGATGTCGGCGTCGGTCTCGGCGCGCGTGTTCCAGGTGTGGGGCATGAGGGGATGAGGTCCGTTTCGGAGTCGCGTTCGTCGGGGTCAGGCCGTGGCCCGGGCCGCGAGGGAGACCCGGGCGCCGCGCAGGGCGGCTTCGGGCGCGGTCAT
The DNA here is from genome assembly GCF_002005225.1 of Streptomyces pactum. Taxonomy (NCBI): domain Bacteria; kingdom Bacillati; phylum Actinomycetota; class Actinomycetes; order Kitasatosporales; family Streptomycetaceae; genus Streptomyces; species Streptomyces pactum. The sequence goes on from NZ_CP019724.1 coordinate 588,845, forward strand.
CAACCTCACCTCCCTGGCGTGCTGGTCTTCCCGACGCGGAATCGAACGCGAACGGCCTCAGCGTACCCGTCGAGGACCGGCGGTAACCGCCATGGTCACCCGCTGGGGGAAGGGCTGGAGTCGTAGACGGGGACCTGCGACTGGATGTTGAACGTGACGGAGCCCGCCTTCTCGAAGTTGAGGGTGATCTTCATGAAGTCACCGCCTCGGACGACCTCGCGCACGTCCCGCAGCAGCAGGTGGTCGTTGGTCGGTTCCAGTTGCCGCAGCTTGTCCGGCGGCAGTTCCACCCCGTGCGGCAAGGGCTTGCCGTCCGCGTTCACGACGCTCACCGACTCCGCGTTGGGACTGCTCGCGCTCACCAGCCGGTCGGTCTCGTCCCCCTCGTTCATCAGCCAGACGTAGGCCGGCACGTCGTCACCGGGTTGCCACGGCTCCCCCTTGGGCTCCGCGACGTGGGCGTAGCGGATCAGGACGGGGCCGACGCTCGCGTTCTGGCCGGGCGCGTGCCAGTCCTGGAGCTCGAAACTGTCGTCCCCGCCGCAGCCGGTCAATGCCAGGGCCGCCACGGCCAGCACGGCGGCGGCGGAACGGGCGGTTCTCCCACGGGCGAGCACCATGGCACCTCCAGTACAGCGGTCCGGTATCCGCGTCCGGGTTGCCCCGGGACCGGACCGCAAACGACGGGGTGACACGGCAGGCCAGGCGCTGCCGGCCGGGAGGTACCGGGCCGTCGGGTCGTCCGCGGGCGGTCCGCCCGACGGCCGGCATGGGAAGGTGGGACTCCGGCGCGTCCACCCTGACGACCGTGGCCGCCGAACCACCGGTCCTGCGCCGGGGACTTCGGTGATCGCTCCTCGCGAGTGACCAGCCCTGTGAGAGCGTCGGGAGAAGTGACGCCTTCCCGCGCTCGGACACGTATCCGGCGGGGAGGCTTTCTTCATGCGCCGGAAACCCTGTCCCCCGTCGGCCACCGTTGACGCGGGTACGGCCGCCCGCCCATCGATCAGCCACCGTGAAGGAGTCCCGTGTCAGTCCTCGTGCGCCCCGCGACCGCTGCCGACCGTCCCACAGTGGAGCGGTTGTGGCTGATGTTCCGCCATGACCTGTCGGAGATGGAGGGCCTGCTGCCCGGTCCGGACGGGACCTTCCGCAGTGACCGGCTCCGGTCCGCCTTCACCGACGCCGACTGGGCGCCCTACCTGTTGACGAGCGGAGACCGGCCCGCCGGGTTCGCGTTCGTGCGCGACCTGACCGGCCCGGTCCGGGTACTCAACAGCTTCTTCGTCGTCCGCGGGGCGCGCGGCCGGGGGATCGGACTGCGCGCCGTCCAGGAGATCGTGGCCAGGCATCCGGGACGGTGGGAAGTGGCCTTCCAGGACGCCAACCCGGCGGCGGTGCGTTTCTGGCGCCGTGTCGCCGCCGAGACCGCGGGCGAGGCGTGGACCGAGGAGCGCAGGCCGGTGCCGCGGCGTCCGGACGTGCCACCGGACGTCTGGATCTCCTTCAGCACCGGCGGCGGCCGGCCCGGGGACGGTGCCCCGGCCGAGTGACGTGTACGGGGCGCCCCGCCGGGACCAGCAGGTCGGCCCGCCGGCGTGTCCGAGCGGACGGGATGTACGGACTGCCCGCCCAACCGTCCCCTGATTCCGGGCAGTTGGCGCGACAGGCACGCTTGCGCCTCGCATAAACGTTCTGCGAACCTCCGCTCGACTCGCTGGTCGTACGAGTGACGGAGGGAATCCCCACATGCCCGGAAGTCGAATACGCCGTGCCTGGATCACCACAGCCGCCGCGGCCGCGCTCGCGTTCACCGGCCTCGCGGCTCCGGCCCAGGCGGAGGACCTTCCGCCGGATGTACCGGAGTCCTGGATCCAGGAACCCCGCGCGACGGAGGGCACCCCTTCGCCGTACGGCGCCCGCGACTGGACGGCTCCGGGCGGCGCGGCCTCGCCCGGTGACTTCACGCTCTCGCCCGGCGCGATGAACGCCGAGACCACCAGGCGGGTCACCCGCCTGGACGTGGTCCTGCCCAAGTCGGGCGTGCAGAACCTGCTGGCCGGGGCGAACCGCACCGCCCAGCCGTGGTGCTCACGCGACTCGTTCGGCACCGCCCCGGACCCCGACATCAAGTACTGCCTGCAGAACGACGACTCCATTTCCCGGGAGTGGGTCCCGCAGGGCTTCAGCGGCGTCTCCGACGCCAAGGACAACGAGTTGTGGGGCGAAGCCGGGAACATCCGGCTCTACGCCTCCTACGACGGCTGGGACCCGGGCCGGGAGGACGACCCGGACCCGTCTACCGGTGACTGCACCGCGAGCGAGGCGGAAGCCAACGACGCCTGCAACCAGAAAGGCGTCCGGATCACCTTCGTGCAGAGCCGGACCAACCCGGCCACAGGCAGCCCCGAGATCAAGTACCGGCACGTCCTGCTGGGCTGGACCTATGTGAACTCCGCCGACCACATCTCCTTCGACGGGCTGCACGCCGCCGAGTACCCGATCCAGAAGGGCGTCCACGCCGGCGGGATCGTCTGGTACGGCAACTACCTGTACGTCGCGGACACCCGCAACGGCCTGCGCGTCTTCGACATGCGCTACATCATGGACCTGGACCCGGACGGCGACCCCGGCACGCACGACGCGATGGGCTCCGACACCGACGGTGTGCAGACCACCGCCAACGTCCAGGACAAGACCAAGGTCGGCCGGCACAATCACGTCTGGTACAGCTTCGGGTACCGCTACGTGATGCCGCAGGTGGCCGCGTGGAGGTTCAAGGCGACGCAGAACAACCCCAAGGGTTCCTACGCCTGTGTCGCCACCGGCGCCCCGAAGGCCTCGTACATCTCACTGGACCGCAGCACCGTCCCCGACCGCCTGATCATGGGTGAGTACTGCCGTCCGGAAAGCGGCTACCCCTCCACCGGCCGCATCGCCTCGTACCCGGTGGCCGCCCTGGCGGGACGCTCCGCCGACGTGACCGCGGAAGGCTGGGCCAACTACCTGACGATGACCAACGGGGGCGCGCAGGGCGCGGCGGCGTACAACGGCACGCTGTACGTGAACCAGTCCAAGGGCACGGACGAGCCGGGCAACCTGTGGCGCCACCACTGGAGCGACGGCCGACTGGTCCAGGACGGCCAGGCCGTCAAGACCGCCCGGGGCGCCGAGGACCTCTACGTCGAGCGCGGCACGGGACGGCTGTGGTCCGTCTCCGAACACCGCCCGGGGGTGGCGTCCGACTGCACGGCGAACCGTGATCCCGCCGACCCGGTCGGCACGGACTACTGCCAGCGTGTGCTCTACGGACACAAGATGAGCTGGCTGGACGCCCGGCCGTAGTCCGGGGACGGAGCGGCCGTCCGGGACGGGCCTTCACCGGGCCCGCTCCCGGACGGCTTCGGCGAGGACGCGGGCGGAGGAGAGCGGCGGGGCGACCCTCACAGGAACCGGCGCAGGGGCCGGACGGCGACCTCACGGGCCCGCTGGAGGGCGGAGCGTCTCTTCCACCTGCCCGCCCGGATCAGTGTGCTGGCCGCGACGTCCGCCTCGAAGTGCTCGTCCAGTGTCGCGGTGAACTCCGGGTCCAGCACGGCGAGCATGACCTCCTCGTCGTGGTCGAGCGAACGGCGGTTGAAGTTGGTCGAGCCGATCAGGGCGGCGACGCGGTCGACGGTGACGATCTTGGCGTGCATCATCGTCGGCTGGTACTGGTGGATCCGCACCCCGCACGCGGTGAGGTCCTCGTAGTAGTGCTGTCCGGCCAGTTGGCAGACCCGCTTGTCGGTGTGCGGCCCGGGCAGCACGATCTCCACCTCGACCCCGCGCCGCGCGGCGGCGCACAGCAGCTCGACGAAGTACGCGTCGGGTGAGAAGTACGCGGTGGCCAGACGGACACGTTCCTCGGCCGACTCCAGCATCACGCGGAGCAGGGTCTGCATGTCCTGCCAGCCGAAGCTCGCCGAACCGCGCACCACCTGGACGACCGCGTCGCCCTGGTGCGGGTGCGTGACGAACCGGTCCCGGTCGTCGAAGAGCTCGTCGTGGCACTCCGCCCAGTTCTGTGCGAAGGCCGCGGCGACGCCGTCCACCGCGGGGCCCCGGACCTCGACGTGGGTGTCACGCCACTCGTGCGGATTGCGCGCGTCGCCGCACCACTCCTCGGCGATCCCCACTCCGCCGGTGAAGGCGGTCTCCTCGTCGACGACGAGGACCTTGCGGTGGCAGCGGTGGTTCTGCTTGAGCGGCGAGAGGTACAGCGGCTTGCGGAACCACGCCACCTGCACCCCGGCCCGTTCCATCGTCCGCAGTTGCTCGGCCTCGATCAGCCGGCTGCCGAACCCGTCCAGCAGCAGCCGCACCCGTATCCCGGCACGCGCCCGCTCCGCGAGGGCCTCGGCGAAGCGGCGGGCGATGTCGCCCTTCCAGTACACGAACGTCATCATGTCCACCGTGTGCTCGGCACTGCCGATCGCGGCCAGCATGGCGGCGAAGATCTCGTCCCCGTTGCGCAGGACCGTCAGCGCGTTGCCCTCGGTCGCCGCGATCCCGATCAGCCGCTCCAGACGCCGTCTTATCCGCGTGACGCGCTCGTCGCCGGACGCAGCGGCGCCGGCGGCAGCGGGCGTAGCCGGGGTCTTCGGGGCCGCCGGGGCCGGTTTGGACGGTTGCTGCGTACTTGTCATGGTATTCCCTGGCCGGATCACGACGAGGAAACATCGGGCCGCGGCGCCCGGTCCGGCACGGGCTGAGCGGCGAGCCGACTGTACCTCCGGCGCCCGGGCCCGGCCGGACCGCGTCCCGTAGCCCGCGCCGCCGGCGGGGCGGGCACCGGGTGGCGTTCCTTGCGGGACGGGGGCGCCGGACGGCAGGCTTCGGTTGTGGCCACTTTGCTGATCGTGCATCACACGCCGTCGCCGAACTGCCGGGCGATGCTGGAAGCCGTCGTGTCCGGGGCGACCGCGCCGGAGATCGAGGGGGTGCGGGTGGTCCGGCGGGCGGCGCTGGCGGCGACCGCCGTCGACGTGCTGGAGGCCGACGGGTACCTGCTGGGCACCCCGGCGAACCTCGGCTACATGTCCGGGGCACTGAAGCACTTCTTCGACCAGGTCTACTACCCCTGCCTGGACGACACGCGGGGCCGGCCCTTCGGCTACTACGTGCACGGCGGCAGCGACACCACCGGCGCGGTGCGCGCCGTCGAGTCGGTCACGACGGGCCTCGCCTGGCAGCGCGCGGCCCCGGTGGTGAGCGTGGCCGGCGAGCCCGGAAAGGCCGATCTGGAGGCCTGCTGGGAGCTGGGGGCCACGCTCGCCGCCGGACTGATGGACTGACCCGCCCGGCGCTTCCCCGGCGGTGGGTGAACGACCGGGCGGCCGGGCCGTGGGCGCGCGGGTGCCCCAGGGCTCGCGGCGCGCGGGAAGGCGGGCGTCCGGAGCCGACGGGACGCTGGCTTTCCGCCCGCGGCTCGGCCGCGCGGACCAAGCGCTCGGCGGTGGGGGCCTCCGCCGTCTGCACCGGCCCGCCGCCAGCGCCGGACCGCGTGCTGCCGAGGATCTCGCCGTCGAGCAGGAGTACGGGAGGCCGGACGGGTCCGGCGAGCCTGCCGGTCCTGCCGCCGAGCCGGTGCGGGATCAGGCGGCGTCACGTCGAGGACGGCCGGATCGAAGCACCGCTCGGTCAGCCGGGCCACGCATCCGGGCGCCGCCCCGCGCCGGCACGACCCGGTGGCCCGCCGGCCGCGGCGTGCTCCGCGGGAGCTCCGCCGGGCGGTCGGCGCCGACGGTGAGCAGGACGTACGGCACGCCCGCACGACGGGCGGTCCCGCACCTCGGGCCTCACGACCGCGGGACCCACGACCGCGGGACCCACGACCGCGGACCTCACGACCGCGGACTTCACGACCTTACGACCGCGGGACCCACGACCCGGGGAACCGACGACCGGGAGACATACGTGCCGGGGGGACATGCGTGCGGACAGGCCGGCCGGGGCCGCTGGGGCGGACGGCGGCTTGCGCGTGCGCGCCATGCCGGCACTCCCGCCTTGCTCAGGTACTCCCGCATTGCTCAGGCACTCCCGCATTGCTCAGGCAGTACGGTCGTCCTCGGTCGCCCGCCCGGGGCGGGTCAGGGCCCGGCTCGGGGGCTTGGCCGTCAGGGTGCCGAGGAAGCGGACGTGCGGGCGGCCGCCCGGGCCGTGGCCGACCTCGGCGCGCACCCGGTACACATCGGCGACGAGGTCCGCGGTCAGGACCTCCGCGGGATCGCCGGAGGCGACGACCCGCCCCTCGGACAGCACCACGAGGTGGTCGCAGTACATCGCCGCGAGGTTCAGGTCGTGCAGGGCGACGACGCTGGTGACGGGCAGTGCGGCGACGAGGGACAGCACGTCGAGCTGGTGCTGGATGTCGAGGTGGTTGGTCGGTTCGTCCAGCAGGAGTTCGCGTGGCCGCTGGGCGAGGGCGCGGGCGATCTGGACGCGCTGGCGTTCACCACCGGACAGGGTGTGCCACAGCCGGTCCGCCTGCCCGGCCAGAGCGGTGCGTTCCAGGGCGTCCGTGACCGCCTCCTCGTCCGCCGTCGACGTCGGCGTCCAGGCACGGCGGTGCGGGATCCGGCCGAGCCGGACCACGTCCCGGACGGTGAGTTCGACCTGTGTGTCGGCCTGCTGCTCGACCACCGCCACGCGCCGGGCCACGTCCCGGCGGCCCACCCGGTCCAGCGGGCGGCCGTCGAGGGTGACGACGCCGCCGGCCGGGGCCAGGACGCCGGCGAGCAGCCGCAGCAGCGTGGACTTCCCCGAGCCGTTGGGACCGAGCAGGCCCGTCATGGCGCCGGGCCGGGGGCTCAGGCCGACGCCGTCCAGAATGAGCCGCCCGCCGGCGGCGCGGGAGACCCGCTCGGCCCTCAGTGTCACCGGATCCTCCGGGTGCGGTACAGGACGAGGACGAACGCGGGCACACCGATCATCGAGGTCACCACCCCCACCGGGATCTCCTGGGGTTCCAGGACGGTACGCGCCAGGGTGTCGGCCCACACCAGGAACACCGCCCCGGCGAGCGCGCAGACCGGCAGCAGCCGGGCGTGTCCGGGGCCGGTCACCGCCCGTACGGCGTGCGGCAGCACCAGTCCGACGAAGCCGATGGCACCGGCGGAGGCGACCAGGGCGGCGGTGAGCAGCGCGGTCGCGCACAGCAGTACCAGCCGGGTACGGGCCAGGTGGACGCCGAGCGTGGCCGCCGCCTCCTGGCCGAACGCGAAGGCGTCCAGCGTCCCGGCGTATCCGAGGCACACGGCCAGCACCACGGCCAGGGCCGCCGCCCCCGTCCACACGTCCGTCCAGTCAGCCCCGCCGAGCGAGCCGAGCAGCCAGAACAGTACGCCGCGGGTGGTCTCGGCGTCGGCCGCGGTCATCACGACGAACGAGGTGAGCGCGGAGAACATCTGCATGGCCGCCACGCCGGCGAGCACCACCCGGTCGGGGGTTCCGCCGAGGCTGTGGCTGAGCAGCATCACCAGCGCGAACGAGCACACGGCCCCGACGAACGCCCCGCCCGGCAGGGACAGGGCGCCGCCGCCCACACCGAGTACGACGACCAGGACGGCACCGGTCGAGGCGCCGGAGGAGACGCCCAGCACGAAGGGGTCGGCGAGCGGGTTGCGCAGCAGGGACTGGAGTACGGCGCCGCACACGGCGAGTCCGGCGCCGCACACCGCGGCGAGGAGGGTGCGGGGCAGCCGCAGGTTCCAGACGATGCCGTCGCGCAGGGGCGTGACGTCGACGCCGGGGCTGCCCCCGCCGAGGTGGGCGGCGACCACCGACCACACCTCGCCGACGCCGATGTCCGCCGGGCCGATGGTGACGGCGACGGCCACGGAGGCGCACAGGGCGAGGAGTCCGGCCGCCGCCCACGCCGGGTACGTGCGGCCGGTCGCGCGTATGCCGGGGGCCGCCCGGCCGGTGGACGTCACTTGGTGAGGCCGTACGCGCGCAACGCCGCCGCCACCTTCTCCACGCCCTCGACGGTGCGGATGGTGGGGTTCATGGCCTGCCCGCTGAGGAGCACGTAGCGCTTCTTCCTGACGGCGGTCATGTTCCTGGTGACGGGGTCGGACTCCAGGAACTCGATCTTCTTCGCGGCGGTCTCGGCCGATTGCGACCTGCGGGTGAGGTCGCCGATGACCAGGACGTCGGGGTCACGGTCGGCGACCGTCTCCCAGCCGATCTGCGGCCACTCCTCACGGGTGTCGTCCATGACGTTCCTCGCGCCGACCGCGCGGGTCATGACGCCGGGGGCGCCGCAACAGCCCGCCAGGTAGGGCGAGGTGGAGTTGGCGAACCAGTACATGAGGGTGACACCGGAGGCGTCGACGCCCGACGTGGCCTTCTCGACCCGGGCCTTCAGGTCGGCGACCAGTTCCTCGCCACGCTGCTCGACGTCGAAGATCCGGGCGAGGTCGCGGACTTCGCCGTAGACGGTGTCCATCGTCAGGGCCTTGCTGCGGACGCCGTCGCCGTCGCCGCCGTTGTCCTTGCCGGCGCAGTCGGACGGGGACAGGTAGGCCGGTACGCCGAGTTCGTCGAACTGCTCGCGCGTTGCCACGCCGCCGGGGCCGAGCGTGGAGGCGAAGGAGGCGGCGACGAAGTCGGGTTCGGCGTCCAGGACCTTCTCGAAGGAGGGCATGTCGTCGGCGAGTCTGGGCACGCCGGCGTTAGCCTTCTCCAGGCCCTTCATGACCGGGTCGGTCCAGGTGGCGGTGCCCGCCATCCGGTCGGCCAGGCCGAGCGACAGCAGGATCTCGGTGGTGCCCTGGTTGAGGGAGACCGCCCGCCGGGGCGGCGCGCCGACCTCCACCCGGTACCCGCAGTCGGTGACGGTGCGGGGGTAACCGGCGGCCTCGGCCGGTACGGCGGAGTCGGTGGTGGTCGCTGTGGAGCCGCACCCGGCCGCCAGCAGGGCGACGGAGACGAGCAGGGCCGGGCCGCGGGACGAGCGGCGGGAACGGAGCAGGCGTCGGGAGGCGGCGGGGCACGCTGCGGGCAAGGAAGATCCTCTGGCGTCGAGGGCTCATACGCGAAGCCCGTTCGTACGGTGCGGCCCGCGCCGTGCGCGGCGCGGGTGCCAGCAGGTCTTCGGACTCGGGATCGACCGGACGGAACGCCTTCCCGGACGGCTCCCGCCGTCCAGTGGCTCTTGTCCCGCCCGTCCCCCTCACCGCTGCGCGTCAGCTCCGGATTCGCACCGGATTCCCTGACCCACCAGGTGGGTTCGACTGGCTCCCGCAAGCTACCACAGGGTCACCACGCCTTCGGGGGCGGCCGACTGCCCGACCGCCCCCGGCGCCGCCCGGACGGTCTTCACGTTGCCGCGGACGACCTCGGCCGAGACGTTGACGGTGCAGGACTCGTCCGCACCGCGCAGGGGGTTGCCCGGCACCTCCGCGGTGCCGACCACCATCACCCCGATCGGCCATGCCGTCAACGGCAGAACCAGCGGCAGAAAGACGAAAACGGCCGTGCGGCGTCAGCCGTCCCCCGCCTCGGGCGCGTGCCCCAGCAGTTCGCGCAGCAGCCGCTCGTCGTCCGGGTCGAGGCCGATCACGAAGCTGGCCAGCACCGCTTCCCGGTCGCTCTCGGCGTCCAGCACCTTGCGCATCTTGCGCGCGGCCAGGCCCGCCTGGTCCGAGGCGGGTGTCCAGGCGAAGGACCGGCCCGCGCGCTCGCGGCCGACCGCGCCCTTCTCCAGCAGCCTGGTCAGGATCGTGATCACCGTGGTGTAGGCGAGGTCGCCGCCCAGGCGCTTCTGCACCCAGCCGGCCGTCGCGGGGCCGTCCGCCTCGCGCAGCGCCGACAGCACCAGCGCCTCCAGCTCGCCCTGCCCCCGCCGCCGCGGACGCCGGTGATCTGTCACGGCCCGTCTCCTTCCGCCGCAGTCCCTTGCCCGTCCGATGTCCGTCCGAGGCGACATCGTATAGAGGCGCCGGTCGTGCCGGTGCCACCCGGACCGGTCACCGGCGCTTCCGCGGGCGTGGCCGGCGGCGACGGCGAGCCGGGCCCGGTGTCCCGCGTCCGGTGTTGTGCCGGTCAGTGGTCCGTGGCGCAGCAGCCGCCCGCACCGCCGTCGGCCGGGGAGGTGTCGAGGCGGCAGAAGCAGGAAGCCTCGACGGGTACGTCGGCCAGGGCGGTGGCGAACTTCAACTGCTGTGCCACGATCCGCGCCTCCCCCGGCCTACCCAGCCGCACCAGGCACTCGTGGAGTCCGTGCAGGGCCCAGACGTTGCCGGGGTGCTGCAGGGGGCGGGGAAGGGTGTCGTCGAGCCCCAGGTCGGCCCGGTACACCGCCTCGGCCTCCGCGACCCGGCCCCGTTCCAGGAGCAGGGCGCCGTAGGCGTGCCGGGTGGGCTGCATCCAGCCCCACGGTTCGTCGTACGGGAGGTTGTCGTCCAGTTCGATCGACCGCTCCAGGGCGGCGAAGGCGGCGGTGTGGTCGCCCTTGCGGTACTCCAGTTCGCCGTCGAGCATGGCGGAGGCGACGGCGAGGATGTCGGCGCAGGTGTTGTTGAACAGCGTGCGCGTCCGCGGCACCCGGGCGACCGCCTCGCGGAACAGGAGGCGCTCGGCCTCCGCCTCGGCGATCCTGCCGGTGGCCGAGAGGGCGACCCCGCGGGCGTAGTGGAGCATCGCGGTCGTCACGCTGTACAGGCGCGGGTCGGCGGGCAGCGGCAGTCCGAGGATGTCCGCCCAGCGCCCGAACCGGATCAGGACGTGCACCCGCATGGCGACGAAGCCCTCCAGCCAGTCGGCCATCGGCGGGCTTTCGACGCGCAGCAGTTCCTCGGGGACGGACGCCTCGAGCTGTGCGGCGGTGTCCAGGGCGACCTGGTACTGGCCCAGGAACATCGCGCCGTAGATCCGGAAGTGGTAGTTGTGCGAGCGGTAGAGGGTGTAGAAGTTCATCGCCCCGGCCCGCGCTCGGTACTTCTCGTCGGCGGCGATCGCGGCGCTGTTGTCCGACACCACGCGCCGGTAGTCGCCGCACAGCACTTCGAGGTGCGACGGCATGTGGTTGAGGTGCCCGGCGTCGGGGACCAGGCCGCGCAGCCGGTCGGCGACGGTGAGGGCCGCCTCGGGAGTGGCCGACATCTCCATCAGGTGGATGTACAGGTGCAGGACACCGGGGTGCGCACGTCCGCCCTCGGTGCCCAGGGCCCGGTCGAGGACGTCCTTCGCCTCCAGGGTGCGGGCGCCCTCGGCGGGCCGTCCCGTGCGCAGGTCCCACAGTTGCCAGGGCGTCAGGTTCATCAGCGCGTCGGCGTAGAGGGCGGCCACGTCCAGGTCGTCCGGGGCGAGTTCCCGGACGGCACGCATGTTCTCGGCGTACGGCGCGTTCCACACCGAGCAGTCCTCGACGGCGCGCGCCTGCGGGTAGCGGGCGCGCAGGGCGCCGATCAGGGCGCGCTCGACCGGGGTGGCAGAGCGGGCCGCCTTCTCGTGGGCGAGTTCGACGGCGGCGTGGGTGCGGTCGACGGTCCGCGTCAGCTCCTCGGCGTCGAAGGCCTCCCACGGCTTGTTGTAGTTCGGGCCGAGGGCGTAGGCGATGCCCCAGTGGGCCATGGCGCAGTGCGGGTCGGCCGCGGCGGCGGCCTCGAAGCAGGCGACGGCCTCCTCGTGGTGGAAGGCGTACGTCCACACCAGTCCGCGGTCGAACCACCGCTGGGCCTCGGGGGACGAGGTCGTCACCGGGCGACCGTGGGTGCCGAGGTCGTAGTAGTCCCTGGGATGGTTCACGGGGTGGTTCATGGGGTCCATGAGGGGACCTATACCGCACGCCGGGGCGGCCAGAGGTACTTCGCGGGCCGGTCATACCAACCGGTGTCCCCGCCGGACGCTCGGCGCCCGGCGGGGGTGGGGGGACGGGAAGGGCGCGATCAGCCGAAGTCGACGTCGCTGCACAGGAAGTACGTCTGGTCCATGTGCGACGCCTGCCAGATCGTGTAGACGACGTGCCGGCCGCTCAGGCCCGAGGTACTCACCGGGATCTCGTAGTTCTGGCTCGGGCCGTAGCGGCCCGTGCTGGCGACCAGTTGGAGTGAGTCCCAGGTCAGGGGCTGGGTGGCGGGGTCGAAGCCCTGCCGGGTGACGTAGACCTTGAAGTAGTCGGCGCCGTGGCTGGCCTGGTCGTACAGCTTGACGGTGAAGTTGTCGGTGATGTCCGTGGTCTGCCAGGCGCCCACAGTGTCCAGGGAGTTGTAGCGGCCGCCCTCCGTGCGGCCGCCGCTGCAGAGCTGGCCGTCGGGGACGACGGCCTCGAAGTTGCCGGCGGAGCCGTTGCGGTACAGGCCGTTCCAGTTCCACATGGCGTTGGGGTTGTCCTGCCATGCCTGCCAGCACATGGGGTCTTCCTGGGCCATGGCGGGGTTCTGGAAGTCGTCGCCCCAGCGTTGCCAGCAGCCGTAGTTGCGGGAGGCCGGGTCGACGACAGAGCCGTGGGCGACGGCAGTGCCGCTCCACGGGATGAGGGTGAGCAGGGTCGCGGTCGCGGTCAGGGCGCCCAGGGTGAGGGTCGACGCCCGCCGGGTCTCCTTGTCGCGATCATGACAAGTCATGACGTCCTTCTTTCGCGTGGGGGGACAGCCATCATGGGTGGGCTCGAAGCGCCGATGGGAGCGCTCCCAAAAGCCTCTCGGGGAACAGGCTGCGCCCGGGTAAAGGGAATGGCAATAGTTGAAATGCGCCAGATGCCGTCCGGCGATGGCGCGTTCGATGCGGTCGTGACCGCGGGCGGGTAGGGCCTGGCCCTACCCGCCCGCGGTCAGAACGACGTCCTGCCGGCGTCATGCCGGCGTCACACCGAGGTCATGCGGCGTCCTGCCGGCGTCATACCGAGGTCATACCGGCGTCACAGCGAACGTCGCCTGGAGCGGATCAGCAGCACACAGCCGCCGGCGAAGAGGACGCCTCCGACCGCCGCGGGCCACAGGCCGAGGCCGGAGCCGGTCTCCGCGAGTCCGCCCTGCGCCGCCTGCGGCTCGGTCGCCGACCCGGCGTCGTCGTCACCACCGCCGCCCGCGCCCTGTGTCGTCCCGGGTGCGGCCTGTGCGCCGCTCGTGTCGTCCGGGGTGTCGGCGGCGGGTGTCGTGGCCGCCCTGGGCTCGGCGCCCGGGGAGGCGTCGTCGTTCCGGTCCGGGGCCGGGGGCGCGGACTTGTCCCCCACGTCCTGCCCGGCGTCGTTCCCTGTCCGGTCCCGGTCGCCCTTTCCGTCGTCGTGCCCGTCCTGGCCGGAGCCCACGGGTGCGGAGGCCGTGGCGGTCTGCTCGGCCGGGGGCCCGGAGGGGGCGGGGTTCTCGGTCGGCCGCTGCTCCTGCGGGTCCTCGGTGGGGTTCTCCGCGGGGTTCTCGGTGGGGTTCTCGGTGGGGTGCTGCGCGGGGTCCTCAGCGGGGTTGTCCGCAGGATCCTCGGTGGGGTTCTCGGTCGGCTGCTCCTGCGGGTCCTCGCCCTGGCCGGGCTCCGATCCCGGGGGTGTGCCGGGACCGCACTCGCGGCCGTCGTTGATGCAGTCGACCATGTCCCGCATCAGGTCCTCGTCGAAGACGTTGATGAAGTCGCTGTGGTCCGTGACCGGCTTGTGCAACTGCTCGGGGAAGGAGTCCACCGCGAACAGCGGCACGGTCTTGCCCCCGTCCTGCAGACTGGGCGCGTCCACGTCGTACACGACACGCTGGACCAGCCGCGGAATGGGCCGGAACCCGTCCGGGCAGCGGCCGTCGGCGGCGGCGAAGGCCACGTGGGTGCGGTGGTTGGCGCTGTCGATGTTGCGGCCGTCCCAGCAGCTCTGGAAGGTGAAGGTGCGCACCACGTCGCTGCCGGACGGGCAGAGCGGGTACTTGTCCTTCAGTTGCCGGTCCTCGAAGCCGGTGCAGCTCCAGGAGGCGTTGGCGTTGGTGTTGCCGTTGACGAACGCCTTCGCGTCACCGGTGATGATGCGCAGCAGTCGCGGCATCTCCGTGACCTTGCCGCGCTCGTTGCCCTCGAACGTCAGCGTGACCTCGGCCGGTGTGACGATCTCACCGGCGTTGCCCTCGATGCCGCCGCCGGGTGACTGGGCATCCTGTTCGACGGTGCCGTTCTGGAGGCGGAGCACCGGCCAGTAGTACGAGGACTTGTCGCCCTGGTCGGCGCAGCTCGTGGCGGCGGCGGCCAGGTCCTCGTCGGCGGCGAAGGCGTCGTTGGCCTGGTTGCCGACGTAGTCGTGGAAGTGGTGGGCGCCGTTGCTGACACCAGGGGCGGCGATGAGGTTGTCCGAGTTGAACAGGCCCTCGGCGTTGACGCCGCAGTCGGTGGCGAAGGACCCGCGCGAGGCCTTCTTGCCCTGGGGCGCCTTCACGACGTTGGGCCGGACGGACTCGATGTCGACGTAGTCCGCCGCCACGGGGCCGTTGCCCGCCTGTCCGCCGTTGCCGGGCTGCTGCCCGTCACCGGGCTGTTCGCCCTCCCCCGCTTCCTCGCCGTCTCCGCCGTTCGCGGACTCTTCGCCCTTGCCGTTGCGCCCCTGGTCGTCCGGGGCACCGCCGGGCGTGTCCGCCGTGGCGACCTCGGTGCGGCGCAGCGTGCACTCCGCCAGGGTGTCCAGGCCCTCGGGGCGGTCGGCGGCCTTGTCGATGGCCGCCGCGATGCGCTCGATCGTCCCGGCCCGCTCCTTCTTCAGCGGGTCGAGGATGGCCTTTTCGTCGAGCCTGCCGTCGTTCGCGGTGCGGGCGGCCTCCTGGAGCTGGCGGTAGGCGGTGGCGATCTGCTCGTCGAGCCGGGCGAGTTCGGTGTCGACGTCCGGCCTCGCCTGCTCGGGGACCGTCGTCAGCCGTTCGCTCAGGTCGGGGCAGTCGACGGTGGCCGCCACACCGGAACTGCCCAGGGGAACAGCGGTGTCGCCGGCTTCGGTGGCGGAGGCGAACACGTTGACGGCCACCAGGCCGCCGCCTCCGAGTATCAGCGCGAATGCTCCGAAGGTCGCGCGGCGCGCCCCGGTCGGGCGTCTGCGCCTGTTGTGTCCCAAGGCGTGCTCCTGTGTCGTGGCGGACTCGGACATGAAATGCCCCCGCTCCATACGGAGTCGGGGGCCGGAGCGTTCAAACGCCTCGAGGATTCTCAGCGATCCCTCATCTCACGGGCGCGGATCAGCCGGACGACGGGGTCGCCCTCCCCCTTCTCCGGCCGCGCGACCGCCCCGACGGCCTCCGTCGGCGGCAGCACCCCGCAGATGGAGCCGGAGAAGCCCAGCCGACCGCCTTGGACCAGCCTCCGAGGGAGCCGCCCGGCGCCACGGCGAACGACGCGTCGTCGGCGACGGTGAACCGGCCGCGCCCGGGGGCGGAAGGGGCCGAAGGGGGCCGGCGCAAGGACCGCGGGAACCGCCAAAGGGCGGGCGCAAGGACCGCGGGAACCGCCAAAGGGCGGGCGCAAGGACCGCGGGAACCGCCAAAGGGCGGGCGGGGCGCGGGCGAGGCGCGCTCGGACGGCTCCTGTTAGGCGCCCCGGTTCGGGGAACCCGGGGACCCGCCCGTCGTACGCACCCGCGCGGCGGCCCCACGACGAGGAGGCGTCCCGATGTCACTGACCAGAGGTCTCGTCGCCGGAGCGGCCGGGACCGTCGCGCTGAACCTCACCACGTACGGCGACATGCTCCTGAACGGCCGGGGGTCCAGCGACGTGCCGGTCCAGGTCGCGGACCGGTTCGTCGACCGGGCAGGCATCCGTCTGGGCGACGAGGCGGCCACGTCCAACCGTGAGCAGGCCGCCGGGGCCCTCCTCGGCTACGTCACCGGCCTCGGAGTCGGGGCCGCGTACGGACTGCTGCTGCGCCGGCGTGGTGCGCTGCCGGACTGGGTGGCCGGCCCGTTGCTGGGCGCGGCCGCCATGGCGGCCAGTGATCTGCCGGCCACGGCGCTCGGGGTGACCGACCCGGCCGCGTGGGACCGGACGTCGTGGGTGTCGGACATCGTGCCGCACCTGGTGTACGGGTTCACCACGGCGTCGGTCTACCAGGCGCTGCGACGAACGGAGGCGTCATGACGGGCAGCAGGCCGCTCGCCCTGGTCACCGGGGCCTCCAGCGGAATCGGGTACGAACTCGCCAGGCTGTTCGGGGAGCACGGCCACGACCTCGTGGTCAACGCCGAGGACGACCGGCTGGAGCACGCCGCCCAGCGGCTGCGGGAGACCGGCGCCGAGGTGCGGGCCGTGCGCGCGGATCTCCGTACCGCCGAAGGCGTGGACCGGCTGGTCGCCGCCCTGACCGGACACGCCGTGGACGTCGCGGCGCTCAACGCGGGTGTGGGGCGGGGCGGCGCCTTCGTCGACACCGACCCGGCCGACGACCAGTCCGTCATCGACCTCAACGTGACATCCACCGTGCGGCTCGCCAAACCGTTGCTGCGGGACATGGTGGCGCGCGGGGTGGGGCGGCTGATGTTCACGTCGTCGGTGGCCGCGACGATGCCCGGCTCCTTCCAGTCGGTCTACAACGCCTCGAAGTCCTTCGTGCAGTCCTTCGCCCAGGCGCTGCAGGAGGAGGTCGCCGACACCGGCGTGACGGTCACCTCCTTCATGCCGGGGCCTACGGAGACCGACTTCTTCCGGCGGGCCGGCATGGCGGACACCAAGGTCGGCACCATGGACAAGGACGACCCGGCGCAGGTCGCCCGGCAGGCGTTCGACGCGGTCATGAAGGGCCGCGGGAAACTGGTCACCGGCTCACCGAAGACCAAGGCGCAGGGAGTGGCCGACAGGGTCCTGCCGGACCGCGTCAAGGCCGCCGTGCACCGCCGGATGGCCGAGCCGGGAACCGCACCGGACGGCGACGGCCGGTAGGACGGCGGGTGGGGTCGGCGGCACCGCCCGGAGCGCCCCTTGTCCACGGCTCGCTCCCGGTGGAACGATGCCCGCGGCACCGCTCAGCCCACCGGAGGGACCGTCGTGACCGACGAGCAGCAACGACCGCCGGCCGCCGCCGTCGTCTTCGACGCGCTGGGCGCCGAGTACGAGAAGGCGTTCGCCGGCTCGACGACGCACCGGCACTCGCTCGAGTGGCTGCTCGGGCGGCTGGAGCCGGGCAGCCGGGTGCTGGACGTGGGCAGCGGCACGGGCCGGCCCACCGCCGAGACCCTCGCGGGTGCCGGGCACGAGGTGCTGGGCGTCGACGTCTCCCCCGTGATGGTGGAGCTGGCGAGGCGGCGGGTGCCGGCCGCCACCTTCCAGTGCGCCGACGTCCGTGACGTACCGCTCGCGGACGGCTCGTTCGACGCGGTCTGCGTGTACTTCTCGCTGCTCCAACTGGACCGGCGGGAGCAGGCGGACCTGGTCCGGCTCCTGGTGAGGGCGCTGAAGCCGGAGGGGTACATGGTCCTGGCCACCGTGCCGCTGGACGTGGAGGGCGTCGACGCCACCTTCATGGGGCAGCCGGTGCGGGTGACCAGCTTCGCCGCGCAGGACCTGACCACCGTGGCCGAGGAGGCCGGCCTGGAGGTGCTGGCGCAGGAGGCGTCGCTGTTCACCCCGGCCCACCCGGACGCGCGGCCGGAGCCGCACCTGTTCCTGCACTGCAGGCGCCGGGCCGCCACCCCGCCGGGCGTCTGACACGCCGCACGTCGCCGGAGGGCGGTAGGCCCCCGTCCAGCCCCGGATGGGGTAACTGCGCACGCGCGGGCCGGGGTCCACGGCCAGAGTGGCAGCATGACAGAACCTGGCGAGCGGCGGCGCGGCACGACTTCCACGACCACGCGCGAGCGTGCCGTTCGCGTTCGGGGCGCTCGGGACGCAGCCGAGCGCGCCGCGGACGCCCTGTCCGAGCTGATCCGGCACCGCCTGGAGGGCGTCTCCGCGGTGTGCCGGAGCGAGGACGACGGCTGGATCGTCAACGTGGACGTGCTGGAGGTGGCACGCATCCCCGACACCACCAGCCTGCTCGCCACCTACGAGGTCGAGCTGGACTCGGCGGGCGACCTGCTCCGGTACCGCAGGGTCGGCCGATACCGGCGCGGTGCCCAGGACCAGTGACCGGACCGTGAGGCCCGCATCCGGAAGGACCACCGCATGATCACCTACGACGACGAGGTCGTCTGCGCGCCCCGCGCCGGAACCCTCTACGACGTCCTCGAACTCATCCTCGACCGCGGCATGGTGATCGACGTCTTCGTGCGCGTCTCCCTGGTCGGCATCGAGATCCTCAAGGTGGACGCCCGCATCGTGGTCGCGAGCGTCGACACGTATCTGCGGTTCGCCGAGGCCTGCAACCGCCTGGACCTGGAGCACGACGTGCGCTCCAAGACCGTTCCCGAGATGTTCGGCAGTCCGGTCGCCAAGACCATAGGGAGGGCGGGCGCCAGGCGGTCGGCGCGCTCCCTGACCGACAAGGTGCGGGACATCCTCACGCCCGAGGAAGCGGCGGCGGAAGCGGAGGGGGCCCGGCCCCGCGAGTACACCCGTGAGCGCGCGGAACGCGGCCGGGGCCCCCAACGGCCCCGGACCCGGCCGGCCGGCCGCCCCCGCGACGAGGGCGACCAGCCGCGCAGCCGCCCCCGCCGGCGCACGGAGACGGAGGACGAATGACCGCGCCCACCACCACCGACAGCACCACCACCGACGCCAGCACCACCACCGGCCCGGAGGCGCTGTACGTCTACGGGATCACCCCCGCCGGGGCCCGCACTCCCCGCTCCCTGGGGGTCGGCGGTGCCACCGTACGGCTGCTGACCGGGACCGGCTTGTGCGCGGCGGTGTCGGCCGCGCCGGCCCGGCTCCGGCCGCGTCGCCGTGACCTGCTGGCCCATCAGGCCGTACTGGACGAACTGGCGGCACAGGGGCCGCTGCTGCCCATGAGGTTCGCGGTGCTCAGCCCCCGGCCGGACGTCCTGCTCTCCCAACTGCGGACCGACGCGACCCACTTGTCACGGCAGCTCGACGCGGTCCGGGGGTGCGTCGAACTCAACGTCAAGGGGGCGGTCGTGCCCGGCCACTTCGCCGATCTGGTCCGCCGGGACGAGACCCTGCGGAACCTGGCCCTGCGGACGCGACGCCGTCCGGACTACGAGGCCAACGTCCGGCTGGGTGAGGCGATCGCCCGCGGTGTCCGCCGCGAGGCGCGGCGCGCGGCCCGGGAGGTCCTCGACCATCTGACCCCGCTCGCCGTACGCACGGTGCGGGGTACGACCGACGACGAGCAGGTGCTGAGCGCGTCGTTCCTGCTGCGCTCCGCCGACGAGCGCCGCTTCCGGCAGGCGGTGGAGGCGCGGGCACGGGACTGCGGGGACCGGCTGGCACTCAGCGTGACCGGCCCCCTGCCGTGCTACAGCTTCGTCGACCCCGCTCCCGCGCCGGCCGGGCGGTGACGCGATGGGCATCGTGAGCGGTCTCCTGCTGCTGCCCCTCGCCCCGGTGCGCGGCACGGCGTGGATCGCCGACCACCTGCTCCGGGAAGCCCGGCGCCAGGTCCACGATCCGCGCGCGGTCCAGGCGCGTCTGGCCGCACTCAACCGGGCCCTGGACGAGGGCGCCATCGACGAGGCCGCCTTCGAGCGGGAGGAGGAGCGTCTGCTCGCCCTCCTCGAACGCCCGTACCGGCCGACCGGACGCACCCCAACCATGGATCGAGCGCAGAGGAGGCACGGATGAGCGACAGCAAGGCGGTCATGGCGGCTGTCGTGGCGGGCGGGTATCTCCTGGGTCGCACGAAGAAGGCCAGACTCGCCTTCGTGGTCGGCTCCTACCTCGTGGGCCGACGCGTGGGTCTGTCACCCGGCCAGGTGCTTTCCCAGGGCCTGACAGGGCTCCAGCAGACTCCGCAACTCCGGGAGCTGACGGACCAGGTGCGCGGTGAGCTGCTGACCGCCGTACGCACGGCCGTCACGGCCGCGGCGGACCGCCGGCTCACCGGCCTCGCGGACACACTCCGAGACCGTACCGACGCACTCACGGGCACGGGCACGGGCCGACAAGGCGACGGGGACGACGAGCGCGGCCCGTACGACGGGTACGACGCATACGACGAGTACGACCCGGACGACGCGGACGACGACGCACCGGACGAGGCCGCCTTCTTCGACGCCGAGGAGCGGGAGGAGGACCGGCGGCCGGCGCCGCCCAGGAAGACGGGCGAGAAGGCTCCGCCCGGCAAGCCGGCACCTCCCGCGAAGAAGGCCGCGAAGAAGGCCGCCGAGAAGACCGCCAAGAAGGCCGTGCCCGCGAAGAAGACGGCGAGCCCGGCCCACCGGCACGGAGGTGTGCGCCGATGACCCCCACCCGGCAGGAGGACGGCGCGCCCTCTCCCCTCGCCGACCTCAAGGACGCGCTCGGCGGGTACCTCGCCGCCAAGGGGCACAGCCTCGTGGGCGGCGCGGGGCAACGAATCGGCGGGCTGACCGAACGCCTGACCGAGTCCGCCGACGACCGCGGTTCCGGAGGCGGCGGTGCGGGGGGCGGGGCAGGCGGCGGCAGTGTCAAGGCGACGCACATCATGGAGACCGTCGACATCGGCGTCCCCCTGCGCACCGTCTACGACCAGTGGACGCGGCTTCAGGACTTCAGCGGCTTCACCAAGGGCGTCCGCAGTGTCGGCACCGACGACGAGGTGACGTCCGACTGGAACGTCAAGGTCGGCCCGTCGAGCCGCGGCTGGAAGGCCACCGTCCGGGAACAGGTCCCCGACGAACGCATCGTCTGGACCTCCGAGGGCGCCAAGGGCAGTACCAGTGGGGCGGTCACCTTCCACGAGCTGGCGCCCCGGCTGACCCGGGTCGTCCTGGTCGTCGAGTACTACCCGGCGGGCTTCTTCGAGAAGACCGGCAACCTCTGGCGTGCCCAGGGTCGCCGGCTGCGGCTGGACCTGAAGCACTTCGCGCGGCACGTGACCCTGATGGACGACGAGGAGGTGGAGGGCTGGCGCGGCGAGATCCGCGACGGCGAGGTCGTCAGGAGTCACGAGGAGGCGATGGAGGAGGAGAACGCCGAGGATGCCGAGGACACGGAGGACGAGTACGAAGACGCCGACGAGGAGGGTGGGGACCAGGACACCGAGTACCAGGGCGAGGAGGGTGAGTACGACGACGAGGACGCAGAGGACGCAGAGGACGAGTACGAGGACGACGAACGTGCCCGCCCGTATCGCTGACGCCGGCGGGAGCACGCGGTGACCGACGTCGACCTCCGGTACGCCGGCCCGGATCCGCAGCCCTACGCGCCCGCGACCGGCAACCTCGCCGACCTGCTCGAACGGGTCCTCGACAAGGGCATCGTCATCGCCGGCGACATCAAGATCGACCTGCTCGACATCGAACTGCTCACCATCCGGCTGCGGTTGTTCATCGCCTCGGTGGACACCGCCAAGAAGGCGGGCATCGACTGGTGGGAGACCGACCCGGCGCTGTCGTCCCGGGCGGCGCGGGACGCGCTCGCGGAGGAGAACGAGCGGTTGCGCGCCCGGCTCGACGCCCTTGAGGGGGCCGCCGAGGAGACGGCGGGGGCCGCGCGGTGAGCGCGCCCACGGCCGGACCGGCGGCGCCCGGCCTCGTCTGCGCGTTCGCCGTGGCGCGCACTGCGCCGGACCCCGCCGCGCTTGCGGCGGCGACCGGTCACGAGGAGGGCGGTCCGCTGCGCGTACTGCGCGCGGGCGGCCTGTGCCTGGTCGTCCAGGACGTCCCGGCCGCGTTGTTCGACGAGGAGGCGCTGGCGGAGCGGCTCAACCGGCCCGGGGACCTGGAACGCTGCGCCCGTGCCCACCACCGGGGCGTCGAGGCGGCGGCCGGGCGGGGGACGGTCGTGCCGCTGCCGATGGCGACCCTGTACCGCGGCGACTGGAGCGCGCGGCAGGCCGTCGCCTCTCGGGAGGCGGTGCTGGGCGCGCTGCTCGACCGGCTGCGGGGCCGTACGGAGTGGGCGGTGAAGGCGCACGCCGCCGAGCGCGCGAAGGGCACCGTCGGCGGTGCCGGCGCACCGGCCGGTTCCGGAGCCCCGGGCGGAGGGCGCGCCTACCTCAGCCGGGCCAGCGCGCGGCGGCGCGACCGGCAGGACGCCCACGGGAGAGCCCTGGCCGAGGCGGAGGCCGTCGACGCCGAACTGCGGCGGCACGCCGTCGCCGCGACGCGACACCGCCCGCAGAGCGAGCGGCTGACGGGCCGGTGCACGCCGCAACTGCTCAATGTCGCCTACCTGGTGGAGGACGCGGAGAGCGCCGCCTTCCGGCGGGCCCTGGCCCGGCTCGCCGCCGAAGGCCGGCACCCGGCGATGGAGATCAGCGCCTCGGGCCCGTGGATCCCGTACTCCTTCGCCCGCTGGGACGAACACCAGGACGCCGCGAAGCCGGACCCTACGGAACCGGACCACACACCACCGGACCGCCCACCACCGGACCGCCCACCACCGGACCGCCCATCACCGGACCACGCGGCACGGTACGCCACGACGCGGGAGGCCCGCTCATGACCGCCCTGGACACCCGTACGCCGGGGCCGGACCCCGTGCCCTGGGGCGGTCCCGAGCCGTACGCGCCGGTGGGGGTGCCGCTGGTGGACCTGCTGGACCGGGTGCTGGCGACGGGTGTCGTCGTCAGCGGGGACCTGGTCCTGGCGATCGCGGACGTGCCGCTGGTGCGGATCTCCCTGCACGCCCTGCTGTCGTCGGTGAACGAGCGGGTGCCCGCCCCCTGGCCGGACAGCGGACCGCTGTGACCGCCCCCCGGGCCCACGCGCTCGACCTGGACCCCGAGCGGGTCACGAACGACCTGGCCGCCCTCGTCCTCACCGTGGTGGAGCTGCTGCGGCAGCTCATGGAACGTCAGGCCGTGCGCCGCTTCGACGAGGGCACGCTGAGCGCGGAGCAGGAGGACCGGCTCGGCACGGCGCTGATGCTGCTCGACGAGCGCATGGACGACCTGTGCGAGCAGCACGGCCTGAGCCGCGGCGACCTGAACCTCGATCTCGGGCCGCTGGGTCCGCTCCTCGCGGACCCGGAACCGTAGGGGCCGCCGGGGCCGGGAGGCCGCGCACACCCCACCCAGGACGAACGATCGCTATGATGACGGCGAATCGCTCAAACGAACATTCACGGGTGGGGAGGCCTGATGCGGGAGCCGGTAGATCTCAGGCGCCAGCGGATTCTGGCGGCGGTCCAGGCGCGCGGTACCGCGCGGGTGCGCGATCTCGCCGACGAGCTGCAGGTCTCCGTGGTGACGGTGCGCCGCGACGTGGAGGAGCTGACGCGCGAGGGCAGGCTGCGCCGCGGGCACGGCGTCGTCCGCTCGACGCTGCCCGCCCAGGAGGTGCCCGCGAAGAGCACCGCCGACGGGGACCGGGTGGCCGTGGTGGTGCCGGAGCGGCACTCGTACCTGACCGAGACGCTGCACGGCGCCCGTACGGTGCTGGAGGAGGCCGGAGTGCGCCTCGCGCTGCACATCGCGCCCCAGGCGGCCGGCGCGGAACGCCCGCTGGTCGAACGGGCCCTCGCCGACGGCGCGCGCGGTCTGCTGCTCGCGCCCCGGTGGAACACTCTGGCCGCCGAGGAGGCCGACCACGGGTGGCTGTCGGCACTGGAGGTGCCGACGGTGCTCATGGAACGGCGCCCGCGCCGCGGCAGCACGCCGCACGTGCTGGACTCCGTGTGCTCGGACCACTGGTACGGGGCGCACCTCGCGGTGGAGCACCTGGTGGAGCTGGGGCACCGGCGCATCGTGTTCGCCACCCGGGACGACAGCCCGACCGCGCGCACGCTGCGGTCCGCGTTGGCCGAGATCGCCGGCGCGCACCCACTGGTGGAGGAGTGGGCGTGGGCGCTGAGTACGCCGGAGTCGGGTCCCGAGGGGCCGTACTCCGCGGACGAGACGGCCGAACTGCCGGTGCTGCTGCGCAAGACGGGGGCGACCGCGGTGGTGCTGCACGGTGACGTGGACGCGCTGATGATCGTGCAGCGGCTGGCGGGCGACGCGGTGCGGGTACCGCGGGACTGCTCGGTGGTGGCGTACGACGACGTGGTGGCCGGACTCGCCACCCCGCCGCTGACCGCCGTGTCCCCGCCCCGGGCGGAGGTCGGCCGGGTGGCCGCCGAGCTGCTGCTGGAGCGCCTGCGGGAGGGCCGCGGCCATGCCGCGCGGCGCGTCGAGCTGCTGCCCCGGCTGATGGTGCGAGGCTCGACACAGCGCGTGGCTGTCGAGGAGCCGGGACCGGAGACTCCATGATCGATCCGAACGAATGAGCGTTTGAACGCTTTATTTTCTTCTGATCGATCTATTGACCGTTTCCGCTGGAGGATTCAGGATTCCCGTGTCCCGAACAGTCGTGTCCGCATCCACGCGGACCCGCAGGAGCCGCGGGAGGCGCCATGCCCGGACGACCCAGCCGTCGGTCCGTGCTCGCCGCGATGGCCGCCGTACCCCTGGCAGGAGCCGTGAGCGCCTGCAGCGGGGGGAACGGCGCCTCGTCGGCCCGCACGAGCACCACCACGCGCGTCACCTTCTGGTCCGCCCTGCGCGGCAGCCAGGAGGTGGTCGACGCCTTCAACCGCACACACCGCAACATCCAGGTGGAGTTCCAGCAGATCCCCTCCGGCGGGCAGGGCGGCTACGCCAAGCTCAGCAACGCCGCCCGGGCGGGCAACGCGCCCGACGTCGCCACCATCGAGTATCCGCAGGTGCCGGGGTACGCCATCGACGGTGTGGCCCGTGACATCACCGACCTGGTCAGCGACGGCCTGCGCCGCAAGCTGCTGCCGCAGGCGCTCGGGCTGACCACGTTCGAGGGCCGGGTGTTCGCCGTGCCGCTGGACGTCGAGCCCATGGTGATGCACTACCGCGCCGACCTGTTCGACCACTACGGCCTGCGGGCCGCCCGCACCTGGGACGAGTTCGCCGAGCAGGCCGCCACCGTGCACCGCAAGGCGCCCGACCGGCGGCTGGTGCTGTTCCCCACCGACGGGATGACGCAGTTCGCCTGCTACGCCTGGCAGGCCGGAGCCCAGTGGTTCGACACCTCGCGCGGCGCCTGGAACGTCTCCCTCGCCGACGCGCCCTCCCGGCGCGTCGCGGACTACTGGCAGGGGCTCATCGACCGGGACGACGTCTTCATGAACGCCGTGGAGAGCAGGCAGTCCGACGCGCAGATCGGCAACGGCCTGGTCCTCACCCGGCTCAGCGGCGCCTGGGACGCCGGTGCGCAGATGAACGCCCGGCCCGGGCAGAAGAACCAGTGGCGGATCGCGCCGCTGCCGCAGTGGGACACCGGCAGCCCGTCCGCCGGCACGCACGGCGGCTCCACCTTCGCCGTCACCGAGGACAGCCGCCATCCCGAGGCCGCGATGGAGTTCATCGAGTGGCAGGTCTCCCACCCCGACGCCCTGCGCGCCCGGCTCTCCAGCGGCACCAGCAGCCAGTACCCGGCCGCCCCCGACCTGGTCCCGGTGGGCCGCGACGCCTTCGACCGGTCGTACTACGGCGGGCAGGACATCTACACCCTGTTCGAGCAGGAGGCCGAGAAGATCGGCGGGCAGTGGCTGTGGGGCCCGCGGATGAGCGCCACCCAGAAGGTCATGCAGGACTCCTTCGCCCGCGTCGGCGCCGGCCAGGGCTCCCTCGTCGAATCCCTGCGCACCGCGCAGGAGGGCACCATGCCCGACCTCAAGGCCCTCGGCCTGTCCACCACCCAGCACAGCACCTGAGCCGACGAAAGGCAGGTGACACCCCCATGACCACGACCACCCAGCCCCGGGTGCCGACCGGCGCGTCCCGCGCCACCGCCCCGGCGCCCTCCGCGTCCGGGCTGCGCGCCCGCAAAGCGGCGAAACGCCGGCAACTGACCGCCGCCGGCGTTCTGATGACGCCGTTCTTCGCCCTGCTGGTCACCGTCTTCCTGATCCCCGTCGGCACGGCCGTCTACCTGAGCTTCTTCAGCGACGACCAGCCCGGACTCGGCTTCGGCCCCGAGCGCAGGATCTTCGTCGGGCTGCGGTCCTACGCCGCCGTGCTCACCGACCCCACCTTCCTCGGCGGGCTCGGCACGGTCGCGCTGTACTGCCTGATCTACATCCCGCTGATGGTCGTCGGCGCGCTCGCCCTGGCCCTGCTGCTGGACTCCGGCGTGGTGAGGCTGCGCGCCCTCGCCCAGCTCGGGCTGTTCCTGCCGCACGCGGTGCCCGGCATCATCGCGGCCCTGATCTGGCTGTACCTGTACACGCCCGGCATCAGCCCGGTCATCGAACTCTTCGCCCAGGGCGACATCACGATCGACTTCCTCGGCATCCACACGGTGATCCCGTCCATCGTGAACATCGCCCTGTGGAGCAACCTCGGCTACAACATGGTGGTCTTCTACGCCGCCCTGCAGGCCGTGCCCCGCGAGGTGATCGAGGCGTCCGTCGTCGACGGCGCCGGTCCGGTGCGCACCGCGCTCCAGGTCAAGACGCCGCTGGTGCGGGCCTCGATCGTCATGGTCGCCATCTTCACCCTGATCTGGGCGCTCCAGCTCTTCACGGAGCCGATGCTCCTCAGCCAGTCCTCCCCGATGATCAGCTCGCGCTTCTCGCCGAGCATGTACATCTACGACGCGGCCTTCACCCGCAACAACTACAGCCTCGCGGCCGCGGCCTCGGTGGTCCTGCTGGTATGCACCATCGCCCTGTCCTACGGCGTCACCCGCTTCACCAGCCGCGCCGACACCGAGGAGGCCCGATGAGCGCCACCGACAGTTCCCTGCTCCGCCCGAAGCTGCTGGGGCGGGCGACGGTCAACGTGGTCGTCGCGATCTCCGTCCTCTACACGCTGCTGCCCGTCATGTGGCTGGTGCTGGCCGCCTCGAAGGACCGGGACGCGCTGTTCAGCAGTGACCTGCTGTCCCTGAGCGACTTCTCCTTCGCGCAGAACCTCGCGGACCTGTTCGCCATGGACGGCGGGCTGTACGGCCGCTGGTACGTCAACAGCCTGCTGTACGCCGTGCTGGGTGCCGCCGTCGGCGCGCTGGTGAGCGTGGCCTGCGGCTACGCCTTCGACAAGTACCGCTTCCGGCACAAGGAGAAGCTGTTCGGCCTGGTGCTGGCCGCGGTCATGGTGCCGCAGACGGTCCTCGCGCTGCCGCTGTACCTGATGGCCTCCGAGGCCGGCCTGGTCAACACCTTCTGGGCCGTGTTCATCCCGGTGCTGTTCAACCCGTTCGGCGTCTATCTGGGCCGCATCTTCGCGCGGGGCTACGTGCCCGACGAGGTACTGGAGGCGGCGCGCGTGGACGGGGCGGGCGAGCTGACCACGTACGCCCGGGTGGCGCTCAGGATGCTCGGCCCCGGCCTGATCACCGTCTTCCTGTTCCAGCTCACCGCGATCTGGAACAACTTCTTCCTGCCCATGGTGATGCTGTCCGACCAGGACCTGTATCCCGTCAGCCTCGGCCTGTACCAGTGGAACAGCTCCGCGTCCGTGTCGCCGGAGTACTACCCCGTGGTGATCATGGGTTCGTTGCTCGCCGTGGTACCGCTCATCCTCGCCTTCGTCCTGCTCCAGCGCTTCTGGCGGAGCGGGCTGACCGCCGGAGCCGTCAAGTGACCCTGCACGCCCCCGACGTCCCCGACCGCGAGTCCCGGCCCCGTGCCGCCGTGGCCATGTCCCCGGACGCCGCCACGGCCGTACTCGACCCCCAGTCCCTCGGCGCGTTCCGCCGGGTCTGCGAGCTGGCGCCGCTCCCGGTCCTGGACGACCTCGCCACTTCGCGGGCCAGATCCGTACTGGCCGACGTGGACCTGCTGATCACCGGCTGGGGCTGTCCGCCGCTGGACGCCGAGGTGCTGCGGGCCGCGCCGCGGCTGCGGGCCGTGGTGCACACGGCGGGCAGCGTGCGCGGGCATGTCACCGACGCGTGCTGGGAGCGGGGGATCGAGGTCTCCTCGGCCGCCGCGGCCAACGCGCTGCCGGTGGCGGAGTACACACTCGGCATGATCCTGCTCACCGGCAAGCGGGTGCTGGAGCGGGCCCGCGACTTCCGGGTGTCCCGGACCCGCGGCAACTGGCTGCGCACCCCGCGCAGCGTCGGCAACTACCGGCGTACGGTGGGCATCCTGTCGGCCTCGCTGATCGGCCGCCGGGTCGTCGAGCTGCTGCGGCCGCACGACGTCGGCGTCCTGCTGCACGACCCGTACGTCAGCGACGCGGACGCCGCCGAACTGGGCGTCGAGCGCGTCGAGTTGCCGGAGCTGTTCAGGCGCTGCGACACCGTCAGCGTGCACACCCCGCTGCTGCCCTCGACCCGCGGTCTGGTCGGCCGTTCGCTGATCGACGCGATGCCGGCCGACGCGGTGCTGATCAACACCTCTCGCGGCGCGGTCGTCGAGCAGGAGGCGCTCACCGACGCGGTGCTGGCGGGGCGGATCCGGGCGGTGCTGGACGTCACCGACCCCGAGGTGCTGCCGCCGGACCACCCGCTGTGGGAGTGCGAGAACGCGCTGATCACCCCGCACCTCGCCGGCTCCGAGGGCAACGAGTGGCGCCGCCTGGCCGACCTCGCGCTCGCCGAGACGACCCGCTGGGCGTCCGGTGCCGGTTTCCTCCATCCCGTACGACGCGAAAGGCTGGCGTTCCTGGCATGAGCATCCCGTTCGAACTGCCCACCGAGGACCGTGCGCTGAGCCCGTACACCGGTTACACCCGCGACCACTGGGAGGCCGTCGCGGACGGGCTCCTGTGGGCCGCGTGGCGCTGGAGCACCCCGGGCTGCGCCCTGCTCGACCTGCCGGGGCGCCCCTCGCGTTCGGGCGTGCGCTCCGACGGGCTGGAGGGCTTCGCCCGGACGTTCCTCGCGGCGGCCTTCCGCGTCGCGGGCGCGGACGGCGAGGACCCGCACGGGTGGCTGGAGCGGTACGCGCGCGGCCTGGCCTCGGGCACCCTCGCCCCCGGCCGGGACGACACCGAGTCCTGGCCGCTGATCCTCGACCACGACGTGCAGGGCCAGCCCATGGTCGAGTCGGCGTCGGTCGCGCTCGGGCTGCGGCTGACCGCACCCTGGCTCTGGAAGCACCTCGACGCCGGGGTGCAGGACCGGGTGGAGGAGTGGCTGCGCGGGGCGCTGCGGCACGTGCCGGCACCGAACAACTGGTACCTGTTCCCGTACACGGTCGCCGGGTTCCTGGAGTCGGTCGGCCGTGGCGACGCCGAGACGGCGGCGGCCCGGGAGCGGGCGCTGGAGCTGATGGAGGGCTGGTACCGGGGCGGGGGCTGGTACGCCGACGGCGACGGACGCGCCTTCGACCACTACAACGGCTGGGCGCTGCACCTCTACCCGGTGCTCGACGCCCGCCTCTGTGGCGACACCGGACCGGCCGCGGCCCGGTACGGCGACCGGCTGCGTGCGCACCTCGACGGCTTCGCGCTGATGTTCGGCGCGGACGGGGCGCCGCTGCACTACGGCCGCTCGCTGTCGTACCGGTTCGCCGCCTCGGCCGCGGTGGGCCTGGGCGCGGTCACCGGGCACACGCCGCTGGCGCCGGGCGCCTCGCGGCGGCTGGCGAGCGGCAGTCTGCGGTACTTCCTGGAGCGCGGCGCGCTGACCGACGACGGACTGCTGAGCCTCGGCTGGCACGGTCCGCACGAGGCCACCCTCCAGTGCTACTCCGGCCCGTCCTCCCCCTACTGGGCGTCGAAGGCCTTCGTGTCGCTCCTCGCCCCCGCCGGCCACCCGCTGTGGACGGCCACGGAGGAAGCGGCGCCCGTTGAGGAGGCCGACCGGGTGCTGTCCCTGCCCGCGCCCGGGCTGCTGGTCCAGGCGACGCGCGGCGACGGGATCGTACGCCTGCACAACCACGGCAGCGACCACGTCCGGCCGCACGAGGGCGAGTCGGCCGCCGAGGACGACCCGCACTACGGGCGGCAGGCCTACTCCACCCGGACCGGCCCCACGGCGTCCGGGAACACCGCCGACAACCACCTGTCGGTGGAGGTGAACGGCCGGCGCAGCGTGCGGCGTCGCGTCCACCCGCTCGGCGCGGGACACGGCGACGGCTGGGGCTGGGCGGCCTCCTGGCACCGGCCCGCCTTCGCGGGCGGGCCACCGATGGTGCCGGGGCTGCGGGTGGAGAGCGTGACGGTGGCACGGGGGCCGTACGAGCTGCGGGTGCACCGGGTGGTCGGGGCACCGGCCAAGGCCCGCCTGACGCACACGGGGTGGGCCACCGGCCCGGAGGACGCCCTGGTCTCGGCGCTGCACGGCCTGCACGGCTGGCGTCCCGAGCCGGAGACCGTCCGTGCCCCGCAGGGCACCGCCTACACGCCGTGGGCCGAGCTGCCCCGGCTGTCCGGCGACGCGGGCGGCACCTCCCTGCACGTCTGCCTGGCCGCGCTCACCGGTGAGCCGGGGCCCGGTCCCCTCGAAGAAGCGGTCACGGAGGTCGTGGCCGGTGAGACCGGCGTCGAGGTGGTCTGGGCGGGCGACGGCGGGCGCACCCGGGTCTCGTTCGAACCGGTGGGGGTGACGCACGGGGTGAGCTAGGGTCTCCCGGCCCAAGTCAGGGCCGCCGAGGGCCCCGACCGGTACTTCTCCGATGCTGTTGGTGCCAACGGCATCGGTACTCCTCCGGTCGGGGCCCTCCCCCGTGCGCCCGTCTCCGGTGGCGCGCCGCCCCCGGCCCGGCGACGCTGGTACGGCACCGGTGAGAAGGAGTTCCCCATGCGCGAGTCGTCGTGGGCCGTGGTCGCGGCCCTGGCCGTGTCGGTACTGTGCGCCGCTCCGGCCGAGGCCGCCGAACCCGTGCCGCGCGCCTGCCGGGCGACGTGAGGGCGACCGAGTGCGTCCCGGGCGGCGGAGTGATCCTCATCTCGGCGGACGGGGAGGGGACCGGCTCCTTCACGGCGCGCTGCCAGGGCGGCGCCCGCGACGGGGAGACCACCTGAGCCGGCCGGCTCCGTTCTGCGCGCCCATGCCTTGAGTCCCGAACGCTGGGTACGCGGTCACGGCCCACCACGGCAGTCGGTACTCGAACACGACCGGCCGCGTGCAGCGGCCCGCCCAGAACGGAGAGAAGGCTGATGAGCGAGGCCAACCCCCTCAAGCGGGTAGCCCACAAGGTCACCGAGAGCCTGCAGGGCGACGGTGGCGGACCTGCGGAGGGGATCCCCGGCAAGCCCGGTCCCGAGTCGCCGCCCGTCG